>JBBSUL010000030.1:0-28093 GCA_038234375.1 Solirubrobacterales bacterium | reverse complement strand
GTCGATCGTGCGCAGGCGCCCCTCGTAGCGGACGGTGGACGACACCTCGGGGTAGTAGGACTGCGCGGTCTCGACGTTGTGGTGGACGCGCTGGATGCCCGCGTCCTTCAGCGACCGGGCGCGGTCGACGGACATGTGCCCGACCGACGCGCAGCGCTTGAGGTTGGTGTGCTCGGCGACCAGGCGGGCGCCGTCGAGGATCTTCTGGAAGTCGCGCTTGGACAGGCCCTGGCCCTGGGTGACCATGCAGAACCGGTGCGCGCCGGCTGCCTCGGCTGCCCTGGCGTGCTCGAGGATCTGCTCGGGCTCCATCATCGCGTGCATGGGGGTCTCGGACTCGGCGAAGCGCGACTGCGCGCAGAAGCCGCAGTCCTCCGCGCAGCCCCCGGACTTCGCGTTGACCAGGGAGCACAGGTCGGTCGCGTCCCCGAACGTCGCCACGCGCGCATCCCACGCGCGCTGCACGAGCGTCTCGATGTCGGCGGGTTCGGTCAGCGCCCCCAGCGCGCGGGCCTCGTCACGGGTGATCAGCGGCGGCATGGCCCGCAGATTAGGCGCGATGGCGGACGGCGTGTCGTGCGCCCCCGCTGCTGGTTTCCGCCGTCCGGCGCCTGCGCTCGCCATCCCCACATCTGGGGATGGCGGAGGCTGGACGAGAGGACTAGGGTCGATCCCGGTCCCAGGCAGGGGCCCAGGCACGACGACCGCGCCTGCGAGAGGCTGCGCCCGGATGCCCGACTTCGAAACCACCCCGTCTGCGGCGACCGTGATGGTGCTCGTCTGCGACGACGTCCCGGCCTTCCGGGCGCTGATGCGGGCGGTGCTCGAGGAGGACCCGCGGATCGAGGTGGTCGGGGAGGCCCGGGACGGGCTGGAGGTCGTGCCGCTCGTCGAAGCGCTGCACCCCGACGTCGTTCTCCTGGACCTGGCGATGCCGCACTCGGACGGGCTGCAGGCGACCCCCGAGATCCGCCGGGTGTCCCCGGCCACGCAGGTCATCGGGCTGTCCGGCTTCACCGCCGCGGGCGTAGCCGAGCAGATGCTCGCCGCCGGGGCCAGCGCCTACCTGGAGAAGGGCGCCGAGCTGGAGGAGATCGTTTCCACCGTGCTGCGGGTGGCTGCTCAGGACCCGCCCGCTCCGTCGGCCCCCGCGGCCTGAGCCCGAGTCACCAGTCGGCGACCAGTGGCGCGTGGTCGGAGGGCTTGGTGCCCTTGCGGAAGTCGCGCTCGATACGCACGTCGCCCAGCGCCCCGGCGATGTCCGCGGAGGCGAGGATCAGGTCGATGCGCAGGCCGAGGCCCTTGTGGAAGTGGCCAGCGCGGTAGTCCCACCAGGTGAACTGCTGGGCTGGCTCGGCATGCACGGCGCGGTAGGCGTCCGCCAGGCCGCCGCGTTCGGCGACCCTCGCCAGGGCCAGGCGCTCCTCGGCTGTGACGTGCGTGGCCTCGGCAAAGGCGGCGGGGTCGTAGACGTCGGCGTCGCTGGGGCAGACGTTCATGTCCCCGGCGATCACCAGGGGTCCGCCGGCGGCGCGCAGCTCGGCGGCCCGCGCGGCCATGGCCTCCAGGAACACGAGCTTGTCGGCGAACGGCTCGGTCCCCACGGCCTGGCCGTTGACGACGTACACGCTGACGACGCGGGCGCCGTCGACGGTCGCCTCCACCCACCGGGCCTGATCGCCCTGCGGCTCGCCCGCCAGGCCGCACGCCGCGTCCTGCAGCTCCCGCCCTGCGCGGGCCAGGATCGCCACCCCGGCCCAGCGCCCACCGGAGTGGTGGGCGGCCTCGTACCCGGCGGCGCGCAGGTCGGCCTCCGGGAAGGCCGCGGGCGCGCACTTGGTCTCCTGCAGGCACACGATGTCCGGAGCGTGCTCGTCGAGGAACTGCAGCACGCGGGGGAGGCGCGCCTTGAGCGAGTTGACGTTCCAGGTGACCAGGCGCACCGCGCGCAGTCTAGGTCTGGGCGGCGGCCCCCGTCAGCCGGGACGGGCCGCCAGCCGCGTCAGCTTCTCGGGGTTCATGACGATGCGCACGTTGAGGATCGCGTCCGCGGACAGCTCGAGGGCGAGGACGCCGAGCAGGCCCTCGGTCGGGCTGTCCATGCGCACGCCCGGGTCCCCGTTGACGCGCACCGGCGCGTAGACGGTGTCGTCGGGGAACGACGCCTTGCCCTGGACGCGCACGAAGAAGCGGGCGATCTTCGCCGCGCCGTAGATCGGCTTGCGCGCCGCGGTGACCACGCCGCCGCCGTCGCTGTACATGATCGCGTCGGCGGCCAGCAGGTCGCGCACCGCGTCGATGTCGCCCTCCGCCGTGGCCTGCGCGAACGCCGCCACCAGGCGCTCCTCCTGCTCTGGGGTCACCGGGTGGCGGCGACCGGCGTCGCCCGCCCGCTCCCGGGCCCGCTTGGCCACCTGGCGGCAGTTCGCCGGGGTCTTGTCCACGGCGTCGGCGATCTCGGCGTACTCCAGGTCGAACACGTCGCGGAGGACGAGCACCGCCCGCTCGACCGGGTTCAGGCGCTCCAGGGCGGCCAGGAGGGCCAGGCTGAGCTGCTCGGCCTCGATCGCCTCCACGAGCGGGTCGGGGGCGGTCGCGTCGGCGACCAGCGGCTCGGGCAGCCACGGGCCGACGTAGGTCTCGCGGCGCGACCGGGCCGAGCGCAGGCGGTCCAGGGCCAGGCGCGTGGTGACGGTGACGAGGAAGGCCTCGGCGTTGCGCACCTGGGAGCGATCGGCCGCGTCCCAGCGCAGCCACGCGTCCTGGACGACGTCCTCGGCCTCGGTCAGCTCGCCGAGCATCCCGTAGGCGACGCCCAGCAGCCGCGGGCGGCACTCGGCGAACACGTCGGCCATCACGCCGCGGCCGTCGCACGGTCAAGGGAGGCGACCACCCGGCGGGCGGCGGCCGCCCCGCTGGACAGCGCCGCGTCGACGAGCCAGCCCTCAGGTCCGATCCAGTCGCCGGCGACGTGCAGTCCGTCCCCGCGGTCTCCGGACGGCCGGCCGGCCAGCCCGCCCGTCTGCGGGGTGGCCAGCGCGGACACGGCGACCATCTTCGGCAGGTGCCGGTGGACGGACACGTGCTCACGCCAGCCGGGCTGGACGGTGTCGGCGATCCCCTCCAGCTCGGAGAGCGGGCCGCGGGTGTAACTGGCCAGGCTCAGCAGCGTGCCGCCCCGGTGGCCGGGCGGCGAGTGCTTGGACAGGTAGGTCGCCTCGTCGATCCCGAGCGCGAAGCGGCGCGACGGGCGCGGCAGGCGGGTGAGCCCGAGGTCGAGGGTGGAGACCTCGGCGGCGGGGCCGGGCGCCTGCGGGGCGCGGTCACCGGCCAGGGCGGCCGCCGCGGCGGGCAGGCCCGCGGCGAGGACGACGGCGTCCGCGGCCAGCACCCCGTCGTCCAGGGTGACCGTCCAGCCGTCGCCGGCACGCTCGAGCGCCCGGACGCGGGCGCCGGTGCGCAGCGTCGCGCCACGCCGCACGGCCTCGGCGCCCAGCGCGTCGGCCATCGGCTGCCAGCCGCCCTTGAGGTAGCGCACCCCGGGCCAGACCCCGATGCGCATCTGGCCCAGCGCGACGTCGGCGCTGAGCGCGTCGTGGTCGGCGACGAACGTGGTGACGCGCACGAACGCGGCGGCGAGCGCCCGCGCGTCCGCCGACAGGCCGGCACCGTCCAGCCACGCCGCGGTGCTGACGTCGCGCAGGTCGTCCTCGGTGTGGGTGCGCACGGCGCGGGCCACCCAGCGGCCGAACGCGGCCATGCCGGGCGGCATGCGCCTGGCGGCGCCGTCGTGCACGAAGACCGACCGCCAGGACGTCGGGTTCCAGCGCTCGGGGTCCACGCCCACCGCGCGCAGCTCGCGCATCCCGCAGCCGCCGACGTAGAGGGCGTGCGGGCCCTCGTTCAGCGCGAAGCCCTCCTGGTGGTGGGTGGCGGCGCGGCCGCCGAGGTCGCTCCGGGCTTCGAGCAGCGTCGTGTCGATTCCGGCGCCCGCGAGGTGGACGGCGGCGACGAGGCCGGCGGGGCCGCCGCCGACGACGACCGCGCTGCGGGGATCGGGGGTCTGGGTGCGGTCCTGGGTGGAGGTCATGAGCAACAGACGAGGCAGCCCGGCCGCCTGTGACAGCCGGCCCTCCACGCCGCGATGCTTGCGACGTGAACGGGGATATACAGGGTCTGGGTCGCAAGCATCACCCGTCGACCCCGCTCAGCGCCCCTGCCACACCGCGGGGCGCTTCTCGGCGAACGCGCTGACCCCCTCCCGGAAGTCCTCGCTGGTGAAGCACGCCTCGCGCAGGGCGATGAGCTCGGCGGCGACGTCGGCGCCCACGTCCCCCTCGGCCGCCAGCAGCGCCCGCAGGATCTGCTTGTTGCCCCGGAGGCTCAGGGGGGCGTTCCCCGCCAGCGTGCTCGCCCAGTCCAGCGCGGCGTCCTGCAGGTCGTCCGCCCCGACAACGCGGTTGACCAGGCCCCAGCGCTCGGCGCAGGCGGCGTCGACGTAGCGCCCGAGGAGGAACAGCTCGCGGGTGCGCGGCACCCCGATCGCGTCGACGAACCGCCGCAGGCCGGTGTGCGAGTAGACGAGGCCGAGCTTGGCCGGGGGCATCCCGAGTTTGATGTCGTCCGCGGCGATCCGCAGGTCGCAGCCCAGCGCGAGCTCCAGGCCCCCGCCGATGGTGTGGCCCGGCAGCGCGGCGACGATCGGCACGTCGCAGGCGTCCAGGGCGTCCAGGGCGCTGGTGAACGGATGGGCGACGAGCTTCTCGGCCTCCTGCGGGAAGACCTCGGGCGGGATGTCGCCGATGTCGTACCCGGACGAGAACATGCCGTCCTGACCGGTGAGGATCAGCGCGCGCGTGGAGTCGCCGTCCGCGCGGGCGACCTCGGTGGCGATGGCGTCGAGGATCGGGTGGTCCAGCGCGTTGCGCTTGGCGGGGTTGGCGATGCACAGGCGGCGGACGCGGTCCGCGGGCTCGTCGACCTTCAGCTCTCCGGGCATGGCGGGCACGGTATCCCGCCCGCCGCCGACCGTGAGGCCCGCACCGGCCCACTACGCTCGCCGGATGCCCAGTGTCGCCGACGCCCTCTTGTCCCTGCCGATCCCCGACCGCCTCCGCGAGCGCCTTCCGGCGGCCAAGCCAGTCGTCGCGGTGGTCCGGCTGCAGGGCATCATCACCGCGACCCCGCCGCCGCTGAAGGGTGGCATCAGCCTGGCCACGGTGGAGGACGCGCTGACGCGGGCCTTCGCGGTCAAGCACGTGCAGGCGGTGGCGCTGTCCATCAACTCGCCGGGCGGCTCGCCGACGCAGTCCGCGCTCGTCGCCGACCGCATCCGGGGCCTGGCCGCCGAGCACGACGTGCCGGTCCTGGCCTTCTGCGAGGACCTCGCGGCCTCCGGCGGCTACTGGCTGGCCTGCGCGGCCGACGAGATCGTCGTGCACGACACCTCGCTCGTCGGGTCGATCGGCGTGGTCACGCAGGGCTTCGGCCTGGAGGGGCTGATCGAGCGCATCGGCGTGCAGCGCCGTCTTTATACGGCGGGGGAGAGCAAGGCGCGCCTGGACCCGTTCCTGCCCGAGAAGGCCGACGACGTGGCGTGGCTGCGCGGCCTGCAGGGTGAGCTGCACGAGCTCTTCGTCGCCTGGGTCAAGGAGCGCCGCGGTGAGCGCCTGGACGCCGGCGCCGACCTGTTCACCGGCGAGGTGTGGACCGGGGCGCCCGC
Source organism: Solirubrobacterales bacterium (assembly GCA_038234375.1). Taxonomy (GTDB): domain Bacteria; phylum Actinomycetota; class Thermoleophilia; order Solirubrobacterales; family Solirubrobacteraceae; genus Paraconexibacter. The sequence goes on along the minus strand of JBBSUL010000030.1, from coordinate 22,371 downwards.
GGTGCGGATCGGGCTGGCGGACACCCTGGGAACCCTGCGCGGGGTCTGCGCGGAGCGCTACCCGGACGCGAAGGTCACCGTCGTCGAGGGCCGCAAGCCGCTGCTGGTCAAGCTGGGGGTCGGCGGGAGCGGAGCGGCCCGGTCGCCCGGCGCGGACGCGGCCCGCGCGCTGCTGGACGCCGCCGAGGAGCGCGCCGCGTGGGCGCGCTTCGGGCGCTGAGGCTCTACTCGAGGACGACGAGCACCTCGCCCTCCTTGACCGCCTGCCCCTCGGCGCAGCGGATCTCCGCGACGACGCCGGGATCCTCGGCCTCGACGGGCATCTCCATCTTCATGGACTCCAGGATCGCCACGCAGTCGCCCTCGGCGACGGCGTCGCCGACCTGGCAGGTGATCTTCCACACGGTGCCGGTGATGTGGGCCTCGACGTTGGGCATGGGGCGGGGTCTCCTGAGCGGGCGGGGCGGGCGGGACGGCCCGTGAGGGCGGCCTGCGACGATACCGGCGCTCATGGACGCCCCCGACGTCATCGTCATCGTCACCGCCTACAACGAGGGCGACCGCCTGCCGGCCACCGTCGCCGCGCTCGGTGACGCCTTTCCGGGCGCCCGGATCCTCGTCGCCGACGACCACTCCACCGACGCCACGCCCCAGGTGCTCGCGGGCCTCGACGTCGAGCACGTCCGCGCCCCCGAGAACGTCGGCAAGGGCGGGGTCGCCACGCTGGCCGCCCGCCGCGTGCTGTCGGCCGTGCTCGTCGAGGACCCGCCCGTCGTTGTGCTCTGCGACGGGGACCTGGCGACCACCGCCGGCCAGCTCCCGACGCTCGTGGACGCCGTGCGCGCCGGGGACTGCGACCTGGCCGTCGCGTCCTTCGCCCGGCGGGTCGGGGGTGGCTTCGGCCTGGCCGTCGGCTACGCGCGCGGGGCGATCCGGCGCCTGTGCGGCGTGGAGCTGGACGCGCCGATCAGCGGCCAGCGCGCGCTGCGCGGGGACCTGCTGCCCGTGCTCGTCCCCTTCGCCCCGCGCTTCGGCATGGAGATCGGGATGACCGTCGACGCCGTGCGCGGCGGCTTCACGGTCCGGGAGGTCGAGCTCGACCTCACCCACCGGGCCACCGGCCGCAGCCTGCGGGGCTTCGTCCACCGCGGCCGTCAGCTCTCGGACTTCGTGCGCGTCGAGCTCAGCCGCCGCTGAGCGGCGGGTGGGCCTGCGGGTGGAAATCGCCGGCCCGGCACCGACCGGGTGTCGATGGGGACGGCAGCACCCCCGTCTCACCGCGTCAGGACCGAAGGCCCCGCTGACCCCGGGGCCTTCGGTCTGCGCGCGCGGTGCGCGCGGTAGGCTCGCGGGCGGATGATCCTCGCCATCGACCAGGGCACCACGGGGTCCACCTGCCTCGTCTTCGACACCGACGGCGAGCTGCGCGGACGCGCCTATCGCGAGTTCACGCAGCACTTCCCCAGGCCCGGGTGGGTCGAGCACGACGCCGCCGAGATCTGGACGGTCACCCAGGCGGTGGCCGGGGAGGCGCTGGACGACGCCGGCTGCGCTCCGGGCGAGCTGGCGGCGGTCGGGATCACCAACCAGCGCGAGACCGTCTGCGTGTGGAACCCCGAGACCGGGGAGCCGCTGCACCGCGCGCTCGTGTGGCAGGACCGGCGCACCGCCGGCCGCTGCGACGAGCTGCGCGAGGCCGGCCACGAGGACCTGGTGCGCGAGCGTACCGGCCTCGTCCTGGACCCCTACTTCTCGGGCACGAAGATCGAGTGGCTGCTGCGGGAGATCGACGGCCTCGCCGACCGGGCCGCGGACGGGCGCGCGGTCTTCGGGACGATCGACAGCTGGATCGTCTTCAAGCTCACCGGGGAGCACGTCACCGACCGCTCGAACGCCTCGCGCACCCTGCTGTACGACATTCGCAAGGGCGCATGGGACGACGAGCTGTGCGGGCTGCTCTCGGTCCCGGTGGTGTCGCTGCCGGCGGTCCGTCCGTCGATCGGCGAGTTCGGCGTGACCCGTGCGGACGCGCTGCACGGCCATGAGGTGCCGGTGGCGGGGATCGCCGGCGACCAGCAGGCCGCGCTGTACGGGCAGGCCTGCCTGGATCCGGGGATGGGCAAGAACACCTACGGCACCGGGTCCTTCGTCCTGGTCAACGCGGGCACCGAGCTCCCGCCCGTGGTGGACGGCCTGCTGTCCACGGTGGCCTGGGGCATCGGCGACCGGACGGTCTACGCGCAGGAGGCGGCGATCTTCGTCACCGGCGCCGGCGTGCAGTGGCTGCGCGACGGCCTGGGCATCATCGAGCAGGCCTCCGACACCGAGGCCATGGCCGCAAGCCTCCAGGCCAACGACGGCGTGTACCTCGTGCCCGCCTTCGCCGGCCTGGGGTCGCCGCACTGGGATCCGTACGCCCGCGGCACGATCGTCGGGCTCACGCGCGGCAGCACCCGCGCGCACCTGGCCCGCGCGACGCTGGAGGCCATCGCCTACCAGACCGTCGACGCGCTCCGGGCGATGGAGGCGGCCTCCGGCACGCCGCTGACCGAGCTGAAGGCCGACGGCGGCGCGACCGACAACGGCTGGCTGATGCAGTTCCAGGCCGACGTGCTCGGCGTCCCCGTCGTCGTCCCCGAGGTGTCGGACACCACGGCGCTCGGTGCCGCGCTCCTGGCCGGGGTCGGAGCCGGCGTGTTCTCCCAGGACCACGTCGTGAGCACGTGGCGTGAGCGCACGCGGTACGAGCCACGGATGGGGGAGGACGAGCGGGCCGGACTGCTGGCGGACTGGCGGCGCGCGGTGGAGCGCTCCCGCGGCTGGGCGCAGGGATAATCTGCGGCCATGGCGGACGAGAAGCTCGTGAAGATCAAGGACCAGGTGTACCTGGACCCCCGGCCGAAGGAGTTCTTCGACCAGTACCACGAGCGCTCGCGGACCAAGCGCCCGAACTGGGTGTACGAGCTGGTGCGGACGAGCACGTCGTTCTACGCCTACGTCTTCCTGCGCGCGCGGTCGATCGGCAGCGACAACGTCCCGCAGTCCGGGCCGGTCATCATCGCGCCGAACCACTTCTCGTTCATGGACCACTTCCTGTGCGGCGCGTTCACCCGGCGCAAGCTGCGGTACATGGCCAAGTCGCAGATGTTCAAGGAGCCGCTCGTCCACATCTACTCGCCGGGCGGCGTGTTCCCCGTGCGGCGCGGCGCCCAGGACGAGGAGGCGTTCGTCACCGCCGAGAAGATCCTCGCCGACGGCGGCGTGGTCTGCATGTACTGCGAGGGGGGCCGCTCGCGCACCGGCGACCTGGCGACGAAGGCCAAGCCCGGCATCGGCCGCCTGGCCCTCTCCTCCGGGGCCACCGTCGTGCCCGTGGCGATCTACGGGTCGGCGCAGGTGCGCAACTGGAAGCGCCTGCAGTTCCCCAAGGTCATCGTCCAGTACGGCGAGCCGTTCGCCTACGAGCGCACGCCCGGCTCGGTGCGCGGCCAGCAGCAGGTCGTGGCCGACGCAATCTTCGCTCAGATCACCACGCTGTACCAGCGCTTGGAGGTCGAGGGCGCCGACACGGTCGCCGAGACCGTGCGCGCGGAGCGCCGGGCCCGGCGCGGCCGTGGCCCCGCTGCTGCATGATCCGCGGTATGCGTTCGGTGCGGCGGTCCTTGTTGACGACGGCGGCGTGCCTGGGCGGTACCGCCCTGGGCGCGACGCTGCTCCCGAGCCCGGCCGCGGCGGCCGTCCGGCTCGTGCAGGTCGGCACCGCTTCGCAGCCGACCGCGCTCTCCGCCACACCGCAGGACCCCACGCGCCTGTACGTCGCCCAGCAGGACGGGGTCATCAAGGTGCTGAGGGCCGGCCAGTCGACCACCTTCCTGGACATCTCGGCGCGGATGACGGCGGCCGACGGCGGCCTGGGCGAGCGCGGGCTGCTCGGCCTGGCCTTCGCCCCGGACTTCGCGACCAGCGGCCGACTCTACGTCTACTTCACCGCCCGCGGGACCAACGCGCTCACGATCGCGCGCTACACCGCGTCCTCCCCGGACCGGGCGGACGAGGCGACGTTCGAGGCGCTGCTGTCGATCCCCCACGACCGGCAGTCCAACCACAACGGCGGGCAGTTGCAGTTCGGGCCCGACGGCATGCTCTACGCCGCGACGGGGGACGGCGGATCGGGCGGGGATCCGTCGGGCAACGGGCAGGGCCTGACGAGCGCGCCGACCGTGGTCGCCGGCGTCAACCACGACGCCCGCCTGGGCAAGCTGCTGCGCCTGGACGTGTCGTCGGTCAAGGGGTACACGCAGCCGGCCGGCAACCCGTTCCCGGCGCCGGCGCGCGACGTGTGGGCGTACGGTTTGCGCAACCCGTTCCGCTTCTCCTTCGACCGCCAGACCGGGGACCTGACGATCGGCGACGTCGGCCAGGACGCCTACGAGGAGATCGACGTGGTCGCCGGGACCGGGCGTGCGCGCAACTTCGGCTGGAACCGCTACGAGGGCGCCCACACCTACCCCGGCGGCAATCCGGTCTCCAGCGCCTCCGGGTTCACGTTCCCGGCCCTTGAGCAGTCCCACGCCGACGGCTGGTGCTCGATCACCGGCGGCTACGTCGTGCGTGACCCCGCGCTCGGCGACCTGCTCGGCCGCTACGTGTACACCGACTTCTGCAAGGGCGAGCTGCGGTCGGCGCGCAGCGCAGGGGGCGGGACGCTCACCGGCGACGCCCCGGTCCCGGGCGTGCCGGCCGTGCAGCGCGTGTCGACGTTCGGGGAGGATGCGTCCGGTCGCGTCTACCTGGCGTCGCTGACCGGCCCCGTGTACCGGCTGGAGGCGGTAGCCGGGTCCGGCGGCGTGCTGGCGCCCGAGGCCGACCGCACGGCGCCGGCGGTGTCGCTGACCCGCACGCGGACGCAGCATCCGCTGCGCACCGGCCGCGTCACCGTCAACCCGCGCTGCTCGGAGGCGTGTGAGCTGAGGGTCAAGGGGCGCATCTTCGTGGGCGGGAAGCGGCGCGTCGGCGGCCTGCGCACGGACTCCCGGGCGCTGGAGGCGGACGTCCGCGCCAAGCTGACGGCCCGCCTGACCAAGTACGGCGCGGGCATCATCGCGCCGGCCCTCCGCCGCGGGCAGCGGGTGGTCGTCCGCCTGACCATCCGCGCGACGGACGCCGCGGGCAACACCAGCTCGCGCGACCAGGTCGTCCGCATCCGCCGCTGAGAGCGGCCCGCGGGCCGGCCGGCGGGTGCGTGCCCGCCGGCTCGTCGCCACCGCCGCGGCCGGGAGTGTGAACGGAGTTTCACTGCTGTCAGGTGACACTCACCCTCCACGCACCCCGAAGGCGGATCCGGCCGCCGACCCGCGTGGAACCTGGGTGCTGCCATACATCACCCGGATTCCACGCACCCGCAAGCGGCCACCTCTGAGGACGTGAACGGAGTTTCAGTGCTATCAGGGGCCACCGACCCTCCGCGCACCGCCAGACGGGCGGGCGGGCGGAGGATCGCAAGCCCGGAAGAAAGACCCCTGGTGGGGCCGCCGTTCACGGCGCTGGCGGACGTCATCATGTCCGGGGGAATCGCCCCCGTGGCGATTCTCCAATGAACGGCGGGCCCCTCGTGGGGCCGCCGTTCACGACATCATGCCCGAGAACACCCCGCCGCTGACGTTCAGCACCTGGCCGTGGACGTAGTTCGACCACGGCGAGCAGAGGTAGAAGATGCCCCCGGCGGCCTCCTCAGGCGTGGCGGGGCGGCCGAGCGGGATGAGCATCGAGGCCATCGAGCGCATCTGGTCCGGGATGCCGAGCTGGACCGTCTCGCCGTCGATCTCCATCGTGTTGTCGTCGACCTTGGACTGCGTCAGGCGGGTGTCGACGAAGCCGAAGGCCACGGCGTTGCAGTTGATCTTGAACTGGCCCCACTCCTTGGCCAGCGTCTTGGTCAGCCCGACGACGCCGTTCTTGGCGGCCGAGTAGTTGGCCTGGCCGGCGTTGCCCATGGTGCCGGAGATCGACGCGACGTTGACGACCTTGCGGAAGACCTCCTCGCCGGCCTCCTTCTCCTTCTTGGCCGGCTCGCGCAGGTGCGGGGCGGCGGCGCGCAGCACCTTGAAGGGGACGGTGGTGTGGATGGCGATCATCTTCTCCCACCAGTCGTCGCTCATCTTGTGGATCGGCGCGTCGAGCGTGTAGCCGGCGTTGTTGACAATGATGTCCAGGCGGCCCCAGCTGTCGATCGCGGTCTGCACGAGCTTCTCGGGGGCGTCGCCCTTGGTCAGGTCGCCGGAGAACACGGCGGTCTCGCCGGCGATCTCCGACGCGGTCTGCGTGGCCACGTCGCCGTCGAGGTCGTTGATGACGACCTTGGCGCCGTGCTCTGAGAGCAGCTCCGCCGTCGCGCGGCCGATGCCGCGGGCGCTGCCGGTGACGATGGCCACCTTGTCGTCGAGGACTCCCATGCGCTTCTCCTGTGTGTGGACGTCGTTGTGTGGTCGGCGGGCCGCTACGGTCACGGGCCAGCGCGCGGCTGAATCCTATTCAGCTCTGCGTCTGGCGGCGGTGCGGCGTCGCTCACCGCCGCGGCGCGTGGGCCCGCAGCCAGATCGTCGCGGCCTCGACCCGGTTGGACGCGCCGAGCTTGCGGAGTATCCGCTTGACGTGCGACTTCGCGGTCTCCTCGGTGATGATCAGGCGCGCGGCGATCTGGGCGTTGGACGCGCCGCCGCCGATCAGGGCCAGGACCTCGAGCTCGCGCTTGGAGAGCGTGTCCGGGAGCCCGGAGTCGTCGGTGTCGGGGAGCAGGGCGGCGGTCATCATGCGGGTGGCGCCGGTGCCGGCCGCGTCCTCGCTGCCGAGCTCGACCTCGGCGTCGAGGTAGTCGGCGACGACGGCCTCGGTGCGGCGCAGCAGGTGGCGCAGCTCGCGGCCCTGGTCGCGGAGGCGGTCGGCGAGCCGCGCGCGCTCGACGGCGTAGCCGAAGCCCTCCGCGAACGCCCACAGCGCGTCGCGGTCGAACTCGTCCACGCGCCGCGGCTTGAGGCGGTGGTCGGCGTGGATGAAGCCGATCACGCGGCCCTCGGGCATGATCGGCGCCGCCACGTATGAGTGCGTGTCGTAGGCGGCGGCGAGCTCGGCGAAGACCCGCGGGTTGCCGACGGCCTGCTCGACGGCCATCGGGCGCCGGCGGCGGACCATCTCGGTCTCCAGCGCCTCGGTGACCAGCATCGCGGGGTGCTCGCGGCTGTAGCGCAGCAGGCGCTCGGCGGCGTCGGGGTCGCCGGCGACGTGGAAGGCCTCCGCGTACAGCTCCTGGCCGCGGACGCGGTACAGGACGGCGCGGTCGAAGCCGCAGGCGGCGCAGGCGGTGCGGGGGGCGGCGGCGATCATCGCCTCGGCGCTCGGCAGCTGGCGCAGGGTCGTCAGCTCGGCGTTCACGCGCGTGAGGATCTGCAGGCGGTCGCGGACCTGGCGGTCGGCGGCGCGCTCGCGGCGCACCTGCAGCGCCAGCAGCGCGTCGATCGCCGCGCGCAGGTCGGGGCCGGCGTCCGCTGCGAGCAGCGCGAGGCGCTCCTCGAGCTCGGCGGCCTCGTCCTCCAGCGCCGCCCGCGCGACCGTCGTGGCGGCCGCGGGCGGGTCCTCCGGCCACGGCGGCAGGTCGTCGGCGAGCGGGTGCGGGGACCTGGCGTCCCCGCGGGCGGCGGGCATGGCCGCTGACGCTACCGCAGGCGCCCCGGCGCCGGACCGACCGCTCAGCCGGTGCTCGCCGGGTCCGCGGCGGCGGTCTCGGCGGCGAGCCACCCGGGCGGCTCGATCGCCGGCGCGCGGTCGGCCGGCGTGTACGCGTCCAGGTCGGGACCCGGCGTCCACGTGTGCTTCCCGAGCGCCTTCATCCCGCGGTACTTGACGACGCCGTGCGCGTTGCCCACGTACCAGACGAGGTGCACCGAGATGGGGAACGGCGCGTTCCAGAACAGGTCGGGGATCGGGTCGCGCGGGGTGGGGTCGTCCATGGTGACCTCGGCGGCGACGTAGCCCTCGCCGTCCTCGTAGCCCAGACGCTCCAGCACGACCCCGTCGGCGTCGCAGATCGTCGTCTCGCCGAGCATCCGCGACGGCCACGACAGGCCCGGCACGAGCGGGGTCTCCATCGTGAACGGCCCGACGTGGGAGGGGTGGACGGCGGGGACGCCGAGCATCCGCGCCATCCGCGGCACCGTCTCGCGGCAGTACTGCTCCAGGAACTGCTCGTCGCGGGTGATGAACCACGGCCGCGTCAGCGCCCAGGTGGGGAAGGAGGGGAAGTGCATCCCGCCCGCGAGCAGGCGCACGCGGCCGACGAGGCGCTTGGCCGTCCGCACCCGGCCCCACTCGAAGCCGTTGGCCAGGCCGATCGGCCCGAGGGTGGTCTGTGCGACGCCGTCGTCGCTGCCGCCGGAGTAGTAGTTGTTCTCCCAGAACGACGGCTGGTCCTTGTCGTGCAGATGGATGGCTCCGTCGGGCTCGCAGAGGGCGTAGGTCCCCCGCGTGTCCTGGCCACGGACGGCGATGAAGCCGCCGCCGACGAGGCAGCCGTGCTCACGGGCGAGCGCGCGCAGCGTCTGCAGCGGCGCCCCGAGCAGGGGCCGCGCGACCGACCGCATGCGCCGGTCGTAGACGTTCGGGGAGGTGACGGCCTCCGGCAGGAAGATGGCGTCGGGGGAGTGCTCACGGGCGGCGCTCCGGACGAGGTCGGCGACCCTGCCCAGGTTCCCGTCCACGTCGCCGATCTGCAGCGCCGGCTGGATCGCGACGACCCGCCGCACGTCGGAAACCGCGCTCATCGGACGACCCCCGCCTTGGGCGAACGAGCCCCCTGGGCGAGGTCGCCCGACCGAAGGCGAGCCCTCTGGGCGAGTCCTTCGGCGGTCATGCCGCGACCTGCGCCCGCGCCACGAGGGCGGCGGCATCGGTCCCCCGGGGCAGGCAGCCGAAGGTCCCCGGCCCGTCGCCGCCCAGGCGCGTGGCGCAGAACGCGTCGGCGACCACCGCGGGCGCGTGGCGGACGAGCAGCGACGCCTGCAGGCCGCGGGCCATCGCGCCGGTCACCGCGCGGGCGCCGGCCTCCTCCACCCCCCCGCTCACGGTGGCCTGCAGGTCGGCGACGGCGGCGTCCAGGCGCCGGTTGGCTCCGGCGGTCAGGGCGAGCTCGTCGAAGAACGCCTGCACCGACTCGGGCTCGCGCTGCATGGCGCGCAGGACGTCGAGCGCCTGCACGTTGCCCGAGCCCTCCCACACCGACATCAGTGGCGCCTCGCGGTAGCTGCGGGCCAGGCGCGAATCCTCGACGTAGCCGTAGCCGCCCTGGCACTCCAGCGCCTCGCCGGCGTGCATCGGCGTGCGCTTGCACACCCAGTACTTCAGCACCGGCCCCGCGAGGCGGCGGAAGGCGATCGTCTGCGCGTCCCCGGATATCGCGTCCTGGGTGGCACGCGCGAGGCGCAGCGCTGACCACGTCGCCGCCTCGCTCTCGAGCGCGAGGTCGGCCAGGACCGCGGTCATCGCCGGCTGCTCGGCGAGCGGCCGCCCGAAGGCGCCGCGGTGGCGGGCCCAGTGGATGGCCTCGATCGTCCCCGTGCGCATGACGGCGGTGGAGCCCAGGACGCAGTCCTGCCGGGTGCCGCCGATCATCGCCATGATGGCGCGCACCCCGCGGCCGGGCTCCCCGACCATCTGGGCCAGCGACGCGTCGAACCGCACTTCGGCGGTCGGGTTGGAGCGGTTGCCGAGCTTGTCCTTCAGGCGGTCGATGGTCCAGCCGTTCGCCGACCCGTCGTCGAGGCGGCGGGGGACGAGCAGGCAGCTGACGCCCTCCGGCGTCTGGGCCAGGACGAACATGCCGTCGGAGTGCACGGCGGAGACGAACCACTTCTCGCCGGTGACGCGGTACCAGCCGTCGGCGCCGTCGGGCACGGCGACGGTCGTGTTGGTGCGCACGTCCGATCCGCCCTGCTTCTCGGTCAGCGCCATGCCGATCAGGGCGCCGCCCTTCTCGCCCACGGGCGCGGCCGCGGTGTCGTACACACCGGCGGTGACCGGGCGCTCCCACCGCGCGGCGACGGCGTCGGTCAGCCGCAGGGCGGGCACGCTCGCGTAGGTCATGGCCAGCGGGCAGCCCGACCCGGCCTCGACCTGGGTGACGCCGATGAACTTCGCCGCTCGCGCGACCTGCGCGGCGGGGTGCGGGTCGGCCCAGACGGCGCCGGCGACGCCGTGCTCGACCGCGAGTCGCATGACGTTGTCCCAGGCGGGCGTGAACGTCACCTCGTCGGTCCGGGCGCCGCTGCGATCGTACGGTCGGTGGACGGGCGGCTGCTCGTTGGCGAGGAAGCCCGCCTCCAGGCCCTCGCGTGATCCGAGGGCGCGGCCGAGCTCGGAGCATTCGCCGACGCGGTCCCCGGACCCGAAGGCGTGCAGCGCCTCCACGAGCGCGGTGTCCTCTCCGATCACGTCGAAGTCCTGCAGCCGCGGCGGCGTGTTGCCGGTGGCCCGGTTGGAGGCCGTGGCGTCGGCGGCGCGAGCGGGGGCGTCGATCGTGTGCATGCGCCTCATCCAAGCGGCCCGCGGAGCCCGTGGGAAGGGATGTTCACTCCGAAGGGGGAACGGCTGCCCCCCGAGTGGCGATGCCCCGGCCATCCGGCGGTCGTACCGTTGTCCCATGACCGAGATCGACCACCTTCAGACCACCGACGTCCTGATCGTCGGCGCGCGCTGCGCCGGCAGCGCCGCCGCGATCGGGTTTGCCCGGGAAGGCCGCTCGGTCATCGCGGTCGACCGGGCGGTGTTCCCGTCGGACACGCTCTCCACGCACGCCAACTTCCCGTCGGCGGTGGCCGAGTTCCAGGCCGTCGGCGCGCTGGACCGGATGCTCGCGTACGACCCGCCGCGCTGCACCCACGGCATGGTCGAGGCCGACGGCGCCCGCTGCCTGCAGCGGTTCGCCGCCGTCGACGGCATCGACTACGGCATCAACCTCCCGCGTCCGCAGAGCGACATGGCGATGGTCGAGACCGCCAGGGAGACGGGCGCGGAGGTCCGCGAGAAGACGTCGCTGGAGGAGGTCCTGTGGACGGCGGGCCGCGTCAGCGGCGCGATCGTGCGCGAGCGCGACGGGGAGCGCGTGCAGATCGACTGCAAGCTGCTCGTCGGCGCCGACGGCCGCCGCTCGAGCGTCGCCAAGCGTGTCGGCGCCGAGCGCCCGTACCGCGGCTCGCGCAACGAGCGCGGCTGCGCCTTCTGGTACATGGACGACCCCAAGGTCGGCACCGTGTGGCGCCAGCGCATGATTCAGCTGCGCTCCGGCGACACCCACGCGCTCATCTTCCCGGGGCCGGAGGACCGCGTCCTGTGCTTGTTCATGGGCCCGGCCGTCGACATCCCGCAGTTCCGCAAGGACCCCGAGGGCATGTGGGAGCGGATGCTCGACGCGAACCCCGCGGTTCGCGAGCGCCTCGGCGGCGCGACGAACTTCTCCAAGCTGCGGTCGACCGGCGACAACGTCGCGTTCTTCCGCCGCTCGAGCGGCCCGGGCTGGGCCCTCGCCGGGGACGCCGGCCACTTCAAGGACCCGATCATCGGCCAGGGCATGCGTGACGCCGTGCGCTTCGGCCGGATCCTCGGCGAGACGGTCGGCCCGGTGCTCGACGATCCGGCGGCCGCGGACGCGGCCGCCCGCGCGGTGGAGGCGCGCCGTGACCGCGAGTGCAACGCGACCTACCACTGGGGCAACCGCGAGTCGCGCGTGTTCGGCGTCAGCCCGGTGATCCAGGAGGCGCTCACCGACCTCGACGGCCAGGACCCGCCGCTGCTGCTGCACATGTTCGATCGCATCCAGGCCCCGCACCGGGTGCTGAACCCGCTGCGCGGCGCGAAGTACGCGGCCCGGGCCCTGTTGCGCCGGGGCGTGGACCGGCGCGCGATCCTGCGCGAGGTGCTGGAGGAGGTGCGTATCGACAAGGACGTGTGGCGCGAGGAGCTGCGCCCGCGCTTCCGCAACGGACGGATCACCGCGTCGGAGCGCGCCGACTACGACTGGCCTCCGCGCACCCCGGGGACGGCCAGGTCCGATGGGCAGGCCGACCGCGCCACGGGCGCCGGCGACGCTGCGCCGGCGGCCGCCGAGCCGGACGCGGTCCCCGCGGCGGGGGATCCGCGCCCGGACGATCTGACCCCGGCGCCGGCAGCGGCCTGATGAGCACTCCCGAGACCCGGCGGGTCGTCGCCGTCCAGCTGCAGGTCGCGATTGGCGCGGACACGCGCGCCAACCTGCGCCACATCGAGGACGTCGTCGGGCAGGCGGTGCGCGAGCACGCGCCGGAGATGGTGTTCCTGCCCGAGAGCGCGAACCATCCGAACATCCACGGATCGGTCATGCGGCGGGTCACCGAGCCGATCGACGGGCCGACGCTCGCCGCGCTGCGCGGTCTCGCGGCCACGCACGGCTGCACCGTCGGCGGCGGCTACCTCGCGGTCCGCGGCCGACACGCCCGCGGCACCTACGCGGTCTGCGAGCCCGACGGCGCCGTCTCCTTCCACGACAAGGACCAGCCGTCGATGTGGGAGAACAACAACTACACGGCGGGTCAGGACCTCGGCATCGCCGACACCGCCGCGGGTCCGATCGGGGTGGCCAACGGCTTCGAGTGGCTGCGCTCCCGGACGGCCGCCCGTCTGCGCGGCCGGGTGCGCCTGGTCGCCGGTGGCATGTGCTTCCCGTCGTTCCCGTCGTGGGCGGTGACCAGGCCGTGGTTCTGGGACCGCGAGCACGCCACCATGCTGCAGCTCGCGCGCGAGACCCCCGGCCGGATGGCTCGCGTCGTCGGGGCGCCGTGCGTGCACCCGTCGCACGTCGGCGACATCCGCATGGCCACCCCGTTCGCCCCCGGCGTGCCGTGGCCGACGATCCTCGTGGGGGAGACCCAGATCGTCGACGCCGCCGGCACGTCGCTGGCCCACCTCAGCTACGAGGACGGCGAGGGCTACGTCTGCGCCGATGTTGACTGGGCGGAGACCCCGCCCGTCGACCCGGTGCCCCCGAAGTTCTGGATGCCGACCCTGCCGTGGACGGTGCACGCGGTCTGGTACGCGACGAACGCCTCCGGTCGCGCTCGGTACGCGCTGGACCACCGCCGTGGCGCAATGCTGTGGCAGGGGACGGCCGCCGACGGCGCCGACCTGCCAGACCGGGTGCCCGCGGGGATGCTCGACCTCCCGGCGGCCCCCGTCGACGCGGTCAGCACGCACGCCTGACCCACGGCCACGCGAGCGGGTTCGCGGCGCCGGTGGCGTCGGTGGCGCTACCGCTCGCGGACGGTCAGCCCGCGCCCGCCGCGCCGTCCCGCCGCCGGGACGCTCACGCGCACGACCACCCGCGCGGGCCGCGTGGGCGTGGCCAGCGACAGGAAGTCGCGGACGCGCCCGGAGCGCGCGCACAGCGGGCAGCTGAGCGCCTCGGACAGGGAGAGCGGGCGCGGCCCGGGCGCGACCGGGGCGTCGCAGGCCGGGCAGGCCAGCGTCCCGGAGGCCACGATCGTCGAGCGGTCGGCGCGGCGGATCTCTCGCGCGCCGTCGAGGCCGCCGACGCGCTCGCCGTCGTCGGTCCCACCGCTGAACGAGCGTCCGAACGTCACCCCGTCGAGTGTAGGACGACGGCCGCAACGACCGACGGACTACAGGCCCAGCGTCTTGCCGAGGATCTCCTTCATGATCTCGTCGGTGCCGCCGCCGATCGGCCCGAGCCGCAGGTCGCGGGCGGCACGCTCGAGGCCGTACTCGACCATGTAGCCGGCGCCGCCGTGGATCTGCAGGCATTCGTCGGCGAGGTCGAAGGCGGCGCGCTGGGTGGCGAGCTTGGCCATCGTCACCTCCTGCGTGCAGTCCATTCCGAGGTGGTGCAGACGCAGCGCGTGGTAGGTCATGGCGCGGGCGGTCTCAATCGTCGTGGCCATCTCCGCGAACTTGTGGCGCGTGACCTGGAAGCTGCCGACCGCCCGCCCGAACGCGCTGCGCTCCTGTGCGAAGGCCAGCGTCTGATCGAACAGGCCCTGCATCCCGGCCACCGCACCGAGGGCCATGAGCAGCCGCTCCCACTGGAAGTTGGCCATGATCAGGTAGAAGCCCCGGTTCTCGCCGCCGAGGAGGTTCTCGTCGGGGACGAAGACGTCGTCGAAGGCGATGAGGGCGGTGTCCGAGGCGTGCCAGCCCAGCTTCTCGATCTTGCTGGTGGCCACGCCCTCGCCGTTCTCGACGATGAGGAAGCTCATGCCGCCGTGGCCACCGTCGGCAGTCGTCTTGACCGCGGTGACGAAGTAGTGCGCGCGCACGCCGTTGGTGATGAACATCTTCGACCCGTTGACCAGCCAGCCGCCGTCGACACGCTTCGCGCTCGTGCGGATCGCCGCAACGTCCGAGCCGGCGTCCGGTTCGGTGATGGCCAGGGCGGCGATCTTCTCGCCGCTGATCGCGGGCACGAGGTAGCGCTGCTTCTGGTCCTCGGTCCCGAACTTGAAGATCGGCGGCGTGGCGATGCCGATGTGGGCGCCGATCCCGGCGGCCAGGCCGCCGCTGCCGGCGTGGGCGAGCTCCTCGACGAAGACGGCGTCGTGCAGGACGTCGCCGCCCTGGCCGCCGTAGGCCTCCGGGTACTTCAGGCCCAGGTAGCCGACGGACGCGAGCTTGGTGAACACGTCGTCGGGGAACCAGCGGTCCTCCTCCCACGCGTCGGCGTGCGGACGCAGCTCGGCGGCGACGAAGCGGCGGACCGACTCGCGCAGCTCCTCGTGCTCGGCGGTGAACGGCGGCAGGATCTGCCGCGCGGCGGGAGTGGTGGGGAGGCCTTTCATCCAGGTGAATCCTATTCACCTTCGGGAGTCGCGCGTGTCCCCCGGAAGTACACCAGCGCGCCGGAGGTCTGGATCCGGGCGTCGGGGAAGCCCGCCGTGGCCAGCCAGTGCGCCAGCTCGGTGCGGGTCCCGCTGGGGCCGAGCAGCCCGCCGGCCCGCCCGGCGATCCGCAGCGGCGCGTACTGCAGGCCGGTGTCGGTCATCAGGGCGCTGCCGGTCAGCACGCCGCCGGGCTTGAGCACGCGGGCGATCTCGGCGACCGCTGCCTGCGGCCGCGGGAAGCAGTGCAGGCCGGTGAACGACACGGCCAGGTCGAAGGTGCAGTCGCCGTACGGGAGGCGCTCGACGTCGGCCTCCACGCACTGCACCTGGCGCTCCAGGCGGCGGCGCCGGGCGTTGGCCTCGGTGCGCGCGAGCATCGCCGAGGAGATGTCGGCGGCGACGTAGCGCACGTCCTGCCCGGGCCTGATGCCGCGCAGCGCGACGCCGCCCCCGCACGGCACGTCCAGGACGTGGGCGCCGGCGGGGAGGGCGCCGATCTCCGCGGCCGCGCGATAGAGCAGGCCCAGGTCGCTGCCGCCGCCGACGCGCCACAGCGTCCCGCCGACGCGCTCGTGCTCGACCATGTAGTCGTAGACACGGCCCCACGGGTGGTCGCCGCGCCACACCTCGCTGACCCCGTCCAGCCGTCCGCGCACACCGTCGAGCATCTTCATGCCCGGATCCTCGCACGGACTTGCGCCTGACCGACAGAGGCGTATCGTCATCCGGGTGCCGTGCTCGGTTGTGTTCCGCTGTCAGTTCTGCTCGGCCCGACCGGACGCCGAGACGCAGTACTGGCTGGAGCAGCAGCTGCTGGACGTGCGGCACGGGGAGTACCTGGACGCCGAGCCCGGCAACTGGCTGGTGTGGCACGGACGCGGCGGCTACGGACCCAACCGGTACGCCTGCGGGGACCATCGCGGGGAGCTGAAGGCGATGCTCCGCGAGGAGTACGGGACGCTGGGTTCCGGGCCGTGGGCCATGGGTCCGCATCCGTGGCGCTTCCGCAAAGGCACGGCGCGCGCACGGTACATCCTGCGCGGGCTGCCGGCGCCCCGCGGCTGACGGCCGGGGGTCAGGCCCGGGGCCGGGGCAGTGTCGGGTGTCACCGGCCCGTCAGGTCCGCGCGCCAGGATGGGTGCGCACACGGGCCGCCGGGGTAAGGCCCGTCCTCGACAACGACGGACGGAGACGGACGAGGGGTCAGACGACGACGGTGCGGGAGGCCACGCGGCAGCTGCTGCGGGCGCGCGGGATGACGACGCTGTTCGGGAACCCGGGCTCGACGGAGCTGACGATGCTCGCCGACTGGCCGCAGGACCTGCGCTACGTCCTCGGCCTGCAGGAGGCCGCGGTGGTCTGCATGGCCGACGGCTACAGCCAGGTCACCGGCGACGCCGTGCTCGTCAACCTGCACACCGCGCCCGGCCTGGGCAACGCGATCGGCTCGCTGGTCAGCGCGCAGTGGAGCCACGCCCCGCTCGTGGTCACCGCCGGCCAGCAGGTGCGGGCGATGATCACGTCCACGAACTGGCTGGTGAACGCCGACGCGACCCAGCTGCCGCGGCCCGCGGTCAAGTGGTCGTTCGAGCCGCCGCGGCCGCAGGATGTCCCGCTCGCGCTGGCCAAGGCGATCACCCTCGCGCAGGCGCCGCCCAGCGGCCCGGTGTTCGTCTCGCTGCCGATGGACGACTGGGACACCGAGATCGACCAGGCCGAGGTCGACGACCTGTGCGCGCGCAGCGTGACGCAGCGGACGGCCCCCGATCCCGCCGCGCTCATGGGCCTCGTGGAGGCGCTGTCCGGCGCCCGCTCGCCTGCCCTGGTGCTCGGAGCGGCCGCCGACCAGGCCGGGGGCTGGGACGACGCGGTCGCGCTGGCCGAGCACGCCGACCTGGTCGTCTACACCGCGCCGAGCGCCGGGCGCGGCGTCTTCCCCGAGGACCACGAGCGCTTCGCCGGCTTCGCTCCGTTCGCCGCGCGCGAGCTGGCCGACACGCTCGGCGCGCACGACCTCGTGCTCGTCGTCGGGGCCCCGGCCTTCACGCTCTACCCGTACGACCCGGCCCGCCTGGTCCCCGAAGGCACGCGGTTGGTGCTGGTGACCGACAGCCCCGACGAGCTGGCCCGCGCGCCCCTGGGGGACGCGATCCTCGCCGACCCCGCCCTGACCCTCTCGCAGCTCGCCCGCGCCGCCGCGCCGGCCACGCGCCCGGTCCCGGTGCGCGAGGCGCCCGCCGACCCGGGCCGCCCGGACGAGGGCGAGCCGCCGACCGCCGCGCAGGTCTTCGCGGCCGTGGCCCGCACCCTGCCCGACCGGGTGCGCCTGGTCAACGAGTCCCCGTCCAACCTGCACGCCTACCACGAGCACATCGTCAACCGCCGCAGCGGCGGGTACCTCTCCACGCCCGCCGGGGCGCTGGGGTACGGCCTGAGCGCGGCCGTCGGCGCCGGGATCGCCGACCCCGACACCCCGGTCCTGGCCATCGTGGGGGACGGGTCGCTGCACTACACGGTCCAGTCCCTGTGGACGGCCGCGCAGCACGACGTCTCGCTCGTCGTCCTCGTGCTGGCCAACGCCGAGTACGCGATCCTCAAGTCCTTCGGGCACTTCAACAAGCTCGACGTCGACGCCCTGCCCGGCCTCGACGTCCCCGGCCTGGACGCCACCCTCGTGGCCCGCGGCTACGGCGTGGAGGCCCACCACGTGGAGTACACGGACGTGGGCGCCGCCGTCGCCGACGGCCTGGCCGCCGGCCGCCCGCTGCTGCTGCAGGTCGCGATCAGCCCCGAGGTGCCCGTGCTCGTGTGACCGAGTCTTCGTTTGCAGGCGCACCGTCCGCAGGTTGTCCAGTCCGCGTCAGACAGGGCATGTAGCCTCGCGACCCACCGATATGGCTGACGACGAACCGCTCTTTATTGTCGACAACGCTCCCGGCGGGCGCAGCGGCATCGAGTACCTGCGCCAGTGGTGTGAGGTGGCCAAGTCGTTCGACATCGCCACCGGCTACTTCGACATCGGCGCGCTGCTCGCCCTCGACGGCGCCTGGCAGAAGCTCGACGGGATGCGGATCCTCATGGGCGATCAGGTGACGGGGTCCACCAAGAAGGCGCTGCTGACCGCGGTCCGCGTACGGGCCGAGCGCATCCTGGACGACAGCATCGAGGACGCCAAGCGCGAGGACCCGTTCCTGCAGGGTGCGGCAGGGATCTCCGCAGCACTCGCCGACGGCCGGATCGTCTGCCGTGTCTACAACCGGGACAAGTTCCACGCCAAGGCCTACATCACCCACGGGCGGGTCGAGGTCCTGGGCTCCCAGGCGCTGGTCGGGTCCAGCAACTTCACGGGGCCCGGCCTCACCCAGAACGTCGAGCTCAACCTCAACCTCGAAAGCCGCCTCGAGGTCGCCCAGCTGCAGACGTGGTACGAGAAGCACTGGGACGTCTCCGTCGACGTCACCCCGGATGTCCTGAAGACCATCGAGCGGCACACGGCGACCCACCCGCCCTTCGACGTCTACGCCAAGTCGCTTCAGACCCTGGTCGCCACGCAGGACCCGTCAAGCGAGCACTGGGAGCAGCACGAGTCCAAGGTGTTCCGCAAGCTCGACCGCTACCAGCAGGAGGGCTACGGCTCCCTGATGAAGATCGCCACCCAGCACGAGGGCGCGCTCCTCTGTGACGGTGTGGGCCTCGGCAAGACCTTCGTCGGGCTCATGGTCATCGAACGTCTCATCAACGAAGGCAAGCGCGTGGTGCTGTTCGCGCCGCGAGCCGTCCGGGAGGCCGTCTGGGACACGGAGTTGCAGAACCACCTGGGCCACATCGGCAGCTTCGGGGCGGTCTCGGGGTTCAACAACCTGCGGGTGTTCAACCACACGGACCTCACCCGAGGCGGTGACTACCCGGCCGCGTTCGCCGCGATCGCCGACGAGGCCGATGTCGTGATCGTCGACGAGGCACACCACTTCCGTAACCGCGGCGCCGAGCCTGACGAGGACGACCCGGACTCCTGGTCGCGGTACCACCGGCTCTACCGGTTGATCCAGGAGGGCCGGGCCAAGCAGGTGTTCCTGCTCACCGCGACGCCGATCAACAACTCGCTCAGCGACTTCCGCAACCTCATCGAGCTGTTCACCGGGCGGGACGCCGACGCGACGTTCGCGTCGACCCTCGGCGTGCCGAGCGTGCAGGCGCGCCTCAACGCGCTGACCACGCAGGTCAAACAGCAGATCAGCGGCGGTGAGGTCATCGACGCCCCGGAGAAGCTGCAGGAGACCCTGAGCGGGGACGCTCTCTTCCAAGGACTGGTCGTCCAGCGCAGCCGGGCGTATGTCAAGAAGAGCCAGGAGGCGGAGGGCGGAACGCAGACGCAGTTCCCCGAGCCGCTGCCGCCCAAGGTGGCGGCGTACTCGCTGCGCAAGAGCCACGGCGCGCTGATCAAGCTCCTGGACGAGTCTTTCGAGAGAGATACGCCGCTCTTCAGCCTCTCGATCTACTACCCGCTCGCCTACTACAAGGGTCCCAACCCATCGAACAAGGAGGAGAACCGGCAGAAGCAGGTCGTCGGGCTCATCCGCACGAACTTCCTGAAGCGCTTCGAGAGCTCGGTCCGCGCCTTTCAGCAGTCCTGCGACCGCCTCCTGCGCAAGCTGCTCGCGTTCCTCAAGACCTACGACGAGCGGCAGTACGACCGCTGGGTGCGTCAGAACGCCGCGCTGGTCAAGGCCGTGCCTCAACCCGAGCTCTTCGACGAGGATGAGCCCGAAGACGTCGTGTCTCCCGAGTTGCTCGAGGATGTGACGCGGCTCGACCCGCTCGCCGACTACGACATGGTCGGGATCCTCGGTGACGTCCTCCTCGACCTCGATCAGCTCGCCAAGCTGCTGGAGGCCACCGGCCGCTTTACCGAGAAGGACGACGACAAGCTCGCCAAGCTCGTGAAGATCACCGCCGAGAACGAGAAGGCGGGTCGCAAGACGCTCGTGTTCACCGAGTTCGCCGACACCGCCCGCTACCTCCACGGCGCGCTGAAGGCCCGCGGCATCGATGCCGTCGCCCAGCTTGACGGGTCGAGCAAGGGAAACCGGCGGGACGTCATCGAGTGCTTCTCGCCCTACTACAACGGCACCTCGTCGGTGGAGCTCCCGACCCTTGACCGTGAGGAGATCCGCGTCCTCGTCACGACCGACGTCCTGGCCGAGGGGCTGAACCTCCAAGACGCCACGCACATCGTCAACTACGACATCCATTGGAACCCGGTCCGGCTCATGCAGCGGATCGGTCGCGTGGACCGCCGGCTCAACCCGGCGGTCGAGGCCCGCATCGTGGCCGATCACCCGGAGCTCGCCTCCGAGCGGGGCAAGGTGGTGGTGCACAACTTCCTCCCACCCGACGAGCTCGAGCTGCTGCTCAAGCTCTATGAGCGTGTCTCCTACAAGAGCCTGCTGATCTCCGCGACACTCGGCATCGAGAAGAGCTTCCTCACGCCCGACGACGACTTCGCGACGCTCAAGGAGTTCAACGAGAGCTACCAGGGGCAGACGACGAGTGCGGAGGAGCTGCTGCTCGAGTACCTGGCGCTGCTGGCCGCCGACGACGGCCTCGAGCAACGGCTGAACGGCATGCCGGGTGCGATCTTCAGCGGGTGTACGGCCGACGAGGCGGGCACGTTCCTCTGCTACCGGCTGCCCGCGCTGGACACCCAGCTGGAGGCCTTCACGCTCGAGGCCGGGATCGCCCGCTGGTACCTGCGGCGCCCGGACGGGAGCCTGACCGAGGATCCGCCGGTCATCGCCGGGCTCATTCGCTGCGAGCCCGCGACTCCACGAGAGGTCGCGGCAACGCGCGACACCTTGCTCACGGCGAAGAAGGCAGTCGAGAAGCACGTGCGCAACAGCTACCTCAAGAGCGTGGGCGCCCCTATCGACGCGCCGAAGCCCGAGCTCGTCGCCTGGCTGGATCTCACAGCATGAGCGGCTTTGATCCCGAGCGGCTGCGGGAGGTCGCCTCGCTCGACGACGTGGTGACGCTGCTCGCCGAGGAGCTCGACTGGCCGCTGGACATGACCAGCCTCGAAGAAGCCGTCTTCGACTACGAGCCCGACGACCTCGGCATCCCCGCGGAGCAGGTTCCGCAGCTGCAGAGCCTGCGCGAGCTACGGCCGCTGACCGCCAACCAGCCGTGGGGCATCTTCTTCGTCGAGCTGGCGGGGCCGCGGCTGCCGATCACTCCGCTGCGTCAGCTGCTGCGCGGCCTGGTCACGCGCAAGCGCGCCAAGCGCGACGGCCAGCGGACCTGGGACCGCGACGACCTGCTGTTCTTCACCTCCACTGCCGACGCGGACGGGGTCGAGCTGCACCTGCTGGCCTTCTACGACACCCCGGGCAGCGTGCCCGAGATCCGCTCGCTGCCGTGGAATCCTGCCCGCTCAACCCAGCGACAGCTGGACCGCTTGGCGCGAGAGCTGCTCCCGCGCCTGGAGTGGCCCGAGGATCCCGAGCAGACCGACGCTTGGCGCGCGGCGTGGCGCGACGCTTTTCGGCTGCGCCACGGGGAGGCGCTGCGTTCGGCGGCCGAACTGGCCGAGCGGATGGCGGGCGTCGCGATCGACCTGCGCGACGCGATCCACGCCGAGCTCGAGCTCGAAGCGGACGAGGGCCCGTTCACCACCCTGCGCGAGGAGGTCCGCGAGGAGCTCGACCCCGACGTCGACGACGAGGCGATGGCCGACATGTGCGCGCAGACGCTCGTCTCGGGTGCGCTGACCGCACGGGTCATCGACCCCGTCGGGTTCGGCGCGAGCCCGGTGCTTACGGCCGTCCCGCTGGCCAATCCCTTCCTCAACGCGTTCTTTCAGCAGGTCCACGACCAGGTTGCCTCGATCGACCTGGATGCGGCGGGCTTCGAAGACCTCGTCGCCGATCTGCGCGAGACGAACGTGGAGGAGATCCTCGACCGGTTCGGCTCCACCGACGCCGGCGGCGACCCGGTCATCCACTTCTACGAGCATTTCCTGGCCGCCTACGACACCAGGATCCGCGCGGAGGTCGGCGCCTACTACACGCCGCAGCCGGTCGTCGACGGGATCGTGCGCCTCGTGGACGATGCCCTCCGTGACCGGCTGGGCCTCGTCGACGGCGTCGCCGACGCCTCCACCTGGGAACAGGTGACCGAGCGACTCGGCTTCGCGATGCCGAAGGGCATCGACCCCGAAGGGCAGTTCGTCTCCATGCTCGACCCGGCGACAGGAACCGGGACCTTCCTGGTCTCCTGGCTGCGCCGCGCCGAGGCGGGGTTCAAGGAGCGCCATCCCGAGCCGGAGTTCCGCAGAAGTGAGGCACACGAGCGTGCGTAATAGTGCTTGTTAGCAGGGGGTTTTGCCGTCTGGGACGATCGGGGTCGTGTGTCTACAGACGGCGGTGGGCCGCGTAGATGCGGGCGGGAGTGATCGGCGGCG
>JBBSUL010000029.1:0-28178 GCA_038234375.1 Solirubrobacterales bacterium | reverse complement strand
GTCTCGCGGACGTTGGCGATGATCTGCGTCTCCTTGACGGCCGTGCCGTTGCGCACGCCCTCGCGAAGGACGTTGCCGGTGGCCGCGACGCCCGTGGCGCTCAGGCCCACGACGAGGAGGCCCGTGGCCGCGAGGACGGAGCGGGTGCGTACGGAGCTGCGACCGAAGCGGGCGCGGATGCCGCGCGTCTCCTCGGTGTGGTCAGACGGTGTCATATGTCTCCCGTAGATCGGTTCAGACCGGGCCGCGGGTGCGGGCCAGGCGTCCTGCACGTGTAACGCGTGCTTCTCCCCTAACCACTCAACGACCGACCGGATGCGGTGCGTATACGCACACGATCCGTCGGCGACGCGGTCTATGATACCGAAAAGCGGATGATCATGCCAGGTTCGACCGGCGGGGGTAGGCGACATCCGGGTCGGTCAGCACGTTGACCAATGCCGGCTTGCCCGCCGCGAAGGCTCGGAACAGGGCCTCCCGCAGGGCGTCCGGGTCCTCGACGAGCTCCCCGTGCCCGCCCAGCGCCTCCACGATCTGGTCATACCGGGTCCCCGGGCGCAGGTCCGCCGCCACCGAGTAGCCGTACAGGGACTCCATCGGGTGCTTCTCCAGCGCCCAGATGCCGTTGTTCCCCATCACCCCGACGACGTTCACGCCGTGCCGGGCCAGCGTGTCGTACTCCATGCCCCCGAAGCCGAAGGCGCCGTCGCCGAGCATGAGGACGACCTGCCGGTCCGGGTGCGCGAGCTTGGCCGCCAGCGCGTAGCCGGGCCCCGAGCCCAGGCAGCCGAACGGCCCGGGGTCCATCCAGCACCCGGGCTCGTAGCTGTCGATGACCCGCCCGGCGTAGGAGACGAAGTCGCCCCCGTCACCGATGATGATCGCGTTGCGGTCCACGACGGCGGCGAGCTCCTTGTAGAGCCGCATCGGGTGCAGGGGGCTGCGGCCGTCGCCGAGCTCCTGTGCCTCGCCGGCGCGCTTGTCGGTCTCCGTGGTGCGCAGGCCGGCGACCCAGCCGGTCGTGTCCTGCGCTCGGCCGCGGGCGCCCTGCGCCAGCGCCCGCAGCGTCCCGGCGATCGAGCCCACGAGCTCGGCGGCCACGGGGCGCGGATGGGCCCGGATCGCCGCAGCGCGGTCAACGACGATCAGCTCGGTAGCCTCGCCGAACGATCCGCCGAAGCCCAGGCGGAAGTCCATCGGCACCCCGATGACCAGGGCGACGTCCGCGCCCTTCAGCGCGTCGCTGCGGGTCCGCGAGAACGCCAGCTCGTGGTCGGCGGGCACGCAGCCCCGGGCCATGCCGTTCAGGAACACGGGGATCCCGAGCTCGGTCACGAGCTCCATCAGGGCGGTCTCCCCGTGGGCCCAGTACAGGTTCGTCCCGGCCATGACGACGGGGCGCTCGGCGCCGCGCAGCAGGGCGACGGCCCGCTCCAGCTGCCCGCCGTCGGCCTCCGGGCCGCCCTCGGGGTCGGGGGCGGGAGCGGCGTCTCCAGGGTCCGGGGCCTCGCTGAACACGTGGTCCATCGGGAAGTCGACGAACGTCGGCCCGGAGTGCGGGGCCAGCGCCACCGCGATCGCCTCGTCGGTCAGCGCGGGGATCTGGGCGGTGGAGTCCGCCGTCCGGGCGAGCTTGGTCAGCGGCGTCACGAACGGGATGTGGTCGATTTCCTGGAGCGACCCGCTGCCCCAGCGCAGGGCGGGCGCGCGACCGCCGAGGACGGTGATCGGCGAGTTGTTCATCTGGGCGGACCCGAGCGCGCTCATCGCGTTCGTCACCCCCGGGCCGGCGGTCACCGCCGCGACCCCGATCTGGCGGGTGACCTTCGCCCAGCCCTCCGCGGCGAACGTCGCACTCTGCTCGTGGCGCACGTCGACGATGTCGATCCCCTCGTCCCGGCAGCCGTCGTAGATCGGGAAGATGTGCCCGCCCGAGAGGGTGAACAGCTTCGTCACGCCGTGGGCCTTCAGCCGGCGGGCGATGAGGCGTCCGCCGTGGACCTGGGTCTGCTCCTGCGCGGGGGTGGACATGCGGGCGATCGTACGCCACCGGCGCGCGCAAGTTCGCATTCGCGGGCCACCCGGCGGCTCGGAGCGTCGGGTCGGGCTGCTAAGACCCGGGGGCCTTGGCCGACCCCCGACCACCCCGACCGCGGCGCCCGCCCCCGCCCCGCCGGCCCCGGAACCGGCCCATGCCGCGGGGCCCGCAGATCAGTCGCGCCCGGCGGCGCCTGGCGGTGCTGCTCGCCGTCCCACTGCTCGTGCTGCTGAGCATGATCGCGCTGCGGGTGGCCTACACCGGGCGGGCCCTCCCGGGGACGCAGCTCGGCGGCACGGGCGTGGAGGGGGACTCGCGCGGTGCCCTGCGCGAGCGGATGACACGCTTCACGGCACGGCCGGTGACGATCTTCGCGGCGGGGAAGACCTTGCGGGTGACGCCGTCCGGGGCCGGCTACGACCTCGACGTGGAGGCGACCGTCGACCGGGTCCTGGACGAGGGGCGCGGCGGGCCGCTGATGGGTCTGGTCAGCGCGTCGAAGGGTCTGTTCACCACCCGTGATGTGCAGCCGGTCGCCCGGGTCGACGACGCGAAGTTGGAGCAGACCGGTCGCGACTTCGCCAGGATGATCAACCGGGATGCCTATCCCGGCGGCGTGTCGGTCGACCCGGCGAGCCTGCAGGTCGACGTCCAGCCGCCGCGCCAGGGGCGTACCGCCGACCGGCCGACGCTGGAACGCGACCTGGTCGCGGCCCTGCGCTCGGGCCGGACGCGCCTGGAGGCCCCGTTCGCGTCGCGGAAGGTCGCCACCGTCGCGGCGGTGGAGAAGGTCGGCCGGGAGGCCGAGCGGTACCTGCAGCGCCCGCTGACCCTGACCGGGGCGGGGTCCGCGGTCGTGGTCGAGCCCGAAGGCCTGGCGCCGATCCTGCGCCTGCGCGCGTCACGCAAGGACCGGACGCAGGTGCGGCTGGGCATCGACGAGGACGCGCTCAAGAAGCTCGTGGCCTCGGTGGCAGCCAGGCGCGACCGGTCCGACCGGTCCGCCCGGCTGTCGGCCCCATCCAAGCTCACGGTGTTCGACGACAAGGGCAAGGCGTCGTTCCGGCCGCGGAAGGCCGACGTCCGGGTCACGCGCGAGGCGCGTACCGGGCGCAAGATCGACCGCGAGAAGGCGCTGGCCGACCTCGCGGACGCCATCCGGACGGGCACGCACAAGGTGAAGCTGCCGGTGGCCACGGTCACCCCGGCGGTCAGCGCGAAGGCGGCCGAGGCCGTCGACATGCTCATCGGCACGTTCACCACCCGCTATCAGCCCGGGCAGCCGCGGGTCACGAACATCCGGCGCATGGCCCGCACCGTCGACGGCACGGTCATCGCCGCCGGGGGGCAGTTCTCGCTCAACGGCGTCGTCGGGAAGCGCACGAAGGCGGGCGGGTACCTCGAGGCGCCGTACATCGCCAACGGCAAGCTCGTCCCGTCGGTGGGCGGCGGGGTCTCGCAGTTCTCCACCACGATGTACAACGCCGCGTACTTCGCCGGCCTGAAGCTCGACAGCCACCAGCCCCACAGCTTCTACATCGGGCGCTACCCGCCGGGCCGTGAGGCCACCCTGGACTTCCCGGGCATCGACCTGACGTGGACCAACGACACCGACGCCCCGGTCCTCGTGCGGACCGCGAGTGACGCGACGTCGGTCACGGTCAGCCTCTACGGGGACAACGGCGGACGGCGGGTGACCTCGACTCCCGGTCCGCGGAAGGCGGTGTCCGGCCGCGACTTCCAGATCCGCGTGGTGCGCACGATCACGGTCCCGGGAGGCGACACGCGAGACGACAGCTTCACCACCACGTACGACAAGCCCCCGGAGTAGGGGCTGGCGACAGCCGCCGACCGCCGATCGTGTTCACCTAAGCCTGTTTCTGGCAGATGCGCGACCGTGAGCCGCGGTCGCCCACCGTCGTGCGTCCGGGACGGATCGGGCCCGTCCGCGCCGACGGCCTGCTCGTGCGCTACTCGGCGACGTTGACGGGCAACGTGGTCCGCTGCGACGGCCTGTGGGTCACGACACCCGAGCGCACGCTCATCGACGTGTGGCCGCTGCTGCCCGCCGAGCGGGCGACCGCCACGACCGTCGACCGCTGATCGTGTCAGGTCATAGGGGTACACGATCAGCGTTGGGCGCGTGGCCGGGCGGCCGATGCTGCATGATCCCGGACGTGGCCTCGCACCCGGACTCCCAGCTGGCCCTCACCGTCGACACCGTCGTCCACGTGACCGTGCTCGAACAGCGGGCGGCCACGGCCCGGGACCTGCGGGTGGGGCCGATGGGCGAGCCGGACGCGCGGCTGCTCGCGGCGCTGCTGCTGGCCCGCGACGATGTGCCCGCCGGCCACGACGGTCCGTGGCGAGCCGCGGTGGCGGGCGGCACCCGCACCGTGCGCCTGGAACGCTGAGCGCGCGTACACCTCAGGCATGCGCACCCTCGTCATCTCCGACCTGCACCTCGGCGCGCGGTCCAAGCGCGACGTCCTGCGCCGGCCGGCCGCGCTGGCGGCGCTGCTCGACGCGCTGGGGGACATCGACCGTCTCGTCCTGCTTGGCGACACCGTCGAGTTGCTGGAGGGCCGCCCGAAGCCGGCGATGCGCGCCGCGCTGCCGGTCATGCGGTCCATCGGGGCCCGCCTCGGACGCGACCGCGAGGTCATCGTCGTCCTGGGCAACCACGACCACGCCCTCGTGCGGCCGTGGCTCCGGCGCCAGCGTGCCCAGCAGCGGCGGATCGGGCTGGCCTCGCGCGTGCCGGCCTCCTCGTCGGCCGGCCTGAAGGCGATCACCGCCGCGCTGAAGCCCGCGCGGGTCCAGGTCCGCTACCCGGGCGTCTGGCTCGGCGACGGCGTGTGGGCCACCCACGGGCACTACCTGGACCGGCACCTGTTCCCCGCCAACAGCACCGGCCTCATGCTCGGTCGGGTCCCCGACGGCCACGCCCGCGCCGAGGACTACGAGCTCGCCGCCGGCCCCAGCGCGGCCGCGGTGCAGGGTCTCGTCGCCGCCTCGCTGCCCGGCCTGCTTGGCGAGCCCCTGGACCGGGCGGCGGGCCTGGCGCGGTCGGCCAGCATCACCATACTGCCCCTGGCCGCCCGCCTGCTCGGAGCCGGGACGCTCGCCCCCTTGAGCGCCGGCGCGCTGGGCTTCCAGTTCCGCCACTCGGGGCTGCCGGCGATGGCGGAGGTCGTCCTGCGCATGCGCGTCCGGGCCGACCACGTCGTCTTCGGGCACCTGCACCGCGCCGGGCCGCGCTACGGCGACCACGCGCCGGAGTGGACACCCCGGGACCGGCACCGCTTCGTGAACTCCGGTTGCTGGGTGTACGAGCCCCTGCTGCTGGCCGGCGCCCGGCCGCCCCACCCCTACTGGCCCGGAGGCGCGGTGCTCGTCGAGGACGGGCACGCACCGGTCGCGCTGGGCCTCCTCGACGACGTCGACGAGACGCTCCTGCGCTGACCGGCGCGTCGGCCGGTCAGTTCACCGACGGGTCCTCCGGCACCTGGGCCAACCGGGCGTAGGGACCGCCCTTGCGCTCCAGGGCCGCCGCCCACAGCCCGTCGCAGCCCGGGGTGAAGATGTCCTCGGCGCGGGCGTCCAGCACGATCCACGCACCCTCCTCCAGCTCGCCGTCGAGCTGCCCGGGCGCCCAGCCCGAGTGCCCGGCGAACACGCGGGCGCGCACGGTGTCCGCGGCGATGACGTCGATGTCGGCGTCCGCGGGGAGGAAGCCGATGTCGCCCAGCACCAGCGCGGCGGCCAGAGACGCGTCGGTGAACTCGGCGAGGACCATGACGCTGTCGGTCTGGACGGGGCCGCCGACATAGACCGGGTCGCCGGGGTCCACGACGCCGCGCAGCTCGTCGACGGACTCGGTGACGGCCGAGTCCGACGGGCGGTTGAGCACGAGTCCGAGGGTCCCGTCGCCGGAATGCTCGGCGACGAGCACGACCGCGCGCGCGAAGTTCGGGTCCGCCAGGGCAGGGGACGCGATCAGCAGCTTTCCCTTCAGCGGCGACATCGGTCCGCGTATCCTCGCGCACCACGACGCCGGTGGGCGGCGTCCGTGTGCCACGTCATCGCAGCAGCCCGCTGACGACGCCGCCCAGCGACCGCAGCAGGCCGCCCAGCGAGCGCGGGTTGACGCCGTGCTCACGCTCGAAGCGCCTGGCGTCGTCCTCGTTGGCCAGCGCCAGCACGAGCTCCTCGCGAGAGGACCCGGCGTCGCAGGCGGTGCTGTCCAGGCCCTCCAGCACCCCGTTCTGGATCGCGCCCGAGGTCCCGCCGGTCGACGGCAGCGTGCGGGGCAGGCAGGGGTCGGCGAGCCTCACGGCCTCCGGCTTGGAGCCGTGCTGGGCGACGACCTGCACGGTGAGCACGACGCAACCCGCGGCGGCCGCCCCGACCGCCCACCAGGGCGCCCGGGGGCCGTACGCGGACGAGAAGCGCACCGCCCGCGATCGCCAGCAGCCCGGTAAGGGCGAAGGCCGCGTAGAAGGCGTCGCCGACGGCGCCGACGAGCGTCTCGTCCGCGCGAGCGGCCAGGCGGTCGTACGCCGGGCGCTCACCGTCGGGGACGGTGCCGCGGTTCTCGTCGATCGTCTCGCGCAGGACGGCGCGCGGGCTCTCGGCGTCCACCGAGGCCAGCAGGGCGGGGGCGAGCGTGAGCTTGCGGACCGGATCGATGCGGGCGTCCAGGGCGAGCGCAACCCCCCGCTCGCGGGCGCGCTGGGTGGCGTCGTCCAGGCGCGTCGCGGTGATCGGGGCGATGAGGACGAGGGCGAGGGCGATGCCCGCGTGGCGGATGGCCAGCAGGCGCGCGGCGTCACGGGCGTCACGCTCGGGGAGCAGCTCCCCACCGAGCGCGGGCAGGGCCAGGCCCATCCCGAAGCCCGCCATGGCCTGTGGGGCGAACGTCCACCACAGCCGCGCGTCGGGCAGGTAGGCCAGCGCCAGGGTGCCCAGGCCCACGAGCGCGCAGCCGGTGGCCGCCCGCCAGCGCGCGTCGCTGCCGAGGTCCACGCGCCCGGCGAGCAGGGCGGCGGCGGGGACGACGGTCACCGCGAGGGCGGCCTGCAGCGGCGAGACCGCCCACCCGGCGACGAGCAGCAGGACGAGCAGGAACAGCACGGCGCTCAGGGCGGCCGACACCAGGCCGAGCGCCAGCCCGGCCTGCCAGTCCGGCGACGCGCCGCCGTCGGCCGCAGCGGGCGCGGCGGCGGCGGGTGCGGTCGGCGCCGTCCGCTCGGTCCGGGCGCAGAGGCCGGCCGCGGCGAGGGCGATCGGGACCTGGACGACGAAGATCGCCGGCCACGAGAACGCCTGGGTCAGCGCCCCCCCGAGGGCCGGCCCGACCGCGGCCGACAGCACCGCGGCCCCGAGCCACAGCGTCCGGGCGCTCGGGTCCGTCGGCTCCCCGTCAGCAGAGGGCGTCGTCAGGATGCAGAAGGGCGCATCGGGCGCTGGAGTCGACCGGCGCCTGCCGTGCGCAGATGAGCTGTTCGTCGTAAGGAGGGTGAACACCGCCACCAGGGCGGCAGCGCCGCCCGCGGCCTGCAGCGCGCGTCCGGCGAGCAGCACGGTCAGCGACCCGGCCAGCGCGCAGACGATCGACGCAGCCGCGAAGGCGCTGAAC
The DNA here is from genome assembly GCA_038234375.1 of Solirubrobacterales bacterium. Taxonomy (GTDB): domain Bacteria; phylum Actinomycetota; class Thermoleophilia; order Solirubrobacterales; family Solirubrobacteraceae; genus Paraconexibacter. Next base: position 20,499 of record JBBSUL010000029.1, on the reverse strand, counting down.
CCGACCGCGCCGACTCGAGGGGCCCCATACCGCGCCGCCAGGCGCTGCACCGGGATGAGCGTGGCGGCCAGCACCACCGTGTAGACGCCGATGACGGCGGCGACGCCCTCGACGCTCGTGCTCAGGTCGACGAGCAGCTCCGGCAGTGCGAGGGTGACGATCGACGCGTCGGCCAGGGCGAGGCCGGCGGCGACGGCGAGCAGGACGGAGCGCAGGCGCACGGGACGCACAGTGTGCCGTTCCGCTGCGACCGGTGCGCGGGTGCAGTCGGCCCTGCCGGGGCGAGGCCTACTCGCGCACGCCGCCGCTGCCCACGACCCGCCACGGCAGCGCGGCGTCGCCGGTCAGGGCGAGGATCCAGTACTCCACGAAGCTCCGCTCGTCCTCGCGGCTGCCCGACAGCAGCGCGACGGTGTCGCGGTCCTCCACGTAGCGCCGTCCGCGGGCGGAGATGGCCACCGTCACCCGTGCGGGCTCGGGGCTCGGCTCCAGGCCCTGGACGTCGATGCGCTCGATCCGCACCCCGCGCACCACCAGGCGCGTCCTGGGGGCCTGCGACGTTTCGTCGGGATACAGGAGCGCGCGGATCGCCTCCGGGGTCGCCACCTCGGCCAGCGCGGCGTCGGGCCCGTCGATGGCCTCGGTCCACGCTTCGACGGCCCTGCTGACGCAGGCCTGGATGACGTCCGGCCCGAACCGCGGGTCCGCGAGCGACAGGTCCAGGGCGGCGGCGCGCACGTCGGCGGCGAAGTCCGGGTCGACGAGGTCGGCGGTGGTGAAGCCCGCGACCGGCCCGTCGGCGGCGGCGACCTCGAGCGTCGCCGCGGCCCCGATGCGCTTGTCGTCCCCCCAGGGGGAGGCGACGACGTCGCTGGACAGGTGGTGCTCGCCCTCGTCCTGCTGCTCGATCGACAGCAGGATCCAGCGCGCGTCGGGCTCGATCGACGACCGCGCCAGCGTCCAGTACTCGCGCAGCGAGGTTGCCGCGTTGGTCGCAGCGTTGTGGAACATGTCCTCTCCGTTGCGCGTCGTCACCCAGTCGTCCATCTCGGCCTGCATCCGGACGACGACGCGGTCTTGCATGTCGTCGTCGCGGTTGACCAGGCCGACGTACTGCACGGTCGGCCCGCGCCGCACGACGACCTGGTTGTGCCAGCCCTTGCGCTCGAAGTCCGTCAGGCGCCGTCGCCATTCCACGAGCAGGTCCTCGCCGGCGAGGGTCCCCAGGGTCTTCAGGTCGTTCTCGTGCCACGCCGCCTGGACGGCGTTGAACAGCTCGGCGGCCTCGGCCTCGACGTCGTCGGCGGCGAAGTACGCGTCGTCCTCGGCGGCTTCCGCACTCGCGGTGCGCACCTGCTTGACGCGGGCGGCGACCGTGCGCTCGTACCGGCGCTTGGACAGGAAGCCGACGAGCGCGCTGACGGCGAAGAAGCCGACAACGAGGATGATGACGAAGAGAATCGCGCCGGGGGACGCCGTCCCGCCGCCCCCACCACGGCCGTAGGAACCGCCGCCGCCGCTGAAGCCGCCACCCCCGCCGCCGCCACCGCCCCCGAAGCCGGACGAGCCACCGCCGGCGGCGGCCAACAGCACGGACGAGACCAAGGCGAGCACAGGACGTATGCAAGCACGTCCGGGCTGGGTCGGCGCGCTCATCCGCCGTGGTGAATGACATAGTGAGCCAGGCAGGGGGTCTTGTACGCATACATGCGTGCGACCCGGGGCATCGAACCATCTCCCGGAAGTGTCGAAAGGGAACCCATCATGCACACGCCCGCTCCCCGCGCAGCCGAAGTCCGCGACCTGGCCATCAGCGCCGGCCGCCGGGTCCGGGTGCGCTCGTGGACGGGGGTGGGCCATCCGCTCGTGCTGCTGCACGGCCTCTTGGACGACTCCGAGGGTTGGGTGCAGCTCGCGCAGGACACGCAGCGTCCCTGCCACGCGCTGGACCTGCCGGGCTTCGGCGCCTCCAGCCTGCCCACCCGCCCGCGCATCAGCGCGTACGCGGAGGCCATCGTCGAGGCCATCGACCAATTGGACATCGACGGCTGCACGCTCGTCGGGCACTCGCTCGGCGGCGCCGTCGCCGCGGCGGTCTGCGAGCGCACCGACAAGGTGTGGTCGCTGGCGCTGTTGGCCCCGGCCGGCTTCGGCAGCATCCGCGTGGCCGAGGCGATCAGCCTCCCGATCGTCCGCAACGTGGCCGAGGCGGCGCTGCCGCTCGCGCTCGTCAACCCGCTGACGGTGACCGCTGCGTACGCGACCTTCGTCGCCCATCATCGCTTGCCGTCCAAGGACCTCATGGACCGCGTCCGCAGCCGGGCCTTCCGCTCCGGGCCCGGGGTCCGCATGGCCGTCGAGGCGATCGCCGCCGCGGGTCGGTCGGAGCACGGCTTCACCAAGCGGCAGATCGCCTTCCACGGCCCCGTCGCCGCCCTGTGGGGCGAGCACGACGGCCTCGTGAACCCCGCGCACCTGCCCGCGCTGCGCCGGGCGCTGCCCCAGGCCCACGCCGAGGTCTGGCGCGGCATGGGCCACCACCCCCAGCGGGAGCGCCCAGCTGACCTGGCGCACTTCATCGAGGCGCACGCGGTGACCGGCCGGACCCGGACCCGCCCCGAGCTGCGGCTGCACCGCGACGCCGCCTGACGCGCCGCGTCCGCTCCGCCCCGTTCGAGCCCGCCCTTCCGCGGGTAGCGTCCGCAGAGATGCCGGAGCCCGTTGACCCCGTCCACCTGCCCCAGTGGCCCGCCGGGACCGTGGCGCTGCTGTCCGTCGTCGGGTCCGACGGTGCCCCCGGCTGCATCCCGGTGTCCACCGCGCTGCGCGCGTCCGACACGCGCGTGCTGCTGGCGCTCGGGCGACGGCGGGCCACGCTCGCTGCCCTGCGCGCCGACGGGCGGTGCGCGCTGGCGCTGCTGGGCGCCGCGAACGTGGCGGTCACGCTTCACGGTCGTGCGCACGTGATCGCCGACGCGCCGCCGGGCGCCGAGAACATCGCCGCCGTCACGGTCGACGTGGACCGCGTGCAGGATCACACCAGCGAGCGCTTCATCGTCGTCGACGGCGTGCAGTGGTCGTGGCAGGATGACGAGTCCCAGGGCCGTGACCAGGCCGTCCGGCGCGTGCTGCAGCAGCTCGCCGCCGCCGGCTGACCGACCCACCGACCCCACGCCGGAGACCATATGCAGAGCTGGGACATCACCGCGCCGCACACGCCGCAGATCCTCTCCTCGTCCGACGACGCCCGCGCGATCGTGCTGGACCTGCCGGCCGGGGAGGGCCTGCAGGAGCACGAGGTGCACGAGCGGGCATCGTGAAGCTCGCGACCTTCCTGGCGCCCGGCGCCGCGAGGCCGACCGCTGGGGAGGTGCGCGGTGCTTCGCTCGTCGGCTTCGCCGACGGCGCCACGGTGCTGGACCGCCTGGCCTCGGGGGACCGCACCCCGGCGGACGGCCAGGAGCATGCGCTGGGCGACGTCACGCTCCTGGCCCCGGTCCCGGCGCCCCGCGCCATCTTCGGCATCGGCCTGAACTACGCCGCTCACGCCGCCGAGACCGGAGGCGAGGTGCCCGCGGCGCCGATCGTCTTCCTCAAGCTGCCCTCCAGCGTCGTGCCTCCGGGGGGGCCGATCGTCTGCCCTGCGGTCGTGCGGCGGCTGGACTACGAGGGTGAGCTCGGCGTCGTCATCGGCGCCGGCGGCGTGATCGCCGGGTACACGGTGGCCGACGACGTCTCCGCCCGTGACCTGCAGCGCCGGGAGCCACAGTGGACGCGCGCCAAGGGCTTTGACACCAGCTGCCCGTACGGCCCGTGGATCACCACCGCGGACGAGGTGCACGACCCCGAGGACCTGCGCCTGCGCACCTGGGTCAACGGCGAGCTGCGCCAGGACTCGTCGACCAGCGACCTCATCTTCGGCCCGCAGGCGCTGGTGGACTTCATCGCCGAGACCTGCACGCTGGCGCCCGGCGACCTCATCCTCACCGGAACCCCGAGCGGGGTGGGCGTGGCGATGGACCCGCGGCAGTTCCTGCAGTCCGGCGACGTGGTGCGCATCGAGATCGAGTCGCTGGGGAGCATCGAGCATGCCGTCGCCTGAGCTCACCGTCGCGGCCCTGGAAGACCTGCGCGGGCGGCTGGGGGAGATCGACGACCTGTCGCAGGCCGCGTCGCTGGCCGGGTGGGACGAGCAGACCCAGATGCCCGCGGGCGGGGCCGCGGCCCGCGGCGAGGTGCTGGCCACCCTCGGCCGCCTGGCGCACGCGGCGCTGACGCACCCGAAGCTGGAGGCGACGGTGGCCACGCTGACCGCCGACGACGGCCTGGGCGAGACCGACCGGCGCCTGGTCGCCACCGTCGCCCGCGACGCCGACCGCGCGCGGCGCGTGCCCGACCGCCTGGTCGGTGACATGGCCCGGCAGGCCGCGGCCGGCCAGGTCGCCTGGCACGCCGCCCGCGAGGCCGACGACTTCGCCGTCTTCGCGCCCGCCCTGGAGCGTCACGTGGAGCTGCGCCGCGAGCTGGCCGCCTGCTTCCCGGAGGCCGCCCACCCCTACGACGCCCTGCTGCACGCCTACGAGCCCGACCTGACGACCGAGCGCGTGCGCACGGTGTTCGCGCAGCTCAGCGAGGGTCTGGTGCCGCTCATCGCTCGCATCGCCACCGCGCCGGTGCCGGCGGTGCTGCCCGGCCCGTTCGGAGTGGACGTCCAGCGCGAGCTGGCGCTGGCGATGGCGCGCGCGCAGGGCTTTGAGGACGAGCACTGGCGTCTGGACCTCGCCGTGCACCCGTTCTGCCAGGCCCTCGGCCACACCGACGTCCGCGTCACCGGCCGCTTCGACGCGGCGCACCTGACGGGCCTGTTCGCCGTCCTGCACGAGGTCGGCCACGGGCTCTACGAGCGGCAGACCGCGCCCGAGCTGGCGCGCACCACCGCCGGGACCGGCGTGTCGCTGGGGATCCACGAGTCCCAGTCACGGCTGTGGGAGAACCTCGTCGGGCGCTCGGAGGCATTCTGGACGCACTGGCACCCGCGGCTGGTCGACGCGTTCGGAGCGGACGCGCTGGGCGGCGACGATGTGGCCGCCTTCCTGCGGTCGATCAACGTCGTGCAGCCGACGCCGATCCGGGTGGAGGCCGACGAGGCGACCTACTCGCTGCACGTCATCCTGCGCTTCGAGCTGGAGGTCGCGCTCGTCGAGGGGACCCTGGCGGTCGCCGACCTGCCCGACGCGTGGAACACGCGGACCCGCGAGCTGCTGGGCATCGACGTGGCCTCCGACCGCACCGGGGTGCTGCAGGACATCCACTGGGCCTACGGCGAGCTGGGGTACTTCCCCACGTACGCGATCGGCAACATCGTCGCCGCGCAGCTGTGGACGGCCATCCGGCGCGACCTGCCCGACCTGGACGCCGACCTGCGGCGCGGGGACACGGAGGCGCTGCAGGCCTGGCTCGGTGAGCACGTCCACCGCCACGGCCGCCTCTACACCCCGGGCGAGCTGCTGCGCAACATCACCGGCGCCGACCTGGACGCCCGGCCGTTCCTGGAGCAGCTGCACGCCAAGTACGAGGCGCTGTACGACCTGACCTGAGTGGGGCGGGAGGCATCGGACCGGTGGATCCGCGAAGGTTGGCGTGTTCTGTCCGTCGTCCCGAAAGGCCCCCGCCGATGCCCAAGCTGCAGCCCACCGACGTGTCCTTCCTCACCAGCGCCCCCAAGCGCTTCTCCGAGACCTTCCAGATCGCCCGGCCCGCCGAGCAGGTGTGGGCCGAGCTGATTGGCGACGACCCGCTGGGCTGGTGCCGCGGCCTGTCGATCACGTGGACCTCGTCGCGCCCGTTCGGGGTCGGCACGACGCGGGACGCCAAGGTCCTCGGCGGCGCGATCACCGTCCACGAGAAGTTCATCGTCTGGGAGGAGGGCCACCGCAAGACCTTCGTCGTCGAGCAGGCCAACCTGCCGCTGTTCAACCGCCTGGCCGAGGACTACGTCGTCGAGGGCGACGGCCCGGACCGCTGCCGCTTCACCTGGACGGTCGCGATCGAGCCGTCCGCCCTCGGCACGCCCGGCGGTCCGGTGAACGCGGCGCTGTTCAAGAGCTTCTTCGCCGACACCCGCAAGCACTTCGGCGCAGCCTGACGGCTGCCCGGGCTGCCCGGGCTGCTGGGTGCACGAACAGATGGGCGCCGAGTGGGCGGCGTCGGGATGTCCCCGGCGCGGCGTTCGGGCGGGCGGGGGCGGCTCGGAGCCGGAGGGACGTAGCGGAGGGGACGTCCCGACGTCCGTCCCCAACCAGAGACGTCAGTGCGTCGACAGCACCCGGTCGATGAGCCCGTACTCGGCGGCCTGCGCGGAGGAGAAGAAGCGGTCACGCTCCATGTCCACGTGGACCTCCTCGACCGGCTTGTCGCAGTGCTTGGCGTAGATCTCGTCGATGCGCGCGCGGGTCTTGAGGATCTCCTGAGCATGGATCTCGATGTCCGTCGCCTGGCCCTCGAAGCCGGGGGAGGAGGGCTGGTGGATGAGGATCCGCGAGTTGGGCAGCGCCATGCGCTTGCCCTTGGCGCCGCCGGCCAGCAGCAGCGACCCCATCGACATCGCGATGCCGCAGCAGATCGTGGCCACGTCAGGCTTGATGAACTGCATCGTGTCGTACACCGCCAGGCCCGCGTAGATCGAGCCGCCCGGCGAGTTGATGTAGATCGAGATGTCCTTCTCGGGGTCGGCGGACTCCAGGTGCAGGAGCTGGGCGACGATGAGGTTGGCCAGGTGGTCGTCGACCGTGGACCCGAGGAAGATGATGCGGTTGTTCAGCAGGCGCGAGAACAGGTCGTACTCGCGGTCGCCGCGGGCGGTGCGCTCGACGACGGTGGGGACGAGGGGCATGTCAGGCAGCCTAGCCGGGTGTCCCGTGCCTCGTCCCCCGGACAAGAGGCATGCCAGGCACCCTAGCCGGGTGCCGCGCCGCCCGTCCCCCGCGACCTACCCGTTGACGACGGTCATGCCCGCCGGGTCGTAGCGCTCGCCGGCGACCACCGGCATGGCGCCCGCGATCCGCTCCAGGTCGTCGGGGCCAAGCGTCACGTCGACGCTGGCGGCGTTCTCCTCCACGCGCTCCACGCGCTTGGTGCCCGGGATCGGGACGACGTCCTCGCCCTGCCCGAGCACCCAGGCCAGCGCGAGCTGCGCGGGCGTGCATCCTTTGGTGGAGGCCAGCTCGGTGATGACGTCCACGACGGCGAGGTTGGCGCCGAAGTTCTCCTCGCTGAAGCGCGGCGAGTGGCGGCGGAAGTCGTCGTCGTCGAGGTCGTCGAGCGACCGGATCGCCCCCGACAGGAACCCTCGGCCCAGCGGCGAGTACGCGACCAGGCCGATGCCCAGCTCCCGCAGGGTGGGCAGGATCGCCTCGACCTCCCGCGACCACAGCGAGTACTCGGTCTGCAGTGCCGTGATCGGGTGCACGGCGTGGGCGCGGCGGACGGTCTCCTCGGAGGCCTCCGACAGCCCAAGGTGGCGCACCTTGCCCGCGCTCACGAGGTCGGCCATCGCTGAGACGGTCTCCTCGATCGGCGTGTCGGGGTCGACGCGGTGCTGGGAGTAGAGGTCGAGATGGTCGGCGCCGAGACGCTGGAGCGAGGCGTCGGCGGCGCGACGCACGTAGTCGGGGCTCCCGTCGATGCCGCGGGCGCGCGCATCGTCGGGGTCGCGGACGATGCCGAACTTCGTGGCCAGCACCACCCGGTCGCGGCGGTCGGCGATGGCCCGGCCGACGAGCTGCTCGTTGGTGTGGGGGCCGTACATGTCGGCGGTGTCCAGCAGCGTGACGCCGATCTCCAGGGCGCGGTGGATCGTGGCGACGGACCGCTCGTCGTCCTGGCCGCCGGTGTAGAAGTCCGACATGCCCATGCAGCCCAGCCCGAGGGCGGAGACGGTCAGGCCGCCGTCGTGGCGGCCGAGGGTGCGGGTGGGGACGGTGGGAGTCATGCCCCCACCGTAGGACGTCATCGCGGCCGCCCGTCGTCTGTGAGCGGACGCTCATCGGCTGCGGGTTCGACCGTGCCCGCAGGGGGTAGTTGGCATCCTCGATGCGCTATCTCGCCCTCGTCCTGTCCGCCGTGCTCGCCGTTGTCGGCGGGGTGCTGACCGCGTGCGGGAAGCGGGTCATGGGGCTGGTGGTCACGGTCGTGTTCGGGCCTCTCACGGCTCTCGGCGTCTACGACCTGCTGCAGCGCCGGCACAGCATCCTGCGCAACTACCCGATCCTTGCCCACGGCCGCTACACGCTGGAGAAGGTCCGGCCCGAGATGCAGCAGTACTTCATCGAGCGCAACTTCGACGGCCGCCCGTTCGATCGCGACCAGCGCAGCTCGGTCTACCAGCGGGCCAAGGGCATCAAGGACGAACAGGGCTTCGGCACCGAGCGGGAGGTGGACGCCGTCGGCTACGAGTGGCTGCTGCACTCCACGGCCGCGCTGGAGCCGCCGGACGCGCCGCCCCGCGTGACCGTGGGCGGTCCGGACTGCACCAAGCCGTACGACATGGCGCTGCTGAACGTCAGCGCGATGAGCTTCGGCGCCCTGTCGGGCGCGGCGCTGACCGCGCTGAACCAGGGGGCGGCGGCCGGCGGCTTCGCCCACGACACCGGGGAGGGCGGGCTGACCGAGCATCACCTGCACGGCGGCGACGTCATCTGGGAGCTGGGCAGCGGGTACTTCGGGGCGCGGACGAGCGACGGCGGCTTCGACGCGGACGAGTTCCGCGACAAGGCCGCCCACGAGCAGGTCAAGTGTGTGTCGCTGAAGCTCAGCCAGGGGGCCAAGCCGGGTATCGGCGGCGTGCTGCCCGGCGAGAAGGTGACGGCGGCGATCGCCGCCGCCCGCGACGTGCCCGAGGGCCGGACGTGCGTCAGCCCGCCCGCGCACCGCGTGTTCTCCACCCCGCGCGAGCTGATCCGCTTCGTCGCGCACATGCGCGAACTGGCGGGCGGCAAGCCGACGGGCTTCAAGCTCTGCGTCGGCACCCGCCACGAGCTGCTGGCCATCTGCAAGGCGATGCTCGACGAGGGCACCGCCCCGGACTTCATCGTGGTCGACGGCTCGGAGGGCGGGACCGGCGCCGCGCCGATGGAGTACGCCGACCACATGGGCACCCCGCTGACCGACGGCCTGATGACCGTCCACAACGCCCTGGTGGGCTGCGGGCTGCGGGAGCAGATCCGGATAGGGGCCAGCGGCAAGGTCGCGACCGGTACCGACATCGTCAAGCGCCTGGCCCAGGGCGCGGACTACACGAACTCCGCGCGGGCGATGATGATGGCCGTGGGCTGCATCCAGTCCCAGCGCTGCCACACCAACCAGTGCCCGGTCGGGGTGGCCACCCAGGACCCGAAGCGCAGCCGCGCGCTGGACGTCCCCGACAAGACCGAGCGCGTGCGCCGCTACCAACAGGCCGCCGTGCACGAGGCAATGCGCCTGACCGGCTCGATGGGCCTGTCTGCGATGGCGGATCTGGGCCCGCACCTGCTCATGCGCCGGGTCGACCACGTCACCTCGCGCAGCTACGCCGAGCTCTATGAGTGGCTGTCCCCCGGCGAGCTCGTGGCGCAGGCCCCGTCCGCGTGGGCCACCGATTGGGAGCGCGCGGACCCCGACACGTTCGGGATGCGTCGCTGACCGGCACCGTCCGCCCGCGCGGCGGCGCGGCCTCATAATGGGCCGGGCGTGTTCACCCTGAACCTGCCCAACGCGCTGACGGTCTTCCGGATCCTGCTGGTCCCGGTGCTCGTCGTCGCGCTGCTGGACAAGACGCCAGGCGGCGACGTCTTCGCCGCCTCGGTGTTCGCGCTGGCCTCGATGACCGACGCGGTCGACGGCTACATCGCGCGCACCCGCGGGTCGATCACGAACTTCGGCAAGCTCATGGACCCGATCGCCGACAAGTTGCTGATCCTGGCGGCGCTGATGGCGCTCGTGAGCCTGGACCGCGTCCAGGCGTGGGTGGCGACGGTGATCATCGCGCGCGAGTTCGCGGTCACCGCGACGCGCATGGTGGCCACCCAGCAGGGCGTGGTCATCGCCGCGAACTGGTGGGGCAAGGTCAAGACGATGGTGCAGGTGGCGTGTGTGTTCTTCCTCATCGCGGTGGACGGCTCGCCGGTGTGGCTCGATGTCCTGGTCTACGGCACGGTGGGCATCACCATCATCTCGGGCGTCGACTACTTCTTCGGCCTGCGGCGGCTCCTGCGCGAGGCCGAGGAGCGCCGCCACCACGCCGTCCAGGGCACCGAGGCGTGAAGGCGGCCGGCGCGCTGATCGCGCTCGCCTCCGTGGCGACGGTCGTCGCGTTCGTCGTCGCCGTGAGCGGCTCCAAGGACGATCTGCCCGGGGACCTGCGGGCCTGCGTGCAGCGGGGCGGCGCCACGGTGGTCCGTGGGCCGGCGAACCTCGGGGTCGCCCGTCGCGAGATCGACGCGGGGACGCTCAAGCGCGAGCGCCGGGTCACCAAGGACCGGAGCACCGTCTTCGTTTTCACGGGCTCGACCTTCCGTTTGCTGATCCTGGCCAACGACTCGTCGCCCCCGCTGTCCGGGGACCTGCCGCGCCGGGTCTACGAGCGCGCCGACGAGTATCCGCTCGTCGCCTTGGAGGCCGACCCGCTGGAGGGCATCCTCCGCGGCTGCTCCTCGATCGCCGCCGAGTAGGAGCACGATGTTCCGGACCTGCGTGGAGTCTCGTTGACGTACCGCAGCACCGAGGCTCCACGCGGAAGGACCTGACATCAACCGCGGGTCCGGGTGCCACCGCAGCCCGGGAGTTCCCGGCCAGGCGTGCTCGCGGACGAGAGCCCAGGCCGTCCGGGAAATCTCCCAAGGCAATCCCGACCACCGGGCCGGCGGACGGGCGGCGACTCAGCGCCGGGATTGCCCGTCCAGCCACTCCCGCATCGACGTGTGGTGCGTCAGGTGCTCGCCGGTGTGAAGCTCACCGCGCAACTCCCCGAGCAGGCCGGTGCGCTCGGCGGTGACGTTGTGCTGGTGGATGGTCTCCAGGTTCTCCTGGCGGGCGGAGAGGAAGACGGTGTCGGGCAGGTCGGCGTAACGGCCCAGGGCCCCGCGGATCGCCTCGCGCACGCAGTCCTCGACGAAGCGGGGTCGACGGTGGGCCTTCTCGACGACGGTGCCCTCGTCGCTGCGTTTCATGAGCTCGTAGATCTCCGAGCTCATGGACTCCTCGACGATGGCCACGAGGTCCATTGCCTCCAGCTCGGCGTTCACGCCCTCGGGCAGGCCGAGGTGCAGCGTCCCCAGGCCCCGCTGGTTGTGGGTGGCGACGGGGACGGCGTCGAGGATCCGCACGATCTCGTCCTCTCCGAACCCGTCGGCGGTCAGGCGCTCGCGGGCGCGGACGGTGAGGATGCCCTGCGCGCACGGGCAGGCGGTCATCCCCTGCGCGGCGACCCCGACCATGCGGCGGGTGCCGGTGGCGGAGGCGACGGCGCTCCCGTGCAACGTGTAGATCTCCTGGGTCGGGATGCCCGACTCGGGGGCGGGCTTGTGCTCCGGGTACCGAGCGGTGATCGTGACCTCCGCGCGGCGCGCGTCCTGGCGGTCACGCACGAGCGCGGCGATGCGCTCGGCGAGTGTCTCGGCCCGGAACGCCGACTGGCCGAGGATGACCTCCCCGATCGCGTCGTTGACCGTCTCCTCGAAGCGGCTCATGTGGGCGCCCTTCTGGCGGGGCCCGAGGTCGACGAAGCACTCGAGCGTCGCGTAGAAGAGCTGCTCGCCGCCGTCCGGGGTGCGGATGCGGATGACCTTCTCCACCCCGGTCACCCCCACCCGGGATAGCGAGACCTGAAGGCCGGGCAGCGACGCCTGGACGTCGGGCCCGGAGAGGGCGGAGGTGGAGGAGTGCATGGCGGGACGCCTGAGGGTAGCGGGACAAACGGGATGGATCGTGCTCGTTGTCACTTGTGCTATCACTCCGGGCACTGGTTGACGCTCTCCTCCGGCACCGTCCGAGAGGCCAAGAACGAGCACAGCAGCACCTCGCGGGGAATCTCGCGCTCGCACGTCGCAGACGGGCACTCACAGAAGTTCAGCAGGACAGACAGTCAGAACATGGAGGGGCGGCTCGGGAAGGGTCGTCTGGAACTGCTTGAGTGAGGGACTCGTTTGAGTACGAAAAGCACTGCACTACTGGCCGACGAGGCACCCATCTTCGAGATGGACGAACTCCGCCAGCTCATCGCCGACGGTCACGAGAAGGGCTCGCTGACCATCGACCAGATCACCTCGTCGCTGGACGAGGTCGAGGTGTCCAAGGAGCAGGTCACCGAGCTGCACGCCTACCTGGTCGAACAGGGCATCGACGTCGTCACCGCCGACGGCAAGCCCGCAACCAGCGACAACGGCAAGATGGAGGCCGCCGCCGAGGCGCGCGCCGCCCAGCAGCCGGCCCCGAAGAAGCCGCAGATCGACCTGACGGTCGAGCCGTCGCTGGACTCGCTGCGGCTGTACCTGCGCTCGATCGGCAAGGTCGAGCTGCTCACCGCCGAGCTCGAGGTGTCGCTGGCCCAGCGCATCGAGCGCGGCGACATGGACGCCAAGCAGCAGATGGTCGAGGCCAACCTGCGCCTGGTCGTGTCGATCGCCAAGGGCTACCTCGGGCGGGGCCTGACCTTCCTGGACCTCATCCAGGAGGGCTCGCTCGGCCTCATCCGCGCGGTCGAGAAGTTCGACTACCGCCGCGGCTACAAGTTCTCCACGTACGCGACGTGGTGGATCCGCCAGGCGGTCACCCGTGCGATCGCCGACAAGGGCCGCACGATCCGCATCCCCGTGCACATGGTCGAGAAGCTCAACAAGGTCGTGCACGTCGAGCGCCAGCTCGTGCAGTCGCTCGGCCGGGAGCCGTCCCCTGAGGAGATCGCCCACGAGCTGGAGTGCACGGTGCGCGAGGTTCGCGACATCATGCGCATGAGCCAGCAGCCGATCTCGCTGGAGAAGCCGATCGGCGAGGAGGAGGAGTCCGAGCTCGGCGACTTCGTCGAGGACGAGAGCGCGATCTCGCCGTTCGAGCTGGCCTCCGACTCGCTGCGCAAGGAGAACGTGCACCGGGCGCTGTCCACGCTGCCCCAGCGTGAGCGTGAGGTCATCGAGATGCGCTTCGGCCTCACCGGCGGCCGCCCCCGGACGCTGGAGGAGGTCGGTCGTGCGTTCAACGTCACGCGCGAGCGCATCCGCCAGATCGAGAACCACACGCTGAAGAAGCTCGAGTCGCTGCCCGAGGCGCAGCGGCTGCGCGACGCGGGCTGATCGCACGCACGACACGGTCAGGGGCGGACACCGACTGTCGCGTGGGGCCGGTCGCCGCCTCAGCGTGCGCGTCTCGCGGCGCGGCTGAGGGGTTTCCGGGGCGCGCGGACGGGTGGCCACGGTCCCATCGCGACCACGTCCGGATCGCTACACTGCGCGACCCGCGGCGGGATTCCTGAGCGGTCAAAGGGGCGCGGCTGTAAACCGTGTGGCTCTGCCTTCGGAGGTTCGAATCCTCCTCCCGCCACTGCTGCTGCGCTCTCCGGCCGTCGTCGTGCGACGCCGCTCGGGCCCGGGCGTCGCCGCCGTCAGACTTCGTCCGGCGGCGGCCCGAGGCCCGCGTACAGCCCCAGCAGCGCCAGCCGCGAGCTGCGCCAGCGGCGCTCGACGTCGGCCGGGTCGCTGGTGAAGCGCAGCACCGCCAGGCCGCGCATCGTGGCCAGCGTGTGGTCCAGCGTCTCCCGGGCCCCGGGGCGAGCCATCGTCTGCGGCAGATAGGTCGTGGCGCTGGCGGCGATCATCCGGGTGACGTCGCGGCTGACCTCGTCCATCGCCGCCCGGATCTCCTCGTCGGTGCGCGCGGCGACCCACAGCTCCATCGTGGCCTGGAAGACCGGCCCGGTGTGGACCCGCCACAGCTCGTCCAGCAGCTGGGCCATGTGGTCGGCCTCCGACGCGATCGGGCCCTCCCCGAGCTGGGCGCGCAGCTCGCTCGTGAGCTGGGTCATCACGTGGCGGATCGCCTCGGCCACGAACAGCGCCCGGGTGGGGAAGTAGTGCATCTGCGTCCCCTGCGAAACGCCGGCTCGGTCGGCCACGCGCCGCGTGGTGAGGTTTGCGTAGCCGTCGTGGACGAGGCAGTCGATCGCCGCGTCCAGCAGTGCGGTCCGGGTCGCGGACCGGCGCTGGGCCTGCGTGCGGCGCGGGGCGGTGTCTGTCTCCGCGTCGGTCACTGCGCCAGGAACGCCGCCAGGTCGGCGTTGAAGCGCGCGGGACGCTCGACCATCGGCAGGTGGCCGGTGTCCGCGTAGATGATCTTGCGCGCGTCGGGGATCGCTTCGGCGTAGCCGTCCGCGCAGGAGACGGGGACGAGGTTGTCGGTGTCCCCCCACACGATCAGCGTCGGGCACGCGATGTCGCCCACCCGGTCCTTGAAGTCGTACCCCGCCAGCTCGACGGCGGCGCGGGCGGCGGCCGGCTTGCCGGTGCCGTTGAGGATCTCCACGACGAGCGCCGGGTGCAGGCGCCGTGGGTGGGTGACGACGAAGCCCAGCGCCAGGCGCCGTCCGTTGCGGCGCGTGGCCAGGGCCTGGGCCAGGCCGTCCGGCACGCCGCCCAGGCCGAACAGCACCCGTCCGGCCGCGATCCCCGTGGGGTGGGCGATGAGCTCGGTCGGCAGGCCGATGTAGCCACCCGCCATGCCGGCGGCGGCGACGAGCACGAGGCGCTCCACGCGCTGCGGGAAGCGGATCGCCAGCTCGGCGGCCACGAACCCGCCCATCGAGTTCCCCACCACGCACGCAGGCCCGAGGTCCAGGCGGTCCATCAGCTCGTCCACGATGCGCGCGTACCCGCTCATCGAGACACCGTCGTCAGGCAGAGGGGAGCGCCCGAACCCCGGGAGGTCCAGCGCGATGCACCGCCGGTGTCCCATGAAGTGCGGCAGCTGCTCCAGCCAGTGCTGCCAGCACGCCGAATGGCCGTGGACGAAGACCAGCGGCGGGGAGTCCTCGTCGCCGCCGCCGGCGCCGGTGTCCAGGACATTGACCGGCCGGCCGGCGAGCTCGTGCCAGCGCAGGAAGCGGGACCAGTCGGTCTCCAGCCACGGTGGATGCGGGCCGGACGCGTAGGCATCCGGGGCGCCGGTCGCGACCGGGGGGCTGGACGAGGTGGCCACGGACGCACGGTATCCGACACCCGCACGGCGGTGGACGGTGGAGCGCGCGGGCCCGGGCCTCTGGCACACTGCGGGACCATGAAGCTGACTCCAAAGACGGCGACGGCCCTGGTCGGCGCTCTGCTCGCGGTGACCGCCGCCGGATGCGGGGACTCCTACGAGCCCGGCGTCGCCGACCAGGCCCTGTCCTCCAAGCCGCCTGCCGCGCTGACCGCCGACGCCAAGAGCACGTCGGCGTCGACGTCGACCGCCGCGCCGGCCGCCGAGACGGACACCTCGGGCGACGGTGCCGTGCTGCCGATCAGCAAGGACCTGGACAAGAAGCCGTCGATCCCCAAGCCCAAGGGCGACGCGCCGAGCAAGCTCGTCGTCAAGGACATCGTCGTCGGCAAGGGCAAGGAGGCCAAGAAGGGCGCCAAGATCTCCGTGCGCTACGTGGGCGTCAGCTACGAGGACGGCAAGCAGTTCGATGCCTCCTGGGACCGCAACATGGACTTCCCGTTCACGCTCGGGCAGGGGGACGTCATCCCCGGCTGGGACGAGGGCGTGGTCGGCATGAAGGTCGGGGGGCGCCGCGAGCTCGTGATCCCGCCGGACCAGGCCTACGGCAAACAGGGCCAGCCGCCGTCCATCCAGCCCAACGCGACGCTCGTCTTCGTCATCGACCTCGTCAAGGCGTAGGAGCGCGACGCGCGTGGTGGGGCGCTCCGCCCACGTCGCCAGCGAACCGTGTACCGCGCCGTCGCGTCCCCGCGGTTCTGCGGCGGTTGTGCGCTGCGAAGCAGCGCGACCAGCCGGTCACCGTCGGCTGCCTGCGGCGGTGACCGGCCCGCTCCGCCACCGAGGACCTGAGCGGCGCCGGGGTCAGCGGGCGACCGCGTCGCGGAGCGCCTGCTCGGTCGACCAGAAGGCCAGCTCGTCCCAGGGCAGGTGCCCGGGCTCGAAGGCCCGGACCTCGACCGCTTCGGGAGTCGTCTGCGGAGGTTCGCCCGTGGTCGCCGTGTAGACGACGAGCACGACGCGGTCCTGCGGGCGGGAGTACACCCCGACCAGGCCGTCGAGGGTGACCGTGATCCGCAGCTCCTCCTGGGTCTCGCGGATCGCCGCCTGCTCGACGGACTCACCCAGGTCGACGAAGCCGCCCGGGAACGTCCACAGGCCGCGGCCGGGATCGGTGCCGCGGCGCAACAGGACGATCCGCCCGTGCGCGTCGCGGGGGATCGCGCCGGCGACGGGCTTGGGGTTGTAGAAGGCCCGGTAGCCGCAGGTCGGGCAGTGCAGCGAGCGGGGCGCGTCGACGGTCGCGGGCGCGGCGCAGCGAGGGCAGTAGCGCACGTCCTCCAGGGCCGGGTTCAGCCCCGGCGCGTGGTGGTGGGCGCCACTACAGTCCGAGGGCACGCTCGTGCACCAGGCGTCGCTGCAGGTCGGTGAGGGTGCCGGGCAGGGGAGCGTCGTCCAGCGCCCGGGCCGCGGCCTCGTCGAGCGTCAGGTCGGTCCCCGTGAGGTGCCCGCCGATCAGCGGCGGGACGTCGTCGGCGCAGACCCCGTCCGGGCAGGCCGGGGGCGGTGGGTTGCCGGGCGTGTCGGTCATCAGAGCCAGCGTAGCCCGGCGCGGAACGGGGGGCTGCGGGCCCGAAGATGTGAACGGAGTTTCATTGCTGTTCTACGACACCCAACCTCCACGCACCGTCAACCGGCCGCCCCGGGGGATGTGAACGGAGTTTCATTGCTGTTCTACGACACCCAGGCTCCACGCAGTGCGGCGACACGCCCCCGCGTGCCTGGGGGTTCACCCGGGTCTCAGGGCGGGCACACTGTGAGACATGCGCCACGACTCGACCGACGAGACGATCCGCGAGGTCCTGACGGAGACCAAGACCTGGGCGGTGGTCGGTTGCTCGCCCAACGACGCCCGCGACTCCCATCGCGTCGCCGCCTTCCTGCAGGAGCGGGGATACCGCATCATCCCGGTGAACCCCAACGAGGACGAGATCCTCGGCGAGCGCTGCTATCCGGATGTGCCGTCGATCCCCGCTTCCGAGAGCGTCGAGGTCGTCGACATCTTCCGCCGCGCGGAGGTGGCCGGCGAGTCCGTGGACGAGGCGATCGCCGTCGGCGCCAAGGCCGTGTGGATGCAGCTTGGCGTCATCGACGGCGCCGCCGCCGCCCGCGCCAGGGAGGCCGGCCTGGCGGTCGTCATGGACCGCTGCCCGGCGATCGAGCTGCCGCGCCTCGCCGTCTGACCGCGGCCGCTAGGATTGACCGCCACGCCCTCCTAGCTCAGTGGTAGAGCACTTCCATGGTAAGGAAGGGGTCATCGGTTCGAGTCCGATGGAGGGCTTGCAGCGGCGGCATGGGGATCGGACCACCTAGGTCGTCTGCAGTCAGCCTCGGCCGCCACCCGAAGGAGCGAAGATGTCGACCACCACCTCGGCGATCACCGTCCCCGCTGCGTTCCGCGCGACGGTCGTCGCCCACCGCGAGGAGGTCGCCGTCCGCACCCTCGAACCCCGGGTCCAGTGGTCCTGGGCCGAGCTGGAGCGCCGGGCCGAATCCATCGCGACGACGCTGCGCGCCCTCGGCGTCGGCCGAGGCGACACGGTCGCCCTCCTGCTTTCCAACCGGCCGGAGTTCCACGCCGCCGACACCGGGGTCCTCATCGCGGGGGCGATCCCGTTCTCGCTCTACAACACCTCCCCGGGAGCGGACCTCGCCTACGTCCTCTCCGACGCGGGGGCCCGCGTCGTCATCACCGAGGCCGGCTTCGAGGACGTGCTCCGCGAGGCGGTCCAGACGCACGGCGCGCCGGTTGCGCACGTTCTCCGGGTCGAGGACGAGGCGCTCTGGTCGGCGCCGGCGGGCCCGGACGCCGAGGCCGGCCCGGACGACATCGCGACGATCATCTACACCTCGGGGACGACGGGGCGCCCGAAGGGTGTCCAGCTCACACACGCGAGCGTCCTGTGGATGGTCCGGGCCCTCGCCGAGCGCGCCGGCCTCGAACCGAGATCGGAGGTCATCGACTACCTCCCGATGGCCCACATCGCCGAGCGGCTCAACTCGCAGTACCTTCCGCTCGTTCTCGGGATGACGGTCACGTGCTGCCCCGACGGGACGCAGGTCGCAGCCCACCTGGCGCAGGTCCGCCCGCAGTTCTTCTTCGCCCCGCCCCGGTTGTGGGAGAAGCTCCGCGCCGCGGTCTCCGCGAAGCTCGGGCCCGACGCCGACCTCTCGGCGGCCGGGCCCGCGCTCCGCTCCTCGCTCGGCTTTGACCGCCTGAGGACCGCGTATGTCGGCGCGGCGCCTGTTCCCGCCGAGCTCGTTGAGTTCTGGCGCGAGGTCGGCGTGCCGCTGTCGGAGGAGTACGGGCTGTCGGAGTGCACCGGCGTGGCGACGGCCTCACCGCCGCAGGTCCGTGTGGGCACGGTCGGCACGGCGCTCATGGACGTCGAGCTGCGGATCGCCCCCGACGGCGAGGTGCTCGTCCGCTCCCCCGGGGTGATGGCGGGCTACCGCAACCTGCCCGACCGCACCGCGGAGGCGATCGACGCCGACGGGTGGCTGCGAACGGGGGACATCGGGTCGCTCGACGAGGACGGCTACCTCTCGATCGTCGACCGCAAGAAGGAGCTCATCATCAACGCGGCCGGCAAGAACATGTCCCCCGCGCACATCGAGGCGACGCTGAAGGCAGGATCGCCGCTCATCGGCCAGGTCTGCGCCGT
This sequence comes from Solirubrobacterales bacterium, assembly GCA_038234375.1. Taxonomy (GTDB): domain Bacteria; phylum Actinomycetota; class Thermoleophilia; order Solirubrobacterales; family Solirubrobacteraceae; genus Paraconexibacter. Next base: position 1,555 of record JBBSUL010000029.1, on the reverse strand, counting down.
CGGCGACGGCCGACCCTACGTCGTCGCCCTCGTCGTCCTCGATCCCGACGCCGCCGCCGCGTGGGCCGAGCGCGAGGGGATGCAGGCGCGGGACTTCGCGACGTTGTCCCAGGACCCCCGCGTCCGCGAGGAGGTCGCCCGCGGCGTCGAGGCCGCGAACGCGCGGATGGCGCGCGTCGAGCAGGTGAAGCGCTTCGCGCTCATCCCGGACGACTGGCAGCCCGGCGGCGCGCAGCTCACGCCGACCATGAAGCTCAAGCGCAAGCCGATCGCCGAGACCTACGCCGCGACGATCGCCGCACTCTACGAGGAGGACCCCGCCCATGCCGCACGCTGACATCAACGGACAGCGCCTGTTCTACGAAGACACCGAGCAGGGCGACGACGTCATCGTCTTCTCCCATGGCCTCTTCATGGACCACACGATGTTCGACGCGCAGGTCGCCGCGCTCTCCGGCCCCTGGCGCTGCATCCGCTGGGACGAGCGCGGGCACGGGAAGACGGAGGCGACGGAGGACCCGTTCTCCTACTGGGACTCGGGTCGCGACCTCCTCGGACTGCTCGACCACCTCGACGTCGAGCGCGCGGTCCTCGCCGGGATGTCGCAGGGCGGCTACCTCTCCCTGCGCGCGGCGCTCACCGCCCCTGACCGCGTCCGCGCCCTCGTCCTGATGGACACGCAGTTCGGCCCCGAGGACGAAGAAAAGGCCGCGGGCTATCACCAGCTCATCGACGCGTGGACGGGTCCCGAGGGGCCGCCGCAGGAGGTGCTCGACACTGTCGCCCAGATCATCCTCGGCCCAGGCTGGGAGGGGACCCCGGTCTGGCAGGAGCGCTGGAAGGCGATGCCGCACGAGCGCGTCCGCCAGGTCTTCACGACGCTCGTCTCCCGCGAGGACGATGTCGTCGGCCGCGCGGGCGAGCTCACGATGCCCGCCCTCGTCGTCCACGGTGAGCAGGACCTCGCGATCGACGTTGCCGTCGCGCGCGGCGTCGCCACGGCGCTGCCCGACGCCGAGCTCGTCGTCGTCGAGAGCGCCGGTCACGCGGCGAACCTCACCCACCCCGAACCGGTGAACGCCGCGCTCAGCGCGTTCCTGCCGCGCGTCTAGTGGATTTCGCGCTCTCCGACCGGGTCGTCGAGCTGCGCGAGCAGCTGCGGACGTTCCTCGCTGAGCACGTCCTCCCGCGGGAAGCCGAGCTGGCCCGCGCGATCGACGACGAGGTCGGCCCCGGCGTCGCCTACCCGGCCTCGATCCGCGAGCTGCGCGCAAAGGCACGCGCGGCGGGACTCTGGAACCTCTGGCTCGCCAACCACCACGACGGTCCCGGGCTCACCAACGTCGACTACGGCGTCCTCTGCGAGGAGATGGGCCGCTCGCTGGCAGTCGCCCCGGCGATCTTCAACTGCTCCTTTCCGGACACCGGCAACGCGGAGGCGATGCTCGACTACGGAACCCCGGAGCAGGTCGAGCGCTACGCGCGTCCACTGCTCGAGGACGACGTCCGCTCGTGCTTCGCGCTCACCGAGCCCGACGCCGCGAGCTCGGACCCG
>JBBSUL010000028.1:0-28504 GCA_038234375.1 Solirubrobacterales bacterium | reverse complement strand
GAACGCGGCCTCGTTGGCCTGCGAGGGCTTCGTGGACCCGCTGACCTTGCGCACGTACTGCAGGGCGGCGGCGCGGACCTCGTCCTCGGTGGCCGGCGGCGCGAAGTTGTGGAGCTGGCGGATGTTGCGGCACATGCCCCCCAGGGTAATCGGGGTCCGCACGGACGTCGAGCGTGGGATCGTGCCCAAGGGGATGGGCATTGATCCACGCTCGACGAGCGGACCGCGCCACAGCCCACGGCGCGGCCGTGAGGGTACGCTGGCGTACATGTCGACCGTCGCCGCCGTCCTGCTCGCCGCCCTCGGCGTCACCGCCGCCGCCGCCGTCCTCAACGCGCGTTTCCCGCGCCGGGCGTGGTGGCTGGTCGCCCCGAGCTGGGCGGCGGCGTTCGCCACCACCGAACTGGCGCTGCACCTCATCGTCCTCAGCGCCGTCGGGGCCCTCGTGCTCGTCCTCGCGGGCGCCGCCGACCACCTCGCCGGCCTCGTCGGCCTGGTACTGCTGGTGGCCACCGACCTCGCCTCGGTCCCCCTCATCCTCAACGCCCGCCGCACCCGCGTGTCGACCGGCGGGCTCGTCGCCGACCTGGACGTCGCCGACGACGCCCAGGCCCCGCGGTACCCCCTCCGCCACATCGCCTTCCCGTGGCTGGCCTTCACGCGCAAGGACGTGCGGATCGTGCGTGGCGTGGAGTTCGCCCGCGTCGACGGGCGTCCGCTGCTGGCCGACCTCTACCTGCCGCTGGAGCCCGCGACCGCCCCGCGCCCGGCCATCGTCCAGGTCCACGGCGGCGCCTGGGTGCTGGGCAGCCGCCGCGAGCAGGGCATCCCCCTGCTCACCCACCTGGCGGCCAACGGCTTCGTCGGCATGAACATCGACTATCGCCTCAGCCCGTGGGCGCAGTGGCCCGACCACGTCGTCGACGTCAAGCGCGCCATCGCCTGGCTGCGCGAGCACGCCGCCGAGCACGACGTGGACCCGGAGTTCATCGCCATCACCGGCGGCTCGGCCGGCGGGCACCTCAGCGCGCTGGCGGCGCTGACCTCCGACGACCGCACCCTGCAGCCCGGGTTCGAGGACGCCGACACCTCCGTCGCGGCGGCCGTCCCCTTCTACGGCGTCTACGACTTCGTCGACGAGGACCGCATCCACCTGCCCGCCCTGCACGACGTCGTCCTCGCGCCGCTCGTCTTCCGTGCGCGCCGCCAGCACGCACCCGAGCGCTACCGGGACGCCTCCCCGCGCTTCCGCATCCACGCAGGCTCGCCGCCGTTCCTCGTGCTGCACGGCTCCCGGGACTCGCTCGTCCCCGTCGCCGACGCGCACCGCTTCGTGCAGGAGCTGCGCGCCACCTCCCGGCAGCCCGTGCTCTACGGCGAGATGCAGGGCGGGCAGCACGCCTTCGACGTCATCCCGAGCTGGCGCACCGCGCCGGTCATCGAAGCGATCGAGCGCTTCCTCGCCGTCACCTACGCCTCGCAGCGCACCGCCGGCGACCGCGATCCCGCACTGCGCGACGAGCTGGCCGACGCGCTGACCGACTGAACCGCCGAGGCGTCAGTCGCGGTCGATCGTCGAGCTGCGGTTCAGGCCCGACCCGATCATCTTCGAGCCGATCGCGAGCAGCACGATCGGGACGACGCTGACGATGAACGCGTCGCCGGTGCGGCCGAAGCCGATGCCCCACAGGACGATCCACAGGCAGAGCGAGAAGGTGGCGGCGAGGACGAGTCCCATGCCCGGAAATCTATCGCGCGGGCAGCTTGGGCGGCACCCCGCCGTGGGAGACCGGGCGCGATGCCGCCGTCGACGGTGCCGGGGGTGCGACATGCTGGGGGCATGGACTGGGACGCCCTGCTGGCCGCCGACCGCCGCCACGTGTGGCACCCGTACGGGCCGATGCCCGCCACCGGCGACGTGCTGCCGGTCGTCGGCGCGTCCGGGGTGCGCCTGACGCTGGCCGACGGGCGCGAGCTCGTCGACGGCATGTCCTCGTGGTGGTGCGCGGTCCACGGGTACGGGCATCCGGCGATCGACACCGCGCTGCGCGAGCAGCTGGAGCGCATGGCCCACGTCATGTTCGGCGGCCTCACCCACGAGGGGGCGATCGTCCTGGCCCAGCGCCTGGTGGCGATGACGCCGGAGGGACTGGAGCACGTGTTCTTCGCCGACTCGGGGTCGGTGGCCGTCGAGGTGGCGATCAAGATGGCCCTCCAGGCAGCGCGGGCGGACGGGTCGACCGGGCGGACCAAGCTGCTCACCATCCGCGGCGGCTACCACGGCGACACGGCGGGGGCGATGGCGGTCTGTGACCCCGAGGGCGGCATGCACTCGCTGTTCACGGGCGTGCTGGCCCAGCACGTCTTCGCGCCGCGGCCGCCGGGCGGTTTCGACGCCCGACTGGACGCCGAGTGGGCGGCGGCCGTCGACGACCTCGCCTCCGAGCACGCCCACGAGCTCGCCGCGGTCATCGTCGAGCCCGTCGTGCAGGGCGCCGGGGGCATGCACGTGTACGCCCCCGCCTGCGTGGCGCACCTGCGCGAGGTCTGCGACCGGCACGGCCTGCTGCTCATCCTCGACGAGATCGCCACGGGGTTCGGGCGCACCGGCGTGCTCTTCGCCGCCGACCACGCCGTGGTCAACCCCGACATCCTGTGCCTGGGCAAGGCGCTGACCGGGGGGACGATGACCCTCGCCGCCACGCTGTGCACCCCCCGCGTCGCGCGGGCGCTGCGCCGGCCGGAAGCCGGTGGCGCGCTCATGCACGGCCCCACGTACATGGCCAACCCGCTGGCCTGCGCCGCCGCGCTGGCCTCCACGCAGCTGCTGCTGGACGGCGGCTGGCTCCAGGACGTCCCCCGGCTCGCGCGCGGCCTGCGCGAGGGCCTGGAGCCCGCCCGGGCGCTGCCCGGCGTCGCCGACGTGCGCGTGCTCGGCGCGATCGGCGTCGTCCAGCTCGAGGGCCCGGTGGACGTCCCGCGGGTCACGGCGGCGGCAGTGGACGCCGGGGTGTGGCTGCGCCCGTTCCGCGACCTGATCTACACGATGCCGCCCTACGTCACGAGCGACGCCGACCTCGCGCAGATCACGAGCGCCGTCGTGGCGGGGGCCGCGGCCCAGGCGACCGGCGCCGACGACGCCGCGGGCTGAGCGCCTGGCGTAGGGTCCGGGCGGTGAGCAGCGAGCCACCGCCGACGCGGGCCGACTACCCGCACCACAGCGCCCTGTCCACGCGCTGGAAGGACAACGACGTGTACGGCCACGTCAACAACATCGAGTACTACGGGTTCTTCGACACCGTCATCAACGCCTACCTCATCCGGGAGGGCGGCCTGGACATCCACGGCGGCGAGATCGTCGGGTTGTGTGCGGAGTCCCACTGCCGCTACACCGCCGCGCTCGCCTTCCCGGATGTCGTCGACGCCTGCCTCCGGGTCGGGCGCCTCGGTCGCTCATCGGTGACCTACGAGCTTGCGCTGTTCCCGTCGGGGGTCGACGCGTCCGCGGCGCCCGGCTGGTTCGTGCACGTCTTCGTCGACCGCACCACGCGCCGACCCGTCCCCGCGCTGCCGCCCCGGCTGCGCGGCGCCCTGGAGGCCCTGGAGGTCACCCCGCCATGACGCCCGACCACGAGACCATCTTCACCCTCGAGGCCACCCCGGTGAAGTACGGACCCGGGGCGTGCGACGACGCCGGCTGGGAGCTCGCGCGCCTCGGGGTGACGCGGGCGCTGCTGGTCACCGACCCCGGCGTGCAGGCCGCGGGGCACGCCGACCGCGTCGCCGCCTCGGCGCGGACCGCCGGAATCGACGTCGTCGTCTACGCCGAGTCCCGCGTGGAGCCCGACCTGGAGTCGATGCAGCACGCCGCGGCCTTCGCGCAGGACGCCGGCGTGGACGGCTTCGTCTCCGTCGGCGGCGGCTCGGCCATGGACACGGCCAAGGTCGCCGACCTCGTCGTCAGCCACCCCGCCGATATCATGGCCTACATCAACCCGCCGATCGGCCAGGGACGCAAGCCGCCGTCCCCGCTGCTGCCCCACCTGGCGATCCCGACGACGAGCGGCACCGGCAGCGAGGCCACGACGGTGGCGATCCTCGACCTGCCGCAGCTGAAGGTCAAATCGGGCATCTCGCACCGCTACCTGCGCGCCACCCAGGCCATCGTCGACCCGGAGCTCACGCGGACGCTGAACGCGGACGTCGTCGCCTCGTGCGGGCTGGACGTCGTCTGCCACGCCGCGGAGTCCTACCTGTCGCGGCCCTTCGACACGCGCCCGTTCCCGGCGACCCCGGGCGACCGCCCGCCCTACCAGGGCTCCAACCCGATCGCCGACCTGTGGTCCGCGCACGCGCTGGAGCAGGGCGGTCGGTTCCTGCGCCGCGCGGTCGCCGACGCAGACGACGTGGAGGCCCGTGGGGCGATGATGCTCGCCGCCACCACGGCGGGGATCGGCTTCGGCTCGGCCGGCGTCCACATCCCTCACGCCTGCGCCTACCCGATCGCCGGGCTCAAGCACGTCTACCGGCCGCCCGGCTACCCGGACGACCACCCGTTCGTGCCGCACGGGCACTCGGTCATCGTCACCGCGCCGGCCGCCTTCCGCTTCACCTACGACGCGATGCCCGAGCGCCACCACCACGTCGCCGAGCTGCTGACGGGCGCGGCGGTCACCGATCCGGGCCCCGACGCACTGCCCGAGGCCATCGTCGCGCTGATGCGCGACATCGGTGCCGCCCGCGGCATCGAGGAGCTGGGCTACACGGCCGCCGACATCCCCGCCCTCGTCGACGGGGCGCTCAAGCAGCAGCGCCTGCTGACCATCGCCCCGAAGGAGCCGTCGGGCGACGACCTGACCGCCATCCTCGAAGCTTCGCTGTCGAACTGGTAACCGCGCCGGGGAGACGTCGCCCCGAATCCGGCACATGACCCGATCCGGGGCGGAGCCTACGGCCGACCCGGCCGCGGTCGCTCCGCCCGGTCGTGCGGGGCAAAGGGCCGCAGCGGCTACGCACGGCGGTGCCGTACGTCTCCCGTCCCCCGCCCGGCCAAGGTGCGACGCCGCCTGACGCCCGGGCGTTCGCTGGGCCGCCTCCGCACGTTCGGCTGTGCACCGCCCGCGAACGTGCGGTGCGGATGCCCGTCGGCGGCACGCCGTGTCCCGTACCTGCCACCATTGTCGGATCGGTGACAATGACCGCGCAGGCCACCCGGACGCTGCACGCCGCACGCCCGCCGTGCGCCTGCGCCACGCGGTCACCGGACGGGTGCGCTACGCGGGCGCGCACCTGGTGGTGCGCTTCTCCGATCGGCGCCGGACGCGGATCGCGGCACTGCTGCGCAGCTCAGCGACCGGGCGCCACTCCGTGGCCCGCCTCCGCGAGTGGTACCGCCGTGCCCCGCTGACCATAAGGACGGTCCGGCCGCGGGGATGTCCGTCTCGTGCGCCCACCTGCCGCTCGAGCACGCGCACGCCGGGGTGATCCTGCGCGGGGACCTGGAGCCGTCGGTGCACCAGGCGATGGTGCGTGCGCTGAGGAGGTGCACCGGATCGCCGTCGGCGATCACGACGGCCGCGCGGCGCTGGTGGTCGTGGAGGACGCGAGCTGCTTGCGGACGTCGGCGGCCACGAGGCCACCCGGGAGGTCATCGACGTGGACGTCGCCACCGTCGACACGCTCGTGGCCGCCGGCACCATCCCTCCGCCGGACGTGGTCAAGATCGACACCGAGGGCGCCGAGCTCGTCTGGCCCCCACCCCATCCGCACCTCCCGTCCTACCGCCGAGCCCCGGTAGCGGACACGGAAGGGAGACCGTAGGCCGAGGCTGCGGGGCCGCGCGAAGCGCAGGCCACAACGCCGACGGACACCGCGAGCCGGGAGTTGTGGGGCCGGGGATCGCCGGCGCCAAGCGCAAGGCACCACGGCCCCGCAACTCCCAAGGTAAACGGGTCGCATCCGAGCCAGCGGACAGCCTCGCGCGGAGCGCTCGGCGTCCGTCAGGCGAGGATCGCGACCCGTTTACCCGTCGTCCTGCGAGAACGCCCACCGGGTCTCCTCGATGGACAGCCGGGAGGCCAGGCAGCAGAGCAGCTTCATGCGCGCGGCCTGCGGGCTGAGGAAGCCGGCGGGGATGATGGGGGTGCCGCGCAGGTCCTGCTCGGAGCCGGCGTACCCGTAGGTGCCGGTGAGCACGACGCCGCGCTCGGGGCGGCAGTAGGCGACGACGGGGATGCGCTCGGCGGCGTCCGCCCACAGCTGCAGCAGCTCGGGGGTCAGGTGCCCGGCCCCGAGGGTGCCGATGATCACGCCGTCGGGCTCGGCGCCGAGCGCGGCGCGGGCGAGCGAGCCGTCGTCCCCGGCGGTGGTGGGGACGATCAGCACGCGGCGCTCGAGGTCGGGGGGGTCCAGTGGCGGGTTGCGGGGCAGGCGCGACCAGATCGTGGCGTGCCCCTCGGTGACGCGGCCGAGGGGACCGGTCTGCGGGGAGCTGAAGGCCACGAGCGAGGTCGTGTCGGTCTTGCGCGCGCAACGGGCGTGGTGGATCTCGCCGCCGAACACGACGAGGACCCCCATGCCGGCGGCGTGCTCGCTGGCGGCGACCGAGATGGCGTCCATGAGGTTGGCGGGGCCGTCGGCACCCGCGGCGGTCGCCGGCCGGATGGCGCCGGTGAAGACGATCGGGGCCTCGGCGTCGTTGATGACGTCGCACAGCATGGCCGTCTCCTCCATGACGTCGGTGCCGTGGGTGACGACGACGCCGATGCCGCGGCGCGCCGCGTCGCGGGCGGCCTTGCAGATCTCCAGCTGGTCGGCCAGCGTCAGGTGCGCGCTGGGGACGTTGATGATCGTCTCGGCCGTCAGCCCCGAACGGTGGGCGAGGGCGGGGAGCGCGGCGATGAGGGCGGCGGCGTCCAGTTCGGGGGTCGCGCCGGCCTGCCCGGTCATCGCGATCGTCCCGCCGGCGGCGAGGACGCGCACGCGGCGGGCGTTGGGCAGGGCGGGGGTCGACACGGCGGGAACCTTAGTCTCCGCCCGGCCGACGGGACAGGCCTCGGCGGCCGCCCAGACGGTCACTGCGACGGCCGCGTTCCCGCCCGCACGTTCGCGAGAACGCCCTCGCACGCGGCGATGACCTGGTCCAGCACGATGTCGAAGCCCTCGGGCCCACCGGTGTACGGGTCGGGCACGTCGAGGTCGCCGGCCGCCACCGCGACCGGATCGAACTCCCGCAGGAGATGGACCTTGGCCCGTCGGTCGGCGTCCGTGCCGACGAGGTCCATGACGTCGCGCACGTTCGCGGCGTCGGCGCACAGCACGAGGTCGAAGCGGTCCAGGTCCTCACGCGTCAGCTGCCGCGCCGCGCCCTGCAGGCGGATCCCGCGACGCTCCGCGGCCCGCGTGGAGCGCGGGTCCGGCGGGGCACCGACGTGCCAGCTGCCGGTCCCGGCGCTGTCGACGTCGATCTCGTGCTCGAGGCCGGCGGCCCGTACGAGCGAACGCATGACCCCCTCGCCCGTGGGCGAGCGGCAGATGTTGCCCAGGCAGACGAAGAGGAGCGTGGTCACGCGGCGGTCCGGCGTCCAGCGGAGAGGGCGGGATTCGAACCCGCGATGGAGCGTTCAACCCCATACCCACTTAGCAGGCGGGCGCCTTCAGCCTCTCGGCCACCTCTCCGGGGTGCCTCAGTGTAGAGGAGGCTCCCGGCCGCAGGCGGTCCGTGGGTCGCCGGATGACGATGTCGTCGCGGCCCTCGAGACGGACCGAGGCGACGGCCGGCCCGTCATCGGCGTCCGTTTCCCGTCCGGCGGGGAGCTGGCGATCACCTACGGAGCGCCCACGCCGCCAGACCTGGGGGCCCGCCGTTCCTGACCAGGGGCGCCCGCTCCGGCGTGGACGTCTGACGGGCACCGCCCACCTTGGTTCGGGGATACGCTGCCGTGCGTCCCTCCGGAGAGGTGGCAGAGCGGTTGAATGCACCGGTCTTGAAAACCGGCAGGCCCGCAAGGGTCTCGGGGGTTCGAATCCCCCCCTCTCCGCTCGCCTCACCGCCCCATCGCACGTCTGGGGCCAACCGGCCTGAGGGTGGGGACATGCTGTGCCGGATTCCGCAACTGGTGATCCCCACCCCGTGAAGCCCAGGCACGGCCTCCGCGACGGACGGCCTAACCGGCCATGTGATGCGAGCCGTCATCGAAGACCACCACGCCACCGTGCGGCAGCCAGCCGGCGGCGGCGTCCGGGCCGCTGAGCAGCGCGGCCTTGGCTCGCGCCTCGCCCTCCAGCGCGGTCCGGGCGAGCGCCGTGACCTCGATGACGCCCGTGTAGGCCGGCTGCCCGGTGGACGGGTCCAGGAGGTGGTGGTGCGGGCGGCCGCCCTCCAGCCAGCTGCGCTTGGTGATCCCGGTCTGGGCCACCGCGCCGTCGACGACCGTGAGCTCGTGCAGCACCGTCCCGGTGTCGAACGGGCTGACGACGGCGATGGTCCGCTCCGGGGCGCCGGTCCCGCCGAAGCGCATGTCGCCTTCGCAGTCCACCCCGAAGCACGTGTGCTGTCCGAGCTCCCGGGCCAGCAGGTCGGCGGCCAGCCCCTTGACGATCCCGCCGCCGTCCAGGCGCAGCCCCGGCGGGCGCGTCACCGTCGACGCCTCCACGTCGACCGCCACCTGCCGCCAGCGCACGTCGGGGCGGGGCTGCGCGGGCCGGCGTTCCGGCGCCATCACCATCTGCAGGGAGATCGCCAGGGAGCCCCGCAGCCGGTCCTCGCGGTATCCCGCCGCCTCGATCTCGTCGAGCAGCGTGGCGTCGGCCAGGCCTCCGGTCAGCGCCGCCGCGTCGATGGCCGCCCGGGCGAACGCCGCCATCGCCGCGCTCACCGCGACACACGGGGCGGGGTCGTCGTTGAGGGCCCGCAGCTCGCTGGCCCGGAAGCGCGTGAACGTCTCGTGCCAGGCGAGCATCCGGTCGCGCGCGGCGTACACCGCGGCCTCCGCGTCGCCGTCGGGGCCCTTCCCTGACACCGCGACGGTGCAGGCTCCGCCGAAGCAGGTGAACGTCCGGCTGGCCTCCCGCTTGCGCCGTAGGCCACGCATGCGGCGAACCTCTCACATCGCGCCGCCGCCGGCAACGCCCGGCCGGAGGGTATCCGCCAGCCAGCGCGTGGCGGCCGGGAGGTGCGCCGGGTCGATGTGGTGCGCGGCGTCGGACTCGTGGTACTCGACGTCAGTGTCTGGTGGGACTGCGGCCACTCAGCCAAACCGCACAGCTCGCACGACCTGTCCAGGGTCGCCCACAGCCTGCAGATGCCACTCCGGCGCCGTGTCGCTCACCGGGCCGCCGCCGGTGAGGCGGGTCGGGGGAGCGACCAACAGGGCTGCGGCGTAGGGCAGAGCGACAACGTGAGATCGACGGCGATCTCATAGCCACGGTAGGTCGCGCCGTTCGCATCACCGCGCGTACGTACGCCGGGGAATGGTTGTAGGCGCCGAGCGCGGCGGTCCAGTTCTCCGGAGCGCCCGACGCTCGTAGGGAGGCGGCCATCGCGAAGATCGCGTCGGCGGGATCGTGAGGGTCACGGCGACCATCGCCGTTGGCATCAACGCCGAAGCGCTGCCACGTCGCGGCGACAAACTGCGCCGGACCAGCCGCTCCGGCCGCGTTGGCGCCGCGCCGAACACCCGAAAGCGATGCGCGACCGTGATCAGACTCCGCACTCCCCACCGCCGCGAGGTAGACCCAGTCAAGGCCGTACCGAGCAGCCGCCCGCCGGTACAAGCTCAGATATCCAGCCGGCACCCCAAGACCCACACCCACGCTCGCCGCTCCTACCGCAGATGACGGGCCCGCCGGTGCTACAGGGGCGCCGACGGCGGCACGATCGTTGTCCAGTGCAAACACCGCAACCGTCATCAAACCGCACGCCACGACCGCGACGCACACGCGACGCCGCCGCCGCCTGCCAGTTACTAGCGCACCATCGGCCTTACCGGAACGACCCGTTTCGTGATCGTGCCCACTCGATCCGTGCACTGCACCGCTCTCCACGCTCTCGGTCGTTCTTGACCTTTCAATAGATCTACATTCGACATACCTTCGCGTGGGCCGCGGGGCGGACCACTTCCACGTTTCCCCGCCGACCTCCGGAATCCCTCCGCAGCGATACGAGTGACCCGACCGTAGGTCGTAGGTACGTTACCGCTAATATACCGATAACCGGCTTGGAGCGTCGCAGATGGGTCTACCGGGGGAAAGTGGAGAGGCTCGAGTTGATGAGCACGGATGTCTCAGACGCACCACCCTGCTGGCGTGACCGCCGCACCCGGCCGATCCCCGACGCGACGTCCGAGCGCGCCGCGGCCTGAGGCGACGGTCCGTCCGCCCGACCGGGGTACCGTGGACGCATGCCCACCACCCCCGCCCTAACCGGGGCCTGCGGCTGCGGCGCCGTGCGTTTCGAGCTCGACAAGCCGCTGACCGCTGCCGCCTACTGCCACTGCACGCGGTGCCAGCGCCGGACCGGCACCGCCACGCAGGCGTCCGCGCGGATCGTCCCCGGATCGCTGCGCTTCGTCAGCGGCGCCGACGACCTCGGACACTGGAACCCGGGGGACGGCCTGGACAAGGTCTTCTGCTCGCGGTGCGGCTCGGCGGTCTGCGCCTCGGACCCGAAGTCCGGCGACGTGGTCATCGTCCGGCTCGGCGCGATCGACGGGGACCCGGGCATCCGGCCCCAGGCGCACCAGTTCGTCGCCTACGCCGCGCCGTGGGAGCCGATCCCCGACGACGGGCTGCCGCGCTTCGACGAGCGCCTGCCCGGCTGAGGCCGGCGGCCAGCACGACGACGTGGTGGCCGGTAGAGCCGGCCACCGCGCCCACGTTCGTCGGCTCGTCGCCGTCGCGTCCCGGCGGCGACGCGTCGCCGTCAGTCGGCGGCGAGGCCGAACCCGGCGGCCGGGCCGACGCCGTTGACGGTGCCGGTCCTGGTCAGCGAGCCGTCGTCGCCGATCTTCCAGCCGGTGATGCTCCCGCCGAAGAAGTCACGGGCGTAGAGGTACTTCTTGTCGGCGCTGATCGCCTCGTCGTTGGCGCCGGCGCCGACGCCCACGGGGAGCGCGGCGTCGAGCTGGCCACCCAGACCCCCGAGCAGCCCGCCCAGGCCGGAGCCGAGCTTGCCGGCGGTGGCGTCCAGCAGCGTCAGCGAGCCGTCGTCCCCGATCTTGTAGCTGGAGACGTCGTTGAGAAGAAGCTCGTGACGTACGCGTACTTCTCGTCCTTGCTCAGCACGACCCAGCAGGTACAGCAGGTCGCCGTTGACCGTGATGCTCGTCGGCTTGGTGCCGCCGGACTTCACGGGCTTGCCGATCCGCTCCAGCGCCTTGGCGCCGTCGGTCCGGAACGCCGTGATGGTGTTGCTGCCGGCGTTGACGGCGAACAGCTCGTCGGTGTGGGTGGTGCTCTCGGCGTTGGGCCCACCGCCGAGGGTCAACCCGCCCTGGGACCGCTCGAAGCCGGCACTGCGCGGCGGTCCGCTGCCCGCGCCACCGGTGGCGAACGTCCCGCCGCGCGTGAGCTGCCGTCAGCGCCGCGGTTGAAGACGGTGATCTTGTTACAGGCGGCGTTGTTGGCCGCGGCGTACACGTGGCCGGGCGCCGCATCGGACGGGCTGGGCGGCACGCCCAGGCGTCACTGTGGGCAAAAGTCAGTTACGAGAAGATAACGCCGTACGGCGTAAGGTCCGGCAAGGTCTGTTCATGTTATCTGGCGGTAGCGGCAGGGCAGTACGCGTACGTATGCGGTAAGAGGCCAGGCAGGTGCCCGCTGGGCGCGTGCGTGCGCTTCAGAACTGGAAGCCGGCGCCGAGGCGCCCGACCATGAGTCCGGCCAGCAGGCGTGAGCCGGCCTCGTTGAGGTGGATGCCGTCGGACTCGCGGACGATCGTGTCCTTGCCGTCGATGGGCATCGCGTCGCGGTACCTCTCGCCGGGGGCGAACGTCGGACTGGTCTCCACGACGGTGACCTGGCTGCCCCACGGTTGCGCGGCGACGCGGATCGCCGCGTTGACGACCTTGGCGATCGCCTGGCGCGCCGGCTTGCGCTGGGTGGGGATCGTCAACCAGTAGAGGTGGGTCCGGCCGCCGCGGCGGTAGGTGTTCATCATCTGGCGGGCGCGGTTGGCGTAGATCGTCGCCCACTGCGCGCTGCAGCACTGGATCTCCTTGCCCCCGCCGCCGGCCGTCATCGGAAAGCCCTCGTTGGCGCCCATGAACATGACCACCGCATCGGGGGACTCGTCCTTGGCCTGGGTGACCGCGAGGCGCCCCCAGTCCACGAGGTCGGTCTTGGAGATGCCCGAGCCCAGGTGCGCGTCGCGGACGACCTTCACGCCGCGGTTTGAAAGCGCACGGCCCATCTCGGCGTCCAGCGGCTGCGACAGCGAGTCACCGGTCACCAGCAGCGTCTTCAGCGGGCGCTTGGGCGCCGGCTTGGCGCCGATCGCCTCCGGCGAGAACGCGTCCGGCGTGACCACCGGGACCGCGTTCGCCGCGCCGGCACCGGCGGCGGGGGCGGCGCTGTCGAAGCCGCCCTCCTTGCTCAGCTCGGCGTCGGGGGACAGGCCCGCGGTGAGGTCGCGGGCCACCGAGTGCAATGGGAGCTGGTCGGCGATCCACCCGGCCGGCTTGCCGACTGCGAGGACGACCTCGCGCTGGACCCCGGGCTTCAGGCGCTCGCCCGCGTTCTTCATCGAGTTGCCCTGCAGCAGCACGAGGACGAACGCGCACACGAAGATCGTGACGATCGCGTCACGGGCGTTGAAGCGCCGCGAGTTGCGGTCGAACCGGTCCATGAGCGCGTCGTCGTCTGCCATGTCAAGTCACCCTAGAAGCTGAAGTAGATGAACGGCGCCACTCCCTGACTGGAGATCGTCGCGGCCGCGACGACGATCAGGACGGCCAGACCGGTGCCCAGCGCCAACGGCCGCAACCCCTCCAACCACGCCATGATGCGCTGCGGCAGGCCGACCGGCAGCAGCTGCAGGCCGATCGTCAGGGCGATGGCCAGCGCCACGGGCACGGTCAGCAGCGTGAACGAGCCCGCCTGGGCGAAGCGCGAGAGGAAGTCGCCAAGCTCGCTGAGGGACTGGCTGCGGAAGACGATCCAGGCCAGGACGATCGCGTGGAAGGTGACAAACCAGCGCACGTACACCGGCAGCTTCACGCGCCCGTTCCACGTGCGCTCCAGGACCTGGAAGAGCCCGTGCAGGGCGCCCCAGATGACGAACGTCCACGCCGCCCCGTGCCACAGGCCGCCGAGCAGCATCGTGAGCATGAGGTTGCGGTGGACGAACCACTTGCCCCCGCGGTTGCCGCCGAGCGGGATGTACAGGAAGTCGCGCAGGAAGCGCGACAGGGTCATGTGCCAGCGGCGCCAGAAGTCCTGGAAGCCCGTCGCCTTGTAGGGGCTGTTGAAGTTCTGCGGGAACACGTAGCCCATGAGCAGCGCCAGGCCGATGGCGATGTCGGTGTAGCCGGAGAAGTCGCAGTAGATCTGCGCGGTGTAGGCGTAGGCGGCCAGCAGGACGTCGGGAGCGTCGTAGGCCTGCGGGACGGCGAACACGGGGTCGACCACCGAGCGGGCCAGGAAATCGGCGAGGACGATCTTCTTGATCAGCCCGAGCGCGATGAGCGCCATGGCCGAGCCGACGGCGACCCGCCGCCGGTCAGCGGGCTCCAGCAGCTGGGGCAGGAACTCCTTGGCGCGGACGATCGGGCCGGCCACCAGGTGCGGGAAGAAGCTGAGGTAGACGGCGACGTCGATGGCCGGTGAGGGCTCCACCTGGCGGCGGTAGACGTCGACCACGTAGGAGATCGCCTGGAAGGTGAAGAAGCTGATGCCGATCGGCAGCGCGATCGTCAGGAGCGGCAGCGGCAGGCCCAGCCCGATGCCGTCCAGACCGTCGCCCAGGCTCTGCACGAAGAACGAGTAGTACTTGAACACCCCGAGGGCGAACAGGTCCAGCACGACCGCGGTGACCACGATCCGCTTGCGCCGCGTCTCGTCGTCAGACGCGGCGATCAGGCGCGCGGCGATCTGGTTGCCGATCGTCACCCCCGCCAGCAGAAAGCAGAAGCGCCAGCTCGCGCCCGCGTAGAACACATAGCTGGCGAACACGATGAACGGCTTCCACAGCGCCGGCCGCGACATGAGCGCCCACGAGATCGCCAGGACGATCGGAAAGAAGATGGCGAACTGGACGGTGGGAAACAGCATCGGCTCAGGCCAGGCAGCCGGGGGACGCTCGGAAGCGAGCGCGCGGTGGCGCCCCGGCCAGCGGCGGATCATAGGGGCACCACGGGCGTCCGGAGGCCAACGGCCTCGCACCCCACGTGAACGGGAGGCGCGGACGCCCGCCTGCATCTGCCGGCGCCACCGGAACTCCGGGCGACCTGTAGCGTTCCGGCCCACATGGCCTCATCAGTCTTCGCCCGGCTGTCGGCGCTGCGCGCCAGCGGGCACAGCCGGCCCGCCCGGCGGCGCGCGCGCCTGTCGGCCGCCGTCATCCTCGTCGGAACCGTCCCCGTCGCGGTGATCACCACCGCCGGCGGCACCTCGCAGGCCCAGGGCTCCGCGGCCCGGGCCGCCGCGCCGACGCCGGCGTGCTTCGGCGCAGCCTCCCACGACCCCGAGCAGGCCTGTTACAACAAGGACTTGGGCCTGCGGGTCACGCCGACGCCTGACGACGCGCTCATCGAGCCGAACTCATCGTGCAATCCGGTGAGCTATAAGGCCCGCCCGTTCGTCTGCTCGTTCGCCGTGCCGAAGAGCAGCCCGTTCAAGCCGAACGTCACGGTCGCCCTCGTCGGGGACAGCCACGCCGTGCACTGGCGCGCCGCCCTGGACCCGGTCGCACAGGAGCGCCGCTGGAGCGGCCTGTCGATCACCCGGTCCAGCTGCCCGTTCTCGGCCACCGTGCCCCGGCTCGCCGACCGCGGCCTCGAGCGCAGCTGCGTCGAGTGGAACCGGCAGGTGCCGAAGTGGTTCAAGCGCCACAAGGAGGTGTCCACCGTGGTCATCTCCGAGCACATCCAGGTGCGCGTGAAGGCCCCGAAGGGCACGAGCCAGTTCGAGGCCAAGGTCCGCGGCTACATGCGCAAGTGGCGGGCCCTGCCCTCGACGGTCAAGCGCGTCGTGGTCATCCACGACACGCCGCGCGTCACCAGCAACACGCCCGCGTGCGTCGACCGCGCCGTGCGCAGTCGGCGCAAGCCCGGCTCGGCCTGTGCGATCCCCACCCGCTTCTCGCTGGCCCGGGACCCCGCCGTCGAGGCGGCGGCGCGCCTGAAGTCCTCGCGCTACATGGCGATCGACATGACCAAGTACTTCTGCTCGCAGCGGTACTGCGTGCCGGTCATCGGCGGGGTGCTCGTGTTCAAGGACGTCGCCCACATCACCCGCGCATTCGGCGAGACCCTCGCCCCGTACCTCCAGCGCGAGCTCGAGGCGCTGCCGGCGTTCGCGCCGACCCCGTAGCGACCGACGCGCTCAGGCGATCCGGACGGCGTCGGCCGTCGGGGCCGCGCCACCCACCGGGACGAGCTCGTACTCGGCCGGGTCGAGGGTCCGGGTGCGCGCGACGTACTCGCGCATGTAGCCCGGCCAGTTGGCGACGATGCGTCCGTCGTCGGTGCGGTACCACGAGTCGCACTGCGTCCACGCCGTGCCGGCGAAGCGCGCCTGCGTCTGGCGGTCGGAGGCCGCCTCCACGTCCGCCCGCACCTCGATGGCCGCGGCCCCATGGTCACGGACGTGCTCCAGCGCCTGGCGGATGTAGGCGGCCTGGGCCTCCAGGTAGACGATGATCGAGCCGCCGGAGGTGTTCGTGTTGGGCCCGTACATCATGAACAGCGACGGGAAGCCCGGGACCGTCATCCCCAGGTGGGCGTGGGGTCCCTGCGCCCACGCGTCGGCCAGGTCCCGCCCGCCGGCACCGGTGACGCGCATCGGGAACATGAAGTCGTTGGTGCGAAAGCCCGTGCCGTAGATGATCGTGTCGGCCGGATGCACGGTGCCGTCGGCGGTGACCACGCCCTCCGCCGCCAGGCCGGCGACCGCGTCGGTCACGAGCTCGACGTTCTCGCGCTGCAGCGCGGGCAGGAAGGCGGAGCTGAACAGCACGCGCTTGCAGCCGAAGGTGTAGTCCGGCCACGCCTTGGCGCGGACCTCGGGGTCCTTCAGCTGGGAGCGCATGAACGCGCGCGAGCGCAGGTGCAGGACCCGGCCCACCGTGCGCGGGTGCCGGATGCCCAGGGTCAGCAGCTCGCCGTAGTGGAAGACGAAGCGCCGGCGGAAGGCCTGTAGGCCCGGGACGTGCTGGAAGGCGCGCTTGACGACCGCGGGGTACGGGCGGCTCTTGCGCGGCATGAACCAGTTGCCCGAGCGTTGGAAGACGGTGAGCCGTCCCGCCTCGGCGGCGATCTCGGGGACGAACTGCACGGCGCTGGCGCCGGTCCCGATGACGGCGACCCGCTTACCGCGCAGGTCGTGGTCGTGGTCCCACTGCGCGGAGTGGAAGACGTGCCCCCGGAAGCTGTCGGCGCCCGCGATGCGCGGATAGGCCGGCTGGTGCAGCTGGCCGGTGGCCAGGACGACGGCGTCGGCGTCGTACCTCGCGCCCTCCTTCGTGGTGACCGTCCAGCGCTGGGTGTCGTCGTCCCACGTGGTGGCGTCGACGGTGCTGCCCGGGACGATCCGCCCGTCCAGGCCGTAGCGACGGGCGACGTCCTGCAGATAGCCGAGGATCTCGGTCTGCGGCGAGCACAGGCGCGTCCAGTCCCGGCGCTGGGCGAAGGAGAACGAGTACAGGTGGCTGGGGACGTCGCACGCGGCGCCCGGATAGGTGTTGTGCTTCCACGTCCCGCCCAGGCCGGGCGCGGAGTCGAGGATCTCCAGGTTCCCGAAGCCCCGGGACTGCAGCTCGATCGCCGCCGCGATGCCCCCGAACCCCGCGCCCACGATGATGATCCTCGGCCCGTCCGCGCTCGCCACGCCGTGAGGGTACCTGCCCGGCCGTCCCGTCCGCCGCCGGCCGCGCGGTGCCGGCGCAGACCGGCCAATGTGAGAGGATCATGAGAGGTGCAACGGGTACCGCATCGAACCCGTTTAGCTCGTGTCCGCACGTCGAATCAATCCTCGTTTGACCCCTCCAAGGAGATCCACCTGATGCTCACCCGCCTTCCCCGCCTGCGCGCGCTGGCTTTCGCAGCCTGCGTCGCCGGTGTCGTCCCGGTCGCCGCCTCCTCGACCGTCGCCACCGCCGCGCCGACCGCGAGCGCCGCCGCTGTCAAGTACACGTCCTGCAGCGTGTCGAACGTCAAGTACCCGGGCTCCGGCTACTACACCTCGCTGAAGAAGTACCGGCTGGGCTGCTCCTCCGCGCGCAGCAACATGAAGGCCCACTACACATGCCGCACCAAGCACGGCAGGTCGGGGCATTGCAGCCGAGTCCGCGGGTACCGCTGCAGCGAGACGCGCAAGTCGATCCCCACCGAGTACAACGCGCGGGTCACCTGCTCGAAGAAGAAGAGCGGCAAGACCTACAAGTTCGTCTACACCTACCAGCAGAACACTTAGCCAAGCATTCGCAGCTGCATCGCCGGATCCGGAGGCCCCGCCAGTGGCGGGGCCTCCGTGCGTTCCGGCGCCGGCGTCCGCCGACCGCGAGCGCGTAGGGTTCCCGCTGTGTCCGAGCGCCCGCCCCGCATCGCCCGCTTCTACCGCTTCGCCATGGCCGTCAATCGCCCGGTGATCCGCTGGTGGGGGCGCCTGGAGGTCGAGGGCCGCGACCTGCTCGCCGAGTCCGGGCCGATCCTCCTGGCCGGCAACCACGACAGCCACTGGGACCCCGTGGCCATCGGGGTGGCCGCTATGCCCCGCCGCCAGATCTGCGCGCTGGCCAAGGCGTCGATGTGGAAGCGCCCCGTGCTGGCCCAGGTCCTGAACGGGATGGGCCAGATCCCGATCGAGCGGGGGTCCGGCGACGGGCAGGCGATGGTCGCCGCGACCGCCGCCCTGCGCGCGGGCACCTGCATCGGCATCTTCCCGGAGGGCACCCTGAGCCGCGGCAAGGCGCTGCGAGCGCGCAGCGGCATCGGCCGCCTGGCCCAGGACGTCCCCGAGGCCCAGATCATCTGCTGCTCGGTGGCGGGCACCGTGGACATCGTCCGCTTCCCGCGGCGGCCCCGCATCCGCGTGGTCTTCTCGCTGCCCGCCGGCGGCGGCCTGCACGCGGGCGAGCGGCCGGTGGTCTTCGCCGAGCGCCTGCTGGCGCAGAGCCGGGAGCGGGCGCCCCGGGTCCCCGCCGGCCGCGCCTCCGCGTGACCGCCGCCACCGGTCACGTGCGTGACGCGCTGGCGTCCGACGCCGACGCGCTGGAGGCGCTGTGGCTGCGGTCAGCGGCGGTCTGGCCGCAGGACCGGGCGCTCCTGGCCGCCCACCCCGAGCTGACACACCTGCCACCGGAGGCCGTCGCCGAGGGGCGGGTGCGGGTCGCCGCCGACACCGCGGAGCGCCCGCGCGGGTTTTCGCACGTGCTACCGGTGATCGAGGGCGAGCGGGAACTCGGCGGGTTGTTCGTCGACCCCGACCACCTCGGCGCCGGCCTGGGGCGACTGCTCGTGCACGATGTCGTGCAGCGGGCCCGCGCAGACGGCGCCCGCAGGCTGTACGTCGTCAGCGGCACGGGCACGCAGGGCTTCTACGCGCGCCTGGGCTTCCGGACCCTCGACGAGGTCCCCACCCGGTTCGGGCCGGCCGTGCAGCTCTCGCTGCGGCTGTGAGCGAGCGGACGAGTCAGACCTCGAACCACTCCGGCGGGTTGTCAAGCTCGACCGACAGCTCCTTGGGGTGGATCGGCAGGATCGCCGAGATGTCAGTCGGGCAGATGTAGGCCGACAGCGACGCGTCCCCGTGCGCGTTGGGGGTCAGCTGGACCTGCACGAAACGGGTGCTCTCGGGAGCATCCTCGACCCGCTGGACGACGAGGTCGGCAGGGTCCTGGCACCAGATGGGCTCGGAGTCGGCACGGAGGAAGACCTTGCAGGGCATCCGGACACCGTATCCGCTGGCGTCAGCCCGCCGGCTCACGGGTCATCAGCCGGATCGGCGGGGCGCCGAAGGGCCGGATCTGAACGTCGCCGACGAGGCCCAGCCGGGCGTAGAGGGCGGCGCCGCGGGGGCTGGACATGGAGGCTTGCTTCCGATCCCCGTATATCGCGGGGATAGGAAGCAAGGGTCGACCGACCGGACTCAGGCGGGGACCGGCTCGCGGGCGGGGGTGGCCCGGCGGCCGACCGGAGGGACCGTCGGCGCGACCTTCGCGGCGCCGGCGCCGCCCGGGAACGAGAGGCGCAGGATCTTCCGGGCCACCGAGCGGTACTGCGGCCCCAGGCGTCCGGACAGGTAGGGCAGGCCGTAGCGCTCGCAGACGTCGCGGACCTGCGGCGCGATCTGCGCGTAGCGGTTGGAGGGCATGTCCGGGAACAGGTGATGCTCGATCTGGTGCGACAGGTTGCCGGTCATGAGGTGGAACAGCGGCGTGCCCTCCAGGTTGCAGGAGCCCAGCAGCTGGCGGACGTACCAGGCGCCGCGGCTCTCGTCGTCGAGCTGCTCCTCGGTGAAGGTGTGCGCGCCGTCGGGGATGTGCCCCATGAACACGACGGTGTGGACCCAGACGCTGCGGGCGACGTTCGCCGTCGCGGTGCCGGCCAGCGTGCCGGCGAAGCCGCGGCGCCCCGACAGTGCGGGGAAGACGAGATAGTCCTTGGCCACCTGACGGCCGGCCTTGCGCAGGAAGGCGACGAGCTCGGTCCGCGCCTGCTCGCGGGACTTCTCGCCGCGGCGCACCGCGTCGAGCTCCATGTCGTACAGCGCGATGCCCCACTCGAACGTGGCGGCCATGAGCACGCCGTAGAGCGGCTGCAGCAGGTAGACGGGGTGCCAGGGCTGCTCGGGGTCCACCCGCATCGCCGAGTACCCCAGGTCCCGGTCGCGCTCCAGCACGTTGGTGTACGTGTGGTGCTGATAGTTGTGCGAGTACTTCCACGAGCGGGCCGTGGACGCGGCGTCCCACTCCCAGGTGGTCGAGTGGATGGCCGGGTCGCGCATCCAGTCCCACTGGCCGTGCATCACGTTGTGGCCGATCTCCATGTTCTCGATCGCCTTGGCCACCGCGAGCACCGCCGTGCCGAGCACCGCGGTGCGCCGCCGCCGCGAGAGCATGAGCAGGCCGCGCCCCGCGACCTCCAGGCCGCGCTGGGCGGCGATCACCCGCCGGATGTAGGCCGCGTCGCGCGCGCCGAGGTCGGCCCGCACGGCGTCGCCGATCGCGTCCAGCTCGTCGGCGATCGCCTGCAGGTCAGCAGGCGTGAGGTGCTGCATGGGGTCAGCGTGGGGCATGACGGCGCGGTGCTCGCGATCACTCGGGGTCAGGGCACGCCCGTACCGGCCCGCAGCACACACGTACCGTCCAGGGTACGGACCGTGGCCTGCGCGCGCGGCCGATCGCCCCCGAACGGGTGGTGCGCGGCACCACGGGTCAGACCGGACCGGGCGTGGTCAGGTGGGTGACCGGGACGGTCGGCTGGCGCGGTCCGTCGTCGCCACCGTAGATGTCCCGGACGAGCAGGACGGCCGCGCCGAGGGCGATCACGACGACGATGACCGCCAGGGCCCGGCGCCCGAGACCGGAGGGCGAGGAGGGTCCCGGGTCGGTGGGCGACGGCGTCCACTTCGGATGGTGCGTCGCGGCGTAGCCGGCGGGCACCGTGCCCTTGGTGATCCCCTCCAACGACGGGCGGTGCTCGGGCCCGAGCGCCATGTAGACGTGGCCGGCCACGAGCACCGAGCCGACGAGCATCGCCATGTCGTGCAGGGCCAGCGTGCCCGGCAGGCGCAGGTCGGTGTTGCGCTCCCCGAGCCACAGCAGCGTGCCGGAGACGACGAACAGGACCGACAGCGCGGCCTGGACGACGGAGTGGACCTTCTGGCCGGCGTTGAAGCGGCCCTGCGGGATCGAGCCCACCGCGCTGACCGGCAGGCGCATCCCCGGGGCCTTGCGTGACGGCAGCCGGCGCGCCAGCCACAGGCGGTCGTCGGCGTCGAAGCGCTCAAGGTCACGCCGGGTCTGGCGCAGCGCACGGCGGTCGCCCAGCAGCGCCGTCAGCGCGAGCGCGCCCAGCCACGCCACCGCGGCCACGAGGTGGACCGCCTTCATGAGCGGTCGCGCCGAGACGGTCTGGGCCAGGAAGGGCAGATAGAGGACCAGCCCGGTGGCGAGCATGACCATGAAGGCGCTGCCGTGCGCGGCGTGCAGCAGCCGCTCGGTCGAGCCGAAGCGATGGACCGTCGCCGCGTCGGCGCCGACGTGTCCCACCCGCGGCCGCGCGGGCCGGGCGGGCGCGTGGGCGCCGGCCGTCCCGGTCGCCGCGGCGCGGGCGTCACCTGCCATTGGAACCCTCGACGTAGGCGTCGCGGTCGTACCCACGCTGCTGCCAGTAGCCGTCGACCGCGCGGTCGGTGACGGTGATCCGGTTCAGCCACTTGACGCCCTTGTACCCGTACATCTGCGGCATGACCACCCGGACCGGCGCGCCGTGCGGGCGGGTGAGCGGCTCGTCGTCCATGGCGTGGGCGAGCATCGCGTCCGGGGCCATCGCCTGCTTGAGCGTGAGGCTGTCCACGTACGGGTCCTCGGCGGAGATGAAGGTCAGCGCACGCGCGGAGGGCAGCGGCCGGGCGGCGGCCAGCAGGTCACTGAAGCGGACCCCCGTCCACCGCACGTCGTCGACCGACCACCCGGTGACGCAGTGGAAGTCCGAGGTCTGGCGCGCGCGCGGCAGGCGGAGCAGGTCCGCGTAGGTCAGGGCCATCGGCCGCGCCACCAGGCCGTCGATCCGCAGGCGCCAGGTCGCCGGATCAAGGCGCGGGTACGGCGGGTTGACGGCGTAGATGCGCCAGCCCTGGCCGAAGGGGATCGCCGCGCGCAGGCCCTCGGGCACGAGCATCGTCGACTTGCCGGCCACGTCCATCGCGGCGCCGCCCCAGACCAGGGAGGTCAGGCCACCGGCGACGAGGCCCAGAAAGGCACGCCGCCCGACCGGACGCCCGTCCGGGGGATCGCTGTCGGCCACGTCGGACACCACCGTCGAGGATGGCACCCGGAGGTGGTCATGTCTCTTACCGAAGGCTGACGCCGCCCGAGGCGAACGGATCGTGCGCCTCGACGGCCGGCGTGACGAGGTCGGCGACGACCTTGAAACCGGCCAGCGTCAGGGGCCCGAACGACGTGATGAGGGCGACGTCAACCGCGTCGCGGCCGCGGCCGACGACGACCCGCCCGGGGCGCGATGCGTTGTTGCGCGCGTCGAAGGTGTGCCAGGCGCCGCCGAGCCACACCTCGCACCAGGCGGCGAAGTCCATCTCCTCGTGGATGGCGTTCGGACCGATCGCCGGGATGTAGCCGAAGACGTAGCGGGCGGGGATGTTCAGCGCGCGGCAGAAGCTCAGGGCCAGGTGGGCGTAGTCGCGGCACACGCCCTGCTCGGCGACGTAGACGTCCTTCGCCGTCGTCCACGGGTTGGAGGCGGCGTGGTCGAACTGCAGGTGGGTGTGGACGAAGTCCATGATCGCCTGCACCCGGGTCCCGCCAGGGGCCACCTGGCCGAAGCGCTGCCACGCGTCGTGGCCGAGCTCGTCGGGCAGCACGAAGCGGCTGGGCAGCACGTAGGCCATGACGTCGTCGGGCAGGTCGCCGACGGGGACCTCGGGCGCGTCGAGCGCGACCTTGTCGCCGGGGTCGGTCAGCACGACCTGCGCCTCGTAGGCGATCGAGGATGTGCCCTCGGCGATGGTCAGGCGCTCGCAACGGTTGCCGTAGGCGTCGATGTAGGCGTGGTGGTCGGCGCCGGTCTGCCACTGCTCGCGCTCGAGCTGGACGCCGGGCTGCGCGCACGGGGCGACCTGCATGATCGCCGCCAGGGGCTGCGTCGTCTCGAAGTCGAAGCGGCAGCCGACGCGCAGGGTCAGCGGATCGGTGTCGCCGGTGGCGTTGGCGGCATCCGCCGGGTCAGAGGGCATCGGCGGTCCACGATAGGCCGTCGCCATGGGCCTCCAGACCGATTGGGCGACGGCCGACCAGACCACGGCGCCCGCCGGGTCCGCTACAACCTCTCTATGAGCAATCTCACGCGCCGGGACCGGGAGTCCCGTGCCTTCGCCCTGACCATGTCCACCGGCGGCTTCGGCCTCGCCAGCGTCGTCTCGTTCGCCCTGCTGATCTTCGGGGTCGGCGGCTTCGGCATCTTCTTCCTGCTCGTCCTGGCGACCGTCGCGTCGCTGGTCGGCCTGCGCAAGACGATGGGCAGCTGACCGGCGGCGACGCCGGCCGGACCCGTCGGCGCGTCCATGATCGACGACCTCGTCGCCCGCCACGGGCACAGCGACCGCACGGCGGTCCTGCGGATCGCGCGACGGCTGCCGCAGCGTCACGCCGAGCGCCTGACGCCGCTGGTCCAGCGCGGGGGCATGTGCGTGCTCGCGGGGGCGGCCGAGGGCCTGTGGTTCCCCGCGCGCGCGGTGCCGCCCGGGCACGCCCACGCGCAGCTCATCCTCGCGGGGGAGCTGGAGATCCCCGTGCAGGAGGCGCTGCGCCGGACGATCGCCCCGGGCGCGGTGGTCTACGACGTCGGGGCGAACATCGGCTTCTTCGCGCTGCTGGCGGCGCGCTTTGCCGGGGAGTCCGGGCGCGTCCTGGCCTTCGAGCCGGTACCGGCCGTCGCCGAGCTCGTCCGCGAGGCCGCCCAGCGCTCGCAGCTGGCCGGCCGCGTCGACGTCCGCGCCCAGGCGGTGGCGGGCACGGCCGGGACCGAGGCCATGTACGTGGTCAAGGACGCCAGCTGGTCGCACCTGGCCAGCCGCGGCAACCCCGGCGGGGCGGTGGCGACGATCGACGTCGACGTGGTGACCCTCGACGGCGTGGTCGCCGCGGGCGCACCGCCTCCCGACGTCATCAAGCTCGACGTGGAGGGCTCGGAGGGGGACGCGCTGCGGGGCGCCCGCGACGTGCTGCGCGAGCACCGCCCCGCGGTGGTGCTGGAGATGCACGACACCCAGACCGACGTGCTGCCGGTGCTCCGCGACGCCGGCTACGTGCTGGAGAACCTGGAGGGCCCGGGGCCGCCGGACGCGCCGGGGTGCAAGTACGTGCTCGCGCGTCCCCGGTGACGGCCGCCGCCGGCGGCCACCACCCGAGCCTGCCAGGCCACCACAAGTGGGACACCGTGTCCGGGTTCAGCTCGTGCGGACCGGGGCATGCCCGATGCGACCGTGACCTCCCAGCCCGCCAACCCTCCGTCACGCCGCCGCGATGCGCAGGCCAACCTCGCGCGGATCGTCGCCGCCGCGAGCGAGCTGCTGGTCCACGACCCCGACGTGCCGGTCGGGACGATCGCCCGCCACGCCGGCGTCGGCCGCAGCACCCTCTACCGCCACTTTTCCACCCGTGAGGCCCTGGTCGACGCCGTGCGGCGCCGGGCGCGAGACCTCGCCGACACCGACGAGACCCAGGCGCTGCGCCCGGCCGGCGAGCTGGCCAACCGGGCACCGACGCCGCTGTCGGTCACCGACGTGCTCAACAAGGTCGCGCCTTACCAGGTCGGCCAGCAGGTCGTCGCCGAGGCCCAGCGCCTGGCCGGCGTGCAGACCGCGGCCATCTACGTCGTCGACCTCCAGGGGCGGCAGCTGCGCCGGCTCGCCGGCCCGACCGTGTTCCCCGAGGCCATGGACATCCGCGGCGCCGTCGGGGTCGAGATCCCCCGCGAGGCGTTCGACGCGGTCCGGGCGCGCCTCGCCGAGCAGCTGCGCGGCGCCCTCGTAGCCCCCCTCATCCTTCGCGGACGGGCGCTCGGGCTGCTGGTCGTCGTCGGTGCCGGGGACGACGCGCTCCGGGATCTCGCCCGCGAGGCGGCCGCCGCGCTCGCGGTCGCCGACGGGTACACCGACGCGGTGCAGACCGCGCGCCGGGCGCGCGGCACCAGCCCCGCGGCCGAGATCCAGCAGAACCTGCTGCCCGCCCGCATCGTGCGCGTGGGCGGCGCATCGCTGGCCGGCAACGTGCTGCCCGGGTACGAGGTCGGCGGCGACTGGTTTGACTTCGCCGACAACGCCGACTGCGTGTGGATCGGCCTGGCCGACGTCGACGGCAGCGGACCCCGGGCCGCGGGGCTGGGGGCCGTCCTGCTCGGCGCCTTCCGCTCCGGGCGCCACCAGGGCGAGGACCCGGCGGGCGTGGTGGCGATCATGCACGACGTCCTGCGCAACCTCGGTGAGCCGCCTGCCGTCGCGACTTCGACCGTCGGCTGCTGGAACCCGACGACCTCGGTCTTCCGCTGGGCCGCGTGCGGCACGCCCGGCCCACTGCTGATCGACGTCGACGGCGACGTCGTGGAGCTCGCCGGCGGCGACCCGCCGCTGGGCGACCCGGCGCTCGCCCTCCCCGTCACGGTGCACGAGCGGACGCTGCTCCCCGGCCAGCGGCTGGTCTTCGTCTCCGACGGCGTGCTCGAGGCGCGCGACCCGGCCGGCGCCGCGCTCGGCCTGCAGGCGATCCGTGCCGCCGCCCGGCAGACGCTCGGCGCCTCCGCGGCCGTGACCGTGCACGCGATCGAGACGCTGGTCACCGCGCGGGACGCCGATCGGCTCGACGACGACGCGACCGTGAGCGTGCTCGCGGTCGACCCCGCCGGAATGTCGGAACACTGACCGCAGCGCTCCCCACCTGTCCCACTTGTCGGGCACGATGTGCCACACATGACGGACGCGTGGACGATCGGGACCCGGCAGACCCCGGACGCCCTGCGGATCGTCCCGGCCGGCGAGCTCGACCTCGTCACCGCGCCGTCGCTGGCGCAGGCGCTGCGGGAGGCCGAGGGCGGGGACGGCGCCATCGTCCTGGACCTGGGTGAGCTGTCGTTCATG
Source organism: Solirubrobacterales bacterium (assembly GCA_038234375.1). Taxonomy (GTDB): domain Bacteria; phylum Actinomycetota; class Thermoleophilia; order Solirubrobacterales; family Solirubrobacteraceae; genus Paraconexibacter. Next base: position 2,476 of record JBBSUL010000028.1, on the reverse strand, counting down.
GACTCGTCCGGTCTCGCCGTCGTCCTGGCCGCCGTGCGCCGAAGCGACGCCAACGGCCGCCGGCTGACCGTCCGGGCGGGGGACGGCCGCGCGCGACGTCTGCTCGAGCTGGCGGGCGCGATGGGGCACGTGCCTCTTCTGGCCGAGGAATGACCGACGGCGCGCCGGGCGGCGTCATCGGGGTGACCGTCACCGGCCCCGGGTGAGCACCCAGCGTGCGCGGACGGACATAAGAGACGCTTCGCCCGGGCACGGGCTGGGCAGGACCGTCGGCAGATCCGATGCAATGGCTCGCCGACATCCAGCTCCCCGCCGTCAGCAGCGGCGTCGCCCGTGCCCGCGCCGCTGCGGGCACCCTCCCGGTGACGCTGGACGACGAGGCCCGCGACGACCTGCGGCTGCTGGTGTCCGAGCTCGTCACCAACGCGATCCGCCACGGCGGGGCACCGGACGGCGGCCGCGAGGAGCGGGTGCGCCTGCGGATGGGCGTCCGCGGGCAGCGTCTGCGGGTCGAGGTGTGCGACGGTGGTGACGGGTTCCGGCCGTCGTCGCGCCGGGCCGACGCCGATCCGGGATCCGGCTGGGGCGTGCATTTCGTGCGCGTGCTCGCCGACCGGTGGGGCACCGGGCGGGACCCACGCGACGGCATGGTCGTGTGGTTCGAGCTGCGCCTGCCCGAGCAGGACCGCGCCCGGGGTCCCCAGCGACGGGACCCGCGCGCCGGTCGCACCACCGGGCACCGGCAGACCAACGATCGCCCGGCCTGCGCCGCCTGAGCCGCGCCCGCGCGGAACCTCGTTGCTGCAGGACGACACCCAGACTCCACGCAGCTGCCACGCCAGCGTGGCCGCCCGCCCGCGCGGAACCTCGCTGCTGCAGGACGACACTCACACTCCACGCGCACCCGGGCTCCCGCGCGACCCTTGTCAGCCCTCCCCGGCCGGAGCGGCCCGGAAGAGGCGGACGTTGCGGTCCAGCCGGCGTCCGCGCGCGTCATCCGGGCGCCCGCCCTGCGCGTCCAGGTAAGCCAGTGCCCGGGCGACGTCCGGCAGGCGCGCCGACGCGGTGTCGAGCATCCAGGTCTCGATCACCGCCCCGCCCCCCGCGGTCTCGCGGATGCGGAACATGCGCGCCTGCTGGGGGAAGTCGGCGAGCGACGCCGTGGTGATCTGCCAGTAACCGCCCGCCGCGGCCCGTCGGGCGGTGATGCGGTTGCGGTGGGTGTGGCCGGCGACGGTCGCCAGCACGTGCGGGTCGGCGTCCAGCAGCGCTCGGGCGGCGTCGCCCCCGGTGGCCGTGCGCAGCGGCTGGTGGCTGAACACGAGCACCCAGCGATCGCCCGCCACCGCCAGTTGCGCCTTCAGGAACGCGAGCGTCGCGTCACTGACCAGGCCGCCCGATCCGCGGTCGCGGTGCACGGTGTCCAGGACGATCCCGCGCACGCGGGGCCCGAAGTCGACGGTGTAGTTCAGCTCCGGTCCGTCCCCCTTGCCGTGCCCGGCCGACCGCAGCCGCTGCACGACCTGGGCGGCGGTGAGCTGCCGGCGGTCGGGGTCGGCGGGGCGTTCCGTCGTCTTCCCGGGCAGCCCGTCCTGGAGCAGGCGGTCGACCCCGTTGAGCAGGCCCGACTCGTCGCGGGGGATCGGCAGGTCCTCGGGCGGCTCCACGAGCGCCCGGTCACCCTGGGCGACGGCCTGCAGGCGGGCGGTGGTGGCGACCTCCCCGCTGACCAGGAGGTCGTGGTTGCCGGTCGCCGCCCACCACGGCGCCTTCAGCCCCGGGGAGCGGAACGCGCGCTGGGCGGCGGTGAGCAGCCCCGGGTACTGCGGGGGGTCCACGCCGGGGCGGTAGAACGACGGGTCGGCGTTGGCGGCCAGCTGGGGCCCGTCGTAGCCGCGGGCGCCGGAGTCCGGGCGCACGGTGCCGCCGTCCAGCGCGGCCAGCGCCATGTCCAGCTCGTTGTCCTGGTCGTTGTCGATGAGGTCGCCGGTCACCACGACGTCGTCGGGCGCGGCGGCGTTGACGCTCCGGGTGGCGGCGGCAAGGACCTGGGTGGTGAGCGTCTCCTGGGGGCGGAAGGTCGAGGTGAACGGCCCGCCGAGGCGATCGAGGAATCCGATCAGGGCGGGGGACTCCTCGTCGCGGACGTGCGCGTCGGTGATCTGGGCCAGCGTCGTCAGCTCGGCGCCGGGCGTCCGGGCCGGGCCCAGGTCGGTGCGGTCGCGCAGGGCCTCCCCGGGCCCGCGGTTCAGCCGTCCGTCGCCCTCGGGGTCCACGAGCGTGGCCTTGCGCGTGTCGCCGGTGGACGCCGGGTCACCGCCGGACGCGCGCCCGCCGCCCGCGGTGCCGGCGGCGACGCGTCCTTCCTGGGCCAGGGCGGCCCCGCTCCCGCCACGCGAATCGTCGCTCCCCGACACCATGAGGATGAGGACCAGCACCGTCGCGGCGACGGTGACGAGGCCCGCCACCAGCACGG
>JBBSUL010000027.1:0-28890 GCA_038234375.1 Solirubrobacterales bacterium | reverse complement strand
GCATTCTGCGCCGAGAGCTCAAGCAACACCGCGACGACAGCCTCGCGGCCCTGATCGTAGATCGCCTCCGCGTCTTCTCGCCGCACACGACCAAGTTCGCCGCGCAGCGCTTATGTCCCCCTACCGACTGAACGCTTACGGTTTTCTCCGTTACCATCGATTTACAGGACTATTATCCCATATCGACGGCCTTCGCACTACCCGTATTTCCGGGGAAAGTAGCTACAGCTAGAGGATCGTGATCGGTGTCCCGATCGGCATGAGCGGCCACAGGCGCGCGATGGCGGCGTTGGGCACGCGGACGCAGCCGTGGGAGGGCCGTCCGGGGATGAGGTAGGGCTGATCGGTGCCGTGGATGCCGACGACGCCGCCGCCCGGCCAGTCGCTGAGCACCGAGTAGGCGGCGGTCCCGAAGGCGTAGGGACCGTAGACCGGGTCGCCGCGCAGGCCGCGCAGGCGGCTGCGGACCCAGAAGTGCCCCGCGGGCGTCGGCGTCGACGCCTTGCCGACGCCGATCGGCGAGGACCAGACCGACCGTCCGTCGCGGTAGAGCGTGGCGCGCAGCGTCGCGCGGTTGACCCGGAGCATGGTGCGGACCGCCCTCAGCGATCCAAGATCGGCGGCGGGCACCCAGCCGGTACGGCCGTTGGGGCGCATCGGCAGGCGGATGCGCAGCCAGGTGCGCCCACCGACGGCGACGTGACTCTCAAGCACCGGGTAGACCTCGAAGGGCCCGTCCTCGGTGAGGTAGTGCAGGCGGCCCACCCGCCTGGCGCTCGTGCTGGGCCGGGCGCGGACGGCGGCGCGGGCCACGGCGCCGGCGTAGCGGGTCAGGCGCCGCTCGTCAGAGAGCCGCTCGTTGCCCAGCGGCCCGGCGAGACCGAGCGGGCGCACCGCGCGCCGGTCCCCGCCCGCTGGCGTGGCCGCCGCCGGGGCCGCCCCCCAGACGGCACCGGCGGCGCAGGCCAACGCCAGCCCCGCTCGCAGGCCCCTCATCAGCCGGTAAACCGCGGGCCACGCGGACCGGTGACCGCGCGCCGGTAGATCGTCCGCCGCGACGTCGTCGCGGTCCGGCTCTTCGCCGTGAACTTCACGCGCGCTGTCACCCGATGCACGCGGTGGCTCTGTCTGCGGGGATTGATGGTCACCGAGAACTTCGTGCGTCCCGGGATGGCGTGGACGGTTTTGACGCGTTTGCCGTCGACGTAGAAGGTGACGCTCGCGATCGCGCGTCCGGTTACCGAGACCTTGAACGGACCGCGGACGGGATGGCTGGGTCCCGACAGCCGTGCGGTGCCGGGACGCGGGCTCGTGGGCGTGGGGGTGGTGACCGGCGTGGCTACGGGTGTCACCGCGGTGCTGGTCGGCTTCGCCGTCGGCGTGCTGGCCGGCGGAGTCGGCGTCGGCGTCGGCGTGCTGGCCGGCGGAGTCGGCATCGGCTTCGGCGTGCTGGCCGGCGGAGTCGGAGTCGGCGTCGGCGTCGGCGTCGGCGGCGGCGGAGGCGGCGGAGGCGGCGGAGGCGGAGGCGGCGGAGGCGGCGGCGGCGGCGGCGGCGGGGGCGGGTTGGCCGCAGCGCACGAGGTCTGGGTGATCGTGTTGGTGTCGAGGGTGACCGCCTTCGAGCGCCTGGTCAGGATCCGGCCCTCGACCGTCGCGCCGGTGGTCAGGGTGCTCTGGCCAAGCGCCAAGGTCGTGCCCTTAAACGCGCTGCCGGCTCCAAGGGAGACTCCCAGCGTGGGATCCGAGAGCTGCCAGTAGATGTTGCAGGTGCTCGGGGTGGCGCCCCCGTTGATGATGGTCACCGAACCGGGTGCCCCCGCCGCAGTGGTCAGCGACGTGCCCTGGAAGACGAACACGGCATTCGGATCGCCCTGGAAGTCCAGGGTCAGGCCCCCGTTGATCTGAAAGGCGCCGCGCCCGGGAGACTGATAGACCCCAGGAAGCAACGGGTCGCTGAGCGAAAGATCGACAGGGACCGTGCTGGTGAGCGCTTCGGCGGCGGCGAAGTCGTATGCCGTGTCAAGATCGGCCTGGGCCCCGAACGCCGGGCTGCCCGTGCCGATGTACGTGGCCCCGCTGGTCTGGGTCACGCTGTTGGCTCCGGGTCCAAAGCCGGTGACCGCGACCCCCGTGCAACACAGCCCAATGTCGCCAGAGATAGTCGTCGAGCCGGTGTTGGTGATCGTCGAACCGGCGAGGACCGCGAACGAATCCGCCGTCCCGAGGGGCACCGGCGTGGCGGCGACGGAGCTGCCGGCGAGCACCAGCGGCAGTACGAGCGCCAGCGCACCGATGGCACCACGACGCGTGTGGGTAACTCGTTCAACCATGGTGGTCCTCTCATGTTGCGTTGGTGACATCGCGGCGGCGACCATGCGCACACGGTGGCTCGATGGCTGGTGTATCGACACGACTGAGCAGCGCCTCGAGCGAACGTGCGTCAAAGCACTCTTCGCGACAGCATTTCCACGTTCGACTGGAGAAATCGGCGTCTAACGAAAGGTTCAGCGGACCGATGAGCGTTTCGCTCGAGTGATCGCCGGGAGGTTCCTCGGGGATCGCAGGTGCTGGATTGAGGCAGCCTCCGCTCGGCCGAAGATCAAAATTCTTCCGCGCGGGCTCAGAAGCTGTCATCTGAGGGGGAAGCGACGGCCTTGCGATGAGCCGTCCACCGCGGTGCGCTGACGTCGCCGCGTCGATCCCAAAATCGCTGATCGCTGAGGCTCACTCCATGGTTCCTTTCGTCTTCACGGCCCGATCGCGGCCCCCGCCTCCTCCTGGCGACTCTCGCTTGCGGTCGTGCGGTGATGCTTTCGGCTTTGTCCTCAATGCCCCTGAACGATTTCGGGCGCGTGTGCGCATTGCGCGAGCACGGCTTCCGCGACGGCTCGCCCCGTGAGGATCTGCGCTGGGTCACCGGGCTGACTGAGCTACGCGACGTCGGAGCCTTCCGACGAGCCCGTCCTCGGAACGCCGCTGAAGCAGTCCCTCTGTCGCTTCGTGGTCGAGCGGGAGGCCACGCTCGTCGTTCGCGACGCCCATGAGCACTGGTCGCTAGCCGATCATCCGGCGGTGCTGGACTAGAGCTTGGCGTCCGCACGTATGCGGGCGTGCCGTTCCGTGCGCCCGACGGCAACGTGCTCGGAGCGCTGTGCGTCTTCGGACAGCACGAGCGTCGCTGGACCGCTGAGAACCTCGCCGACCTCGCGCGCATCGCGTGGCTGCTCTGCCACAGCTGGAGCGTACGTGACGAAATCCCCCCCCGCCGCGCCGCGCCGCGCGACCGCCCGGAGCGTCTCGGCGGGGAGCGAGCGTTTCCGCGGAAGCACCCATCCGCCACGGTTGGCGGTGCCGGTGACGGCAACCACCCGAAGTGCGGCAACCGCGCGAAGGACGACCGGTGGCCACCTCCCCAGATCAACGCCTCGAGGTCAGCGTCACGCCGGGCTAGGCGCGGCCTGCTCATGGCCCGTTACCGCTTCGACGGTCGGGCGTCGTGGCGGTCGATGACCATCCGCAGTGTGCTTCGAGCTCGCTCGCGACGGACACCAGCTCCTTGAGGCTGGTGCCGATCGCGTCGGCGCCTACTAGGCGCGCCTCGTCGTGGGGCGGGAGTGCGGCGGCCCCGCCGATGAGGACGTAGGGCCGGTGTGGGCCTCGAGCGAGTCGGCGGGTGATCTCAAGGGCTCCTGGGACATTGCGGTCCAGCGTGATCGCGAGCACGAGCAGCCGGGGGCGATGATCACAGACGAACTCGACGATGTCCTGTGCCGGAGGGGATGCTCCGAGGAACCACACGCGCCAGCCTCGCTCGCTGAGCAGCGCACGCACGAGCTGGGCCGCGAGCACGTGGGCCTCGCCCGGGGCGCAGCTGACCACTGCGGTCGGCGAGCGGTCGTCGTCGAGCGGCGCGGCGCGGATCTCCTGCAGGGACGCCGACATGATCTCGCTGGCAAGATGCTCTTCGGCGACCGAGAGCTCGTTGCGCTCCCACAGCCGCCCGATCTCGTGCATCGCAGGCGCTATGACCTCGCTGAAGGTCTCAAGACGCGACAACGGCGCGCTCGCGCTGGCCTGCAGCGCGTGCAGGACGCCGCGTGGGTCGCCGTCGAGCAGCGCCGTGAGCAGCCGGCGCTGGAGTTGAAGTGCGATGCGGGGCTGCTCAGTCACCTAGGTCTTCGCCGCTCAGCAGCGTCCGGCGCATTGCAGCCAGTAGCCGCTGGGCCTGCGGCAGCTCGTCCCGGCCTGCCTCGGTGGTGCGCAGCTCGCGGGCGACGACCCAGCTCAACCGTTCGACGAACGTCTGGCACTCCAGCAGCCCCGCGGTCCTGCGTGCCTCTTTGAACAGTGCCGTCGAGGCGTCGAGGGCCTCGGAGTAGCGGCCGCGGGTGCACGCCGTGGCGAGGAGTCTGAACCACACGCTCAGCCGGCACATGCCCTTCGGCTCCCCGAACCACCCGCGCGAGTGCGGCTGGTAGGTGCTGTTGAGCACTATCTCCAAGAGCTGCTCGTGCGTTGCGCCGAGCAGCTCGGAGAGTGCCGGCAGCGGACGATCCGGGAGATCGACCTCGTTGAGGCGCACCGCCGGACCGAGCTCGCGGGCCAGCCGGCGAACCTCGGCGAGCGGTATCCGGCGGTGGCCCCCCGCGGTCCGGTAGGCCACGATGCGCTGTACGTCGATCCACCGCCGGATAGTGCTGCTCGACACGCCCAGCAAGGCGCCCGCGGCGCTCGACGTGACGCTGGAGTCCGGCTCGGGGCGCACGCGGTCGGGCACGGGAGCCCGGGTCGCCGGCCAGCGGTCGACCCACTGCTCGACGAGCTCGCCGGGCATCGCCGGGCCGAAGATCGGCCCCTGCGCATAGCGGCAGCCGAGATCGGCGAAGAGCGCCGTCTTCTCATGGCTGTCGGCGCCCAGGGCGACCACGGCGATTCCCAGCTCGTCGGCCATCTCCACCACCGCACGAAGCACCGGCCACCTGGGATCGTCGCGGCGCAGATCGTCGGTCAGGTGCCTTCCCAGCTTGATCACGTCGAGCGCATGGGCGTGCAGCGCAGGACCGGCCGCCAGCCCGCCTTCCCAGTCGTCCATGACGATCCGCACCCCGAGGGCCTTGAGCTGTGCGAGCATCGCGGACACCGCCGAGGTCGCCGACGCCGTAAATGCCTCCTCCGGGATCTCGACCCCCGGGCGAAACGGCTTGACGCCGGACTCGGCCAGCGCGCGCGAGAAGCGCTCGACGAGCCCCGGGTCCTCCAACTGCTCCAGGTTGACGTCGAACGTCACGCGGGTCCACGCCGCCCCCTCACGCCCGCTGTTCCACTGCATCGCCTGCCGCAGGGCGGCGCCCATCAAGATTTCGCCGAGCGCCAGCGCCTCGCCGCTGTGACCGGCCAGCTCGGCGAACTCATGCGCCGCCAGCGTTCCACGACCCGGATGGTGCCAGCGCAGCTGCGCTTCGACGCCGACGACGGCCCCGTCCTCGATCGAGACGATCGGCGCGTAGACCACCCGCAGCTGATCGCGGACGATGGCCTGCCCGAGATCGGTCTCCTGCTCGAGCTGGCGCTGCGCACGGCGGCGCATGGCCAGGTCGAAGAGCTCGACGCGCCCGCGGCCTCGGCGCTTGGCCTGCTCGAGCGCGAGGTCGGCGTCCCGGATCAGATCGGCTGGCCGGACGTCGCAGTCGACGGTCGACGCCGCACCGACACAGGCGCTGAGCTTCACCGGGCCGCCGGCCACGCCGAACGGCTCGACCAGAGCGGCGACCAGCCGTTCGGCCACGGCGCTCGTAGCCTGCGCGTCGCCCACCCGGCGACAGAGGACGGCGAACTCGTCACCGCCCAGCCGCGCGATCACGGCGCTCGGGTCCAACTGCGCCTCCACCCGTCGGGCGACGGCGGCAAGCAGCTCGTCGGCGCCCGAGCGCCCGATCGTCTCGTTGAGCGACTGAAAGGCGTCGATGTCGAAGATCAGGACGGCGGTGCCCCCCCCCCCGCCGTCCCCGCCCGCTTCGAGGGCGAGGTTGACCTCACGCTCGAAGGGCTCTCGAGCCAACAGGCCCGTCACGGGTTCCCTCTGCGCTCCCAAAGGAGGACGGTCCCTACCGGCGCGAGCCTCGACGGGGATGACCGTCGCCAACACACCGGCCGCCCCCTCGATGTCGTGCAGCACCGTCGCGAAGACCCGAGCCCGGCTCTCAGCGCCGTCGACCCGGCAAAGGCTCACCTCGTCGCCGGACATGTCCGACAGCTCTCCGACAGTCCCGGCGGGCCCGGCGACCAGGTCGCTCACCGGACGCCCGTACAGCGCGGCGGCGTCGGAGCCCACCAGCTCCTGGAAGCGCTGGTTGGTGAAGGTCGTCCGGCCTTGGTGATCGATCATCCACACCCCGTCGGAGGTGGCTTCGGTCACGCGCTGGAAGCACTGGCGAGCGATGTCGCGATGACGCTCGGCGCGCAGCACGTCGTCGAGGTCGCGCAAGAAGGCGTGGAAGCCCCTGAACTCTTGATCGGGGCCCACGCTCGCAACCAGAAGCAGCTCGTGCACCGCTTCAGAGCCGTCGGGGCGAACCGTGCGCACGCGCACGAGGCTCCGCCCGCCGGCCACCATGCGCTCCAGCGTGGCGGCCGCGGCGGCGCGATCCTCCTCGTGGATCGCCTCGGTCCACGGGCGGCCATCGAGCTCCTCGATCTCGACGCCGACCGCTTCGGCGTAGGCGGCGTTCGCACGCACGCAGCGCCCGTGGATATCGAAGAAGCTGACGGGCATGGGCGACTGTTCGTAGGCCTCGACGGAGTCGCGCGTGGCCTGAAGCGCCCGCCAGTCAGTAATGTCGGTCAGCGAGACCACCGCGCTGCGCGGCGCGCCGCCAGCCGCGGGCACGAGCGTCGCGGTGTACCTGCAGACTCTGATCTCGGCGCGGGCGGTGGAGACCCTCCTCTCGCCTTCGGCCTCGTCGCGCCGGCCGCTCAGCACCTCCTCCAAGCGGCAAGGCTCTGTGCGCTCGACCTCTTCGAGCAGGAAGTCCGTGAGCCCCCGACCGCGGGCCTCAGACCGAGAGACGCCCAGCAGCGCCGCGAACGCCGGGTTGACCTCGATGATCCGGCCCTGGGACAGAAGGTCGGCGCTGATGAGCGCCAGCCCGACAGAGCTGCTGTCGAGGATGATCCGCTGGACCTTTATCAGCTCGCGCTGACCGCGGCGCGAGCCGGCACGGTCTACTGCCGTCGCGACCACCAGACGAGCTTCGTCGTCGGTGGCGGTGGTACGCACGAGAACGTCGTCGGCGCCGGCCCCGAGGGCCGCGGGGACGTGCTTGGGCTCGGTGAGCACCACGACGGCGGCCTCGGGTCGCAGCGCGCGCGCGGCGCGCACGGCGGCGGCGGCCGACGCTCCGCGCTCCAGGACGATGCAGTCGACGATCGGCGAGCCGGCGACGTCCGCGAGATCCTCCCGAAGCGGACCGACGACGAAGCGGTCGTCGCCTTCCAGCGCGCGGGCGAACCACTCCTCCGCGCGCGGATCGGTGCAGCTCAGCGCGACGGCGACCGGGCCGGGGGCAGGCGCAAGGCCGCTCGCCGCGCCCCGGAGGCGCGTCGCGGCAATCTGGGCTGGCTCCTGATCCGGGGGCATGGGCGATACTGCCTACGCTCCGCGTCAGCATGCCAAGAAAATCGGATGTGCGCCACCACGCAGCAGCGCTCGTCGCTGACGACCGCGCCAAGTGGTCAGCGTTGTGACCGGGCCGAGCAGCTTGCTGACGTCCCACGACCACAGCTCGTTGGGCCGCTCGGCGAGCAGCTCGGGCCGCGCGTAGGGCGGACGGCACCTTTACCGCCGTCAACGACTCCCTGGCGTCAGTCATCGCCGGCGGGCCGGGAGTACAGGACCGTGACCAGCACGGCCCGGCAGCGGTCGCACACTCGCGGCGCACGCTGGCGCCACAGCACGACGTCGGCCGCCAGGACGTCGCCGGCGGGCCGCAGCGGGCACCCGAGGCGGTGCACGACGTCGTCGCCGGTGACGAGCGCGGGATGCGTGACGCGGTGGCCGAGCGGGGCGAGCACGAGGGCGACCGTAGACGCCGGGGCCGACGAGGTCCACGAGGGCCAAGGGACACCGTAGGGACACATTCGCCGGCCAGCCGTCGATATCCCGGAACCCGGGTAGACCGTCGTAACCGGTGTTCTGTACCCCTCAGCGCCCCTCGGTGCCTCGTCTGAGTCGTTCCCAAGCTGAGGGTCGCGAGTTCGAATCTCGTCGTCCGCTTCACGAGAGCCCTCGGCAACCGAGGGTTCTCTGTGCTCTGGGCGCGCCTAACGGCTACGACGCGCAGGCGACTGCGATGTTCAGGGCGGCGCAGACCTCGGACATGCGTGGATCGCTGACCCGCCCCAAGCGCTGCACGAGCATCGCGACCGACACGCTCTCCACCGAGTCCAGGTTGACCGCGCAGACACGTGGCACCGGATCCTTCTCCGGGTCCAGCGCGACCTCGCTGGGCAACCCCCGCACGGTCGTCGTGCACGGCGCGATGATCGCGCGTCGCAAGCGCGGGATCGCAGCGTCTCGTGAAAGCACGAGGACCGGCCGGCGACCGATCTCCGGGAGCTCGGACCACCAGACCTCACCGCGCGCGGGAAGGCTCATGACGCCGCTGCTGCCGCGCGGAAGGAGGCCAGATCGCCCCAGGCGTCGGGTTCGTCGATGGGGTGCTCGTCGTACGCGCGATACGCCGCGTCGATCTCGGCGGCACGGTGACGGGACACGAGTGCCGTCAGGGCCTCGTCGAGCAGCACGGAGTCGGCCGCTCCGGCGCGAAGGCCGCGCGCGCGAGCGAGCAACTCATCATCGACCGTCGTGCTGACGCGAATCCTCGGCATGCCCCAATCATGCCACGTACATGCGCGGTCGGTCCCACTCACACGGTCCGACGCGTCCTGAGGCTCCGTTTCGGGACGGTGCTCAGCCCGCTATGCGGACGCCGTACTTGGGAAAGATCGCGTCGCGCGTGAGCACGGCGAGGTCATCGCGGAGCGCATGGGCGATGAGCACCCGGTCGAACGGGTCGCCGTGGTGACGAGGTAGCTCGGCGGCGCGTTCCAGCAGGTCAGCAGTCACCTCGAGCAGCCGGAACTCGCGCGCCATCACGGTGCTGAGGTGGCGCGGTGCGCGCAGCCGTCCGGCCTCCCGCTTGATCGTGGCCTCCCATACCGACATCGGGCTGACGCAGCGCTCGACCGCGGGATCGGTCAGGGAGCGCACGCTCGTGGTCGGTGAGCCTGCCGGGGTCGCCGAGCGCCCACAACGCGATGTGGGTGTCCACGAGGACCGCGCTCACGTGTACGGCTCGAAGTCGTCCAGCGGCGCGTCGAAGTCGTCGGCCAGCTCGATCTCCCCGGCCAGAACGCCCAGTCGGACGGGCGGATGCTCGACGCGGAAGGCGACCAACCTTGCCGCCGGCTCCCCGTTGCGGGCGATGACGACCTCTTGGCCGCTCTCCGCGATGGCAACGAGCTCGCTGAGCTTCGTCTTCGCGTCGTGCATGTTGACCTGCATAGCTAACAGCCTAGCTACTACTTCGGCGGACCAGCAAGAACCCCGCCGTGCGCCTGCCGGGTCAGCGCGGCCCGGCGGGCAGCCAGTCGCGCGGCAGCGCGGCCGGCACCGGCGCGGCCGGACGCGGCCCCGGCGGGAAGTTCGGCACCGCCGCCATCGCGGCCTGGGCGCACCGCCAGGAGCCGACGCTCGGTGCCAGATCCTCGTGGGCCATGAGCAGCCGGAGGTAGGCGAGGACGTGGCAGTCGGCGGCGTTGCGATCAGCCGTGCCCAGCACGCCGGCGTCGAAGAGGGCGTCGGCGTGGTCGAGCTTGGCGGTCAGATCGATGAGATCCTGCCGCACGTGGTCAGCGTCGGCGTCGACGATGCGCGCGTAGTAGGCCATCACCGGCGTGAATCCCCAGCCGAGCGCCTGCGGCGCCGGCCAGCCGAGCACCTCGGACGCCATCCACGCCCGGACTCCGTTGTCGACGCGTCCCGCCCATCGGAACACCCGGGTGGCGACCGGCTGCAGCTCGTCGTGCGCCCATCGCTCCGCGGCCTCCACCTCGGCGCGCCGGTCGGCGTCGGCGGGGAACAGCGGCCGTGGCGCCACGGTCTCGTCCAGCGCACGGGCGATGTTCAGCGTCCCCTGGATCAGCCGGTCGTCGAGCCGCAGCGCGGGCACCGTGCGTCCCGGAAAGCCCGCCGCCCGCACCGCGACCGGGTGCAGGCCGGGCAGCACATCGCGCACGTTGTGGCGCATCTGCTTGCGCTCGAGCATCAGCCGCGCCGCGAGCACCGGATGCGAATGCCTCATCCCGTAGAGCGTGGCGATCACCCGCCGAGCCTATCCGCCGGGAACACACCTGCGCGGATTGCCGCTCACGGCGCGGACAGCAGGTCGGCGTCCATGCCGACGAGCCCGTCCACGGCGAAGGCCTGGGCGACGGCGAGCACCTGGCCTGCACGAACACCCGCCCCGACCAGCTGGTCATGCAGGTCACCAGGCGCGACACGAGGAGGAGCACAGGAATCCCCACGACGAGGATGATGTCCGGGATGGTGACGATCGTCACAGAGGTCGCCCACCGTCTGCGCGAGTCGTCCAACCGCGCCAGGTCGAACGTGGCGGCCACCGCTCTCGCGCCGGCACGGCGGGCGTCGTCCGGCCGTCTGCGGTTGACTACGGCCATGAGCGACGACGACTTTCCGCGCTGGCCTCCGGACTGGGTCGAGGATCACGAGCTTGCCGAGGAGGACACGATCGCCGCTGAGGGGGACGTGTCCCTGGCCAGCGCGGTGCGCGAGGACGGCCAGGTCCTCGTGTCTGCGGCGTGGCCCGGTGGGATCCGGTACCTGCGGGTCGACCCGTTCGGGACCGCGGACCCCCAGGCCCTGCGCGCCGGGGTCAAGAGCGAGGACCCGGAGGTCGCGCGGACCGTCGAGGGTGTCTGGTCGCAGGCCCTCACGCTGGCCAAGCAGCTCATCGACGGGGACGTGCGCCTGCCCGACCCCGCCCCACCGAGCGACGACGAGGGCCTGGGTCGGCGCTCGTGGCCTCGCCGGGACTGACGGGCCGGCCGGCCGACGGTGGTGGCCGCCGGACGACGTCAGGCGTAGGGTCGGCCGACCCGACCCCGGAGGCGCCCCGTGCCCATCGACCCCCCGGCCGACAACCTGATCCACCGCATCAACGTCGGCGACAACCTGACCCGCAGTGCCGCGCGGGCCCCCGTCGCCCGGGAGGCGAGCTGACCGTGCCCACGCAGTCCATCGTCCACCACCTCGACTGCGGGACGATGTGCCCCCATGCGGCCGGCGCCCTCGGGCTCGTCGACCGCGACGCCGGGCATCTCATCGCCCGCTGCTTGCTCATCGAAGCGCCCGGCGGCCTCGTGCTCGTCGACACCGGCTACGGCAGCGGCGACATCGCCGACCCGGCGCGGCTCGGGCCGGCCCGGCACCGGCTGCGCCCGCACCTGGACCCACAGCGGACCGCGGCGGCCCAGGTCCGCGCGCTCGGCCACGACCCCGCGGACGTGCGCCACGTCCTGGCCACCCACCTGGACCTCGACCACGCCGGGGGCCTGAGCGACGTCCCGCACGCCGACGTCCACGTGCACACGACGGAGCTGGCGGCCGCGCGGCGGCGCCGGCCGGACGCGCGCCTGCGCTACCGCCCCCGCCAGTGGGAGCACGGCCCACGCTGGGTGCAGCACGCCGCCGACGGCGAGTCGTGGTTCGGGTTCGAGCACGCCCGCCTGCTGGAGGACCTGGACGTGGAGATCGCGATGCTCCCGCTCGCCGGACACTCGGCCGGGCACGCCGGTTACGCGATCAACACGTCCGGCGGCTGGCTGCTGCACGCCGGGGACGCGTACCTGCGGCGTAAGGAGATCGCCTCACCGCCGCGGCACCCGCCGGGGTTGCGCCTTTATCACCGGATCAACAGCGACGACGAGGGCCTACGCCGCCAGAACGCCGACCGCCTGGCGGAACTGGCGCGCGAGCGCGCCGCCGAGGTCACGATCTTCTGCTCCCACGATCCGGTGGAGCTCCCCCGGACCCGCTGACGCCAGGACCGGGCGCGTCAGCCTCCGAAGGCAGGGGCGTCCGCCAGTCCGCGGGCCCGGGCCTCCTCGACGGACATGATCTCCCGACCGAACGGGCGCAGGCTCACGGTGACGAGGCGGAAGTTGGCCAGGCCGAGCGGGATCCCGATGACGGTGAGGCAGAGCAGGACCCCGGACACCAGGTGCAGCAGGGTCAGCCACCAGCCCCCGATCACGAACCAGATGACGTTCCCGACCGTCGACCCACCGCCCTTGCCGGCCTGCGGCACGACGACCCGCCCGAACGGCCACACCCCGTAGAAGGCGATCCTCAGCGCGGCGACCCCGAACGGGATCGTCACGATGAGCACGAAGCAGAAGGCCGCAGCGACCAGGTAGCCGACGAACAGCCAGAAGCCGGCCAGCAGGAACCACAGGATGTTGGCCAGCAACCGCATCGCCGCAGGGTAGCCCGCGGCGGATGCAGGCGCGGCGATACGTCAGGCGGCTTCGGCCGCCGCCAGCGACGCGGAGGCGATCTCGCCGCGCTTGCGGGCGACGTAGACGTGATAGTGCAGCGGCTCGCCGCTGACCGCCAGGCGGTGCTGGTAGACGTGGTCGGAGACGACCTCGAGCACCCCTTCGGCGTTCATCCGCCGGATCAGACGGCTGAAGCCCGAGGGATCCTCGTCGGTGAGGAAGTCGTCCTTGATGGTCATCGCCAGCCACGCGTCGGGGAGCAGGTAGCCGAACGCGGTGGCGAAGGCACGCGGCGGGATGTCGCCGAAGCCCAGCGCCGCCACCGTGGTCAGCGCCGTGGGCTCGAACTCGCGCAGGCCGTCGTCGGACGCGGCGTCGGGATCGGTGAGATCGCAGACGTAGTAGTCCTCGTAGATGTCCGGCCGGTCGCGCTCGGTGGCCATGCGGGCCTCGGGCAGGATGTCGGCGGCGACCATGTCGCGCACGCCCATGGCCTGCAGCTCCTCACCGACCATGCCGTTCCCGGCTCCGAGGTCCAGGACCCGCAGCGACGACGCGCGGACCCCCGCGAGGGTGAGCTGCTCCTGCAACTGCTCGCGCACGACCGCCGGTGACGTGCACTTCAGCTCCGAGTAGAAGATGCGCTCGTAGAGGCCGGGGATCTCGAAGATGCGGTCGTAGTCGTGGAAGCGCACACGCTCGAGCGAACCATCGTCGTGCACGACCTCACACCACTCCTGGTCTTGGTCCAGGTCTCCCGCGATCGCCTCGGCCTGGGGCATCCGCACCACCAGGTCGTCGGCTTCTAGGTCGCGTTCCGGCGTGCTCATGAGATTCGGGCTCCTTGTCGTGGGGTCCGCGGCGGTACATGAGCCCGCGCCGAAATGACCGGGATCTCCGGGGGCGGCAAGCGGGTTCTAGGTGGCGCGTCGGCGGCGCGCTGAGCCGTTCATCCCGGCCGCGCGGCCGACCGTTCACATGGGGCAACCGCGGGGCGCCCGGCGAACTGGCCGGTCCGGATACTACCCGGTCACCCCCCCTCAACCCGCTGTGCGTAAGAAGACAAACGGCCGCCTGCCACTTTTAGCGGCTTTTCCCACGCCGGGTGCGGCTCCGATCCGCGAGGACGACGATCGGCATGTGGGCTTCCAGGGGACCGACGACGCTACCGTCTTCCCGATGGACCGGCCCGCGGCCACCCCCACCTGGCCCGTCGCCGCCGGCTCGCTCGTCGTCGGCTTCGTCGTGGCGCAGCTCACCGGCGTGCGGCCGCTCGGGGGGCTCGTCCTCATCGTCGGGGCCGCCTGGTGCGCACGCCGCTGGCGTGCGCGCGCGGGCACGGCGCGGACGGTCGGGCTGCTCGCCATCTACCTCGCGTGCTTCGTCGCCTCCCACGTGATCGCCGATCCCGTGGGGACATGGCCGGCGGTGGCGATCGTCGCCGCCGTCACCGGGTTGAGCGCATGGGCGGTCGCCGACGCACCCCGGCGCGTCCCCGCGCCCGCGGCCCGTACCCTGTAGCGCAGGATGAAACGCTCGGCCGTTCCCACCGTGGCCCTGGTGATGGCCGCCGCCCTCGTGGCCCTGCTCGTCTACGGCGTCGCGGTCAAGGGCACCGACAAGACCCTCGACGATGCGGTGAGCAAGGCGCAGCGCCCTCCGGTCCCGGGCGCTGACCTGGCGCTGCCCCGACTCGGCGCGCAGGGCACGGCGACCCTCGCCGCCTTCCGGGGCAGGGTCCTCGTCGTCAACGTCTGGGCGTCGTGGTGCACACCGTGCCGCGAGGAAGCTCCGACGCTGCAGAAGGCCCAGCGGCGGCTTGAGGCCGACGACGCCGGCACGGTGCTGGGGATCACCAACAACGACATCCCCCGCAAGTCGATGGCCTTCGAGCGGGAGTTCGGCATCACCTTCCCCAGCCTGCGGGACGTCGACACCCGCCTGTACCGGGAGCTCGGCTCCACCGGGGTCCCCGAGACGTTCGTCCTGGACGCCTCGGGTCGGGTCGTGGCGCTGAGCCGCGGGCAGATCACGGAGAAGTTCCTCACCGGCGCCATCGCCAAGGCCAAGGCCGCCACATGAACCTGCCGCGCAGGCCGCTGGCCGTCATCGCCGCTGCGCTGACGCTGGCCTGCGCGTCAACGGCCTCGGCCGCGCCGCAAGCCTCGTTCAACGACATCGAGGACGAGGTCATGTGCGTGACCTGCAACGTCCCGCTGAACATCGCCGAGTCCGTCCAGGCCGACGAGGAGCGCGCCGAGATCCAGCAGCTCATCGCCCAGGGCCTGACCAAGGAGCAGATCCTCGACCAGCTCGTCACCGACCTCGGCCCCCGGGTGCTGGCCGACCCGCCGAGCGACGGCTTCAACATCACGACCTGGCTCGTCCCCATCGGTGGGGTGGGCGGGGTCGCGCTGCTGCTGGTCCTGACGCTGCCGCGCTGGCGCCGCCGCGCGCAGGACGACGCCGCCGGCGACGACGCAGCCCCCCTGCCGGACCTGGCCCCCGCCGACCTGCGCCGCCTGGACGAGGACCTCGCGGCCACGGAGCGCTGACCGGTGCCCATCGTCCTGGCCCAGGTGGGCGGCGCGGGCGACACCACGATCCTCGCCGCCTTCGCCGTCGGACTAATCTCCTTCGTGTCGCCGTGCGTGCTGCCACTCGTGCCCGGCTACCTCAGCGCGGTGTCCGGCGTGTCGCTGGTCGACATGCGTGCCGGCGAGCGCAGCCTGAGCGCCGTCCTGGGCCCGGCGGTCATCTTCTGCCTGGCGTTCACGATCATGTTCATCGCGCTGGGGATGACGGCCACCGGGCTCGGTGCCTCGCTGCGCGACAACATCGGGACGCTGGACAAGGTCGCCGGCGCGTTCATCGTCACCATGGGCGCGTTCTTCCTGCTGACCCCGTTCGTCGACCGCCTCAACCGCGAGTGGCGGCCGGAGGCGCTGATGGCCAAGGCCGGCAGCGGGGGCCCGATCGTCGCCGGGCTGGCCTTCGCGGTCGCCTGGACGCCGTGCGTGGGCCCCACGCTCACCTCGATTCTCGCCGCCGCCGCGACCAGCGACACCGTCGGGCACGGCGGGGTCCTGCTGGCCTTCTACTCCGCCGGTCTCGCCGTCCCCTTCCTGCTGACCGCCGTGGCCTTCGACCGCATGGCCACCGCCTTCACCTGGATCCGCGAGCACTACACGCTGGTGACGGCGATCAGCGGCCTGATCCTCATCGGGATGGGGCTGCTCATGCTCACCGGCGAGCTCACGCGGCTGAATATCGAGGCGCAGCGCGCGCTTGACAGCGTCGGACTGGACATCTTCAACCGCTGACCGCGCCGGGCTTCTCGAGCGCCAGGGCGTCCTTGGCCGCGAAGTCCCCGGTGCCGTAGATGTCGGTGGCCACGACGGCGCCCAGGCGGTTGGCCAGCCAGAACAGGATGCGCTCGTCACCGGCCCCGACCGCCAGCGCTCGGGTCCCGTCGTGCAGCCTCCCCGCGTCCTGCAGGTACAGGGCGAGCATCGCGAACTCCCAGACCTTGCGCTCCACGTGGACACTCGCGTCGCGCTCGGGCAGGATCGAGGTGATGGCCGCGAGGAGCTGCGCGTCCTCGAAGTTCCTCGACATCACAGAGCTTCACGTACTGGCGGGTCCACGCCACCGCCGGATCGTAGACGCCACGCCGCTGACCCGGGCGGCGCGACCGCCGCATCCGGGGTCCTGGGTGCGTCAGTATCCGTGGCATGTCGTCACCGTCCCGGACCGCACGTCGCCTCGTCCCGCTCCTCGCCGTGGCGTCGCTGGCCGGGGTGGCCCCGGCGTCGGCGCAGACCCCCGGCAGCCTGTACGTCGCCCTCGGCGATTCCTACACGGCCGGGCCGCTGATCCTGAACCAGCACGGCGACCCGATCGACTGCGCCCGGTCAGACCACAACTACCCGTCGCTCGTCGCGGCCGGCCTGGGCCTGTCGCTCCGCGACGTCAGCTGCTCCAGCGCGACGACCAAGCACATGGCTCAACCGCAGTCCGGGCTGCCGCTGGGCGGCACCAACCCTCCGCAGTTCGACGGCGTGAGCAAGGACGCGCGGTTGGTCACCGTCGGGATCGGCGGCAACGACGCCGGTCTCGTCGGCGTGGCCGAGACCTGCGCGCAGGTCGGCGCGACCGACCCGACCGGACACGCGTGCCGCACCCACTTCACGGCCGGCGGCGTCGACCAGGTGCGCCAGCGCATCGACGCCGCCGCGCCGAAGGTCGCCGCCGTGCTGCGCGGCATCCACGAGCGTGCTCCCGCTGCTCGGGTGGCGATCGTCGGGTACCCGGCGGCGGCGCCGACCGACGGCACCGGCTGCTACCCGCTCGTGCCGATGAGCCCGGACGACCTGGCCTACATCAACGAGCTGCTCGTCGGCATCAACACGATGATCGCCGCCCAGGCCGCCGGGAACGACGCCGAGTACGTCGACACCTACACCGCCTCGCGCGGCCACCACGTGTGCACCCTGCCGCCGACCCGCTGGTTCGAGGGCCTCGTGCCCACCGAGCCGGCCTTCCCGCTGCACCCCAACGGCCAGGGCGAGGCGAGCATGGCCCGGTCGGCGCTCGAGGTCTTGCGCCGCCCCGCCCCCGTCCGCACGTCGGCGCTGAGCGACCTGAAGGTCACGCGGCAGCCGCGGCGGGTCGGTCCGCCGGCGCGCCTGACCTACCGGGTGGACCGGGCGACCACGGTGCGCTTCACGCTGCGCCGGATCGTCGCCCGCAACCGCCTCTCACGCTCGCGCGTCACCTTCACCCGCCGGGCCGAGGCCGGGGTCAACAGGGTGAGCGTCAACCGCAGCGCGATGGGCCGGCGGGTGGCGACCTACCGCCTGACGGCCAGCCCTTCGGGTGGCGGCAAGTCCGGTTTGGTCTACCTGCGGCTGCGCCGGTAGGCCAGCTGGGTGTGACGGCTGCGTCCCCGAACCCGGGACGCAGCGGACGCACCCCCTGCTGCGGGTCAGGCGGCCGCCACGTCCGAGTCGTCGAGCTGCCCGGGGTCGTCCTCGTCGTCGCGGTACATCTGTACCGGGGCGCTGATCCCCAGCAGGTCCAGGGCGGCGGCCAGCGTCCGCCGGGTGGCCACGGCCTCAGCGACCCGGAAGGCCTCGGCGGGGTCGCCGACGACGAGGCAGTCGCGGTAGAACGCGGTGAAGGTCTGTGCGAGCTCCAGCGCGTAGGCGGCGACGCGGTGCGGCGCGCGCTTGTCGGTCGCCTCCTGGACGACGGGCGCGAAGGTCAGCAGCGCCTGGATGAGGGCTCGCTCGGAGGCGTGCAGCTCGGCACCGGGGGCGGGCGCCGGGTCGGCCGCCGCCGTGCTGCGGCCCAGGACCGAGGCGATCCGGGCGTGCGCGTACTGGACGTAGTACACGGGGTTGTCGGCCGACTGGGACTTGGCCAGGTCGAGGTCGAGGTCCATCGTCGTGTCGTGCGAGCGCGCCAGCAGGAACCAGCGGGCGGCGTCGACCCCGATCTCGGCTATGAGCTCGTCGAGGGTCACGAACTCCCCGGCCCGTTTGGACATCTTGCGCCCGACGAGATGGACGAACTGCATGACGCACAGCTCCAGCCCGTCCTCGGCGCCGCCGAGCGCCGCGTACGCGGCCCGCATCCGGGCCATGTAGCCGTGATGGTCGGCGCCCCACACGTCGACGAGCAGGTCAAAGCCCCGCTCCCGCTTGTCCTGGTGGTAGGCGATGTCCGAGGCGAAGTACGTGTGCTCGCCGCTGGAGCGCTCCAGGACGCGGTCCTTGTCGTCGCCGAACTCGGTGGTCCGCAGCCACAGCGCGCCGTCGTGGCGGTAGCTGCGCCCCTGCTCGGCCAGCACGTCGAAGGCGTGCTGCACCTTGGAGGGCGTGCCCCCGTGCAGCGACCGCTCGCTGAACCACGTGTCGAACGTCACCCCGAACGCGTCGAGGGAAGCGCGCACCCGCTCGACCATGAGCGCCACCGCCTCCTGAGCGACCTCGTCCACGTCGCCCTCGGCGGCGCCGGGGATGGCGTCGGCGATCTCGGCGATGTACGCGCCCTGGTAGCCGTCCTCGGGGACGTCCACCCCACGCGCTCGGGCCTGCACCGAGGCGCCGAGCTTGACGATCTGCGAGCCGAAGTCGTTGACGTAGTACTCGCGGTGCACCTCGTGCCCGAGGAAGCTGAGCATCCGGGCCAGCGCGTCCCCATAGGCGGCGTTGCGGCAGCCGCCGACGTGCACCGGGCCGGTCGGATTGGCCGACACGAACTCGAGGTTCACGCGCCGGCGGCCGGGGGCGTCCGCCGCTATCCGACCGTAACCGTCGCCGGCCTTGAGGATCGCCGCCAGCGCCTTGGCGTGCCAGGCGTCGGTCAGGAACAGGTTCAGGAAGCCCGGGCCGGCCACCTCGGCGCGGTCCAGGTCCTCCCCCAGCTCGCCGGCGACCGCCTCGGCCAGGCGGGCGGCCACGTCGCGCGGCGCGGACTTCAGCGCGCCGGCCAGCAACATCGCCGCGTTCGTGGCGTAGTCGCCGTGGGCGGCCTGCCGCGGACGCTCCAGGGTCGGCGCGGACGCCGGCTTGGCCCCCAGCGACGCGCAGGCGCGCAGGACGGCGGCCCGCAGGTCGTCGACCGGGGTGTGCGCGTGCGGCTCGTCCATCGCCCGGACGATAGATGCCGCGTCGGGACGGCGGCCCTGCGGTCAGTGGTGGTAGGGCTCGCCGGTGAGGATCTTGTGGGCGCGGTACAGCTGCTCGAGCAGGACGACGCGCGCCAGTTGGTGCGGCAGGGTCATCGGCCCCAGGGACAGCCGGTGGTCGGCGAGGGCCACGTCGTCCAGGCCGTAGGCGCCGCCGATGACGAAGCACACGTCGCGGGCGGCCACGCGCCGCTCCTGCACGAAGGCGCTGAACGCCCGTGACCCGTAGGTCGTCCCCTCGCTGTGCAGCTGGGACACGAACGCGCGCTCCGGGATCCGCCGGGGCACCTGCTCGTCCTCACGGACCTCGATCAGCTCGATCCGCGCGTAGCGGCGCAGCAGTCGCTCGTAGTGCTGGATGTCGTCGGCGTACGGGGCGCGCAGCCGGCCGACGGCGAGGACGGTGATCCGCATCGGGTCCGGCGAGTCTACGCGGACGCGAACATATGTCCGTCCGGGATGAAACCGCCGTCACCCCGCCGGGGTACTCTGTGCGGCTCCCCGCCACGGTCGCGGCCGTGCGTCGCCGCCGCCGCGACGCCGCGCGTCGGCCGGGCGGCCGGTGTCGGCAGACAGACCACGCGGGGCCCGCCAGACCCCCGATCGACACCATGCTCGTCGCCGTCCTCTCCGACATCCACGCCAACCTGCAGGCCTTCGACGCCGTGCTCGCCGACACGCACGCCCTGCCGGTCGACGAGACCTGGTGCCTGGGTGACGTCGTGGGCTACGGCGGGGACCCGAACGCGTGCGTCGCGCTGGCCGTCGCGCACTGCGACGTGCTCCTGGCCGGCAACCACGACCTCGCCGCGGTCGGAAAGCTCGACGTCGAAGACTTCAGCCCGCGGGCGCGCGAGTCCGCGCGCTGGACCGGGTCGGTGCTGGACGACGCGTCCCGTGCCGTCCTGGAGCCCCTGCCCAGCGCCGCCGAGCGGTCCGGCATCGGCCTGTACCACGGCAGCCCGCGCCACCCCGTGTGGGAGTACGTCATCACCGAGGCGCTCGCGGACCTGTGCCTGGACGCCGCCGGCCAGCGCGTCTGTGCCGTCGGGCACTCCCACGTGGCCTGTGCGTTCGGTCGCGCCGGCGGTGACCGCGCCACCGGCGAGGTCTGCGCCGTCGGCGACCGGATCGCCACCGCGGACGGCGAATGGCTGGTGAACCCCGGCAGCGTCGGTCAGCCCCGTGACGGCGACCCGCGCGCGGCCTGGATGACCCTGGACACCGCCTCCGGTGAGGTGGCCTGGCACCGCAGCGCGTACGACGTCACCGGCGCCCAGGACGCGATCCGCGCCGCCGGGCTGCCGGAGTCCCTCGCCGATCGCCTCCAGTACGGTCAATGACGATGCGGCGTGTCCTTCCCTACCTCTGCGCGATCGTCGCCGGCACCGGCGCCGGGCTGCTGGTCGGCTGCGGCGGTGACCGCTCCGGGCTGATCCCGCCCCAGGACGCCAGTGACCTGCGCGCCACCCTGCAGGCCGTGGAGTCCGCGGCCGACGGCCGCGACTGCGGGCAGTCCGACAAGGCGCTGGCCCAGGCCCGCGCGGCGGTGACCAACCTCCCCGCGGCCGTCGACGACCGCTTGGTCGCCCGCCTGAACGAGGGCCTGAAGCGGCTGGACGACAAGGCCGGCAACGAGTGCCGCAAGAAGCCGGAGACCACCACCACCGAGATCCCGACCACCACGACGACGACGACGGCCACTCCACCGCCGACGACGACGACGACCGCGCCGCCGACCACGACGACCACCGCGCCGCCCACGACGACGACCCCCACGAACGACGGTGGCGGCGTCTCGCCCCCCACGACGTCCACGCCCACGACGCCCCCCAGCGGTGGCGCGAGCCCGGGCGGCGCCGCCCCGGGCGGGGGTCAGGGGGGTGGTGGCCAATGATGGCCGGGCGCCTCCTCGTCGACCGCTACGAGCTCGGAGAGCGGCTCGGCGTCGGCGGCATGTCGACCGTCCAGATCGCCCACGACCGGCGCCTGGAGCGCGACGTCGCGGTCAAGCTCCTGGCCGAGCACCTGGCCGAGGACCCGCAGTTCGTCTCGCGCTTCCGGCGCGAGGCGCTGGCCGCGGCGCGCCTCGTGCACCCGAACGTCGTGCAGGTCTTCGACTTCGGCCTGGACGAGCCCAGCGGCCGCCACTACATCGTCATGGAGGTCGTCCGGGGCAAGTCGGGCGCCGAGCTGCTGCGCGAGGAGGGCCGGCTCACCGTCACCGACGCGGTCGACCTCGTCCGCCAGGCGTGCGCCGGCCTGGCCTACGCGCACCGCAACGAAGTCGTGCACCGCGACGTCAAGCCCGGCAACCTGCTGCGCTCGAACGACGGCGTGGTCAAGCTCGCGGACTTCGGCATCGCCAAGGCCGCGAGCGCCGGCGCCGAGGAGTCGTCGATCACCCAGGTCGGCTCGGTCCTGGGCACCGCCTCCTACCTCGCGCCCGAGCAGGCCCGCGGCGAGGACGCCGGCCCCCGGGCGGACCTGTACGCCCTGGGGGTCGTCAGCTACCAGCTGCTGTCCGGGCGCCTGCCCTACGAGGCGGCGTCGCTGACCGAGCTCGTCCTCAAGCAGCAGCGCGAGGCCCCCGCCTTCCTGCACGAGCTCGACCCCGAGATCCCCGAGGCGCTGTCGATGGCCGTCGACCGGGCGCTGGCGCTCGACGCCGGGGACCGCTTCCCGGACGCCGAGGCGATGGGCCGCGCGATCACCGAGGGCGCGCAGGGCATCGCCGACGCGACCGCGTCCACGCGCGCGGTGATGCCGGGAACAGAGTCCACGCGCGTCGCGCAGGTGCCCGTCGCCGCCCCGCCCGCGTCGGGGGCGCAGCGCCAGCCGCGGGCCCCCCGACAGCCCCGGCCCGGCACCTCGCAGCACGCCGCGGTGCCCGCACCGGCCCCGTCGCGGCGCGAGCGCAAGATCGAGGCCGCCGAGGCCAAGCGCGCGGCCCGTGAGCATCGCCGCGCGCGCCTGCGCCGCACGCTGGGCACGCTGTTCGTCCTGCTGCTGCTGGTCGCCGGCGGGGCCGCGGCCGTGATCGCCACCTCCAGCGACTCGACCGCCGTGAACCTGCGGCGCATCACCGGCGACAACGTCAACAACGTCGTCAACTCGATCGGCGACCTCCTCGACGCCAACACGCGCTGACGGAGACGGCGCGCCTGCAAACAGGTCCGCAGGCTTCGCCCCCGATCGGGTCATATGCCCGATCACGGGCGAAGCCTCGTGCGGCGGGCCGTGGTCCCGTTCGCGGTCAGACCAGCTTCGCCGTGGCGCGCGCGGCCACGAGGACGGGGTCCATCGTGGCGCTCACCGGGGGCGCGTAGGAAAGGTCGACCCAGGACAGCTCCTCGACGTCCATGCCCGTCCACAGCGCGACCGCCAGCGGATCGATGCGCTTGCCCGCCGTGGCGCCGCCGACGATCTGGGCGCCGAGCAGCCGGCCGCTGCCCCGCTCGGCGACGAGCTTGACCGTCATTCGGTCCGCGTCGGGCATGTAGCCGGCCCGGGTGTCGGCCTCGATGGTCTCGGTGACGTAGTCCAGGCCCTCGGCCTGCGCCTCGGCCTCACTCAGCCCGGTCCGCGCGATCTCCAGCGAGCAGATGCGGGAGATCGCGGTCCCGATGACCCCAGGGAAGGCCAGGTCGCCGCCGGCGATGTTGACGCCGGCCACGCGCCCCTGCTTGTTGGCGTGGGTGCCCAGCTGGATGTTCACCGCGCGGCCGAGCAGGCGGTGGTGGGACTCCGAGCAGTCCCCGGCCACCCACACGCCGTCGTGGCCGGTCGCGCGCTGGTGGTCGTCGACGGCCAGGCCGCCGGAGTCCCCGACGGTCAGGCCCGCCTCTTGGACGACGTCGACGGCGGGCTTGACCCCGGTGGCGACGACCAGGTGCTGCGCCGGCACCTCACCGTCGGCGGTGCGCACCGCGTGGGGGGCACCGTCACCGTCCAGCAGCACCTCCTCGATCGCGGTCGACAGCCGGACGGTGATGCCCAGGTTCTCGGTCGCCTTCTGGACATGGGCGGCCATGTCGGCGTCCAGCGAGCCGAAGACCTGGTCGGCGACGTCGATCAGGGTCGTCGTCAGGCCCTGGCGCACGAACGCCTCCGCCACCTCAAGGCCGATGTAGCCAGCGCCGATGACGACGGCGCAGCCCTTTGGATCGGCGTCCACGGCGGCGCGCAGGCGCCCGGCGCTCTCCAGGCTGCGGGCGGCCTCCGCCGCCTCGATCCCGGGGATCGGCGGCGGGGTGGCCCGGGCTCCCGTGGCGACGAGCAGCTCGTCGAAGGGCTCCTCGGTGCCGTCGGCGCAGGTCAGGCGGCGGGTGGTCAGGTCGACGGCGACGACCTCGGCGCCCATGCGGACGTCCAAGCCGTTCTCGCGGTGCTTCTCGGGCGTGCGGGCGACGAGCCGCTGCAGCGGGTCGACCTCGCCGCCGACGTGGAAGGGGATGCCGCACGCTGAGTAGCTCGTGTACGCGCCGCGCTCGAACACGACGATGTCCAGGTCGGGGTCGCGTCGCTTGGCCACCGAGGCCGCGCTCATTCCCCCGGCGTCGCCGCCGATCACCGCCAGTCGTGTGGGCACGGGCGCAGCCTACGGTCCTTGCCTTACGCGAATCTGTCGATCGTCGGCGCAGCGACAGTCCCGGCCGTACGGGCGGGAGGAGGGCCGGGTCACAGGAGGTCGAGCGGGCTGCGCCAGCGTAGGCCTCCGAAGCGGGCGAAGTCACGGTCGAAGGTGATCCACTCACAGCCGTGCTCGATGGCGAGGGCTGCATGGTAGGCGTCGGACACGAGCCCCGCGCGCGCCTCGGTACGCCGGCACAGGTCGGTGAAGATCGACCAGTGGCGGTCGCCGGCGCGCAGGCGGCGCGCGTTCGGCCGCGAGGTCAGGTCGTCGCAGGCCGCGAGCGCGTCGTGGAGGGTCGACGCGCGGCCGGCGAAGGCGCGCGGGTTGGTGGCGATGCGGACGAAGCCGCTGAGCACGAGCTCGGAGACGCCGAACGGCGCCGCCCCGTCGACGAGCTCGTCCACCAGCGCACGCGCGGCGGGGTGATGCGGCTGCCCGGCGAAGTGCGCGTTGACCAGGACGTTGACGTCAAACGTGATCATCGGCGCTTGTCGAGCGGCAGATCCTCCTCCAAGAGCTCCTCCAGGGCCGCGTTGCTCGTGTAGTCCACCCCCGGCAGCGGTTCGCCGCCGTCGACGACGGTGAACTTGAACGGTTTGGCCTCCGCGACATCCGCGCGCCGGTGCAGGTCGGCGCGCAGCGCCTCCTCCACCTCGCCGGCCAGCGTCGTCCCGTTCTCGGCCGCGCGGATCTTGTACGCCTTGAAGACCTCGTCATCGATGTTGATCGTCGTGCGCATGCAGATGAACATACCCAGGACGCATAAAGATGCGTAGGTGATCCGGGGGCCGCTTCCGCCCGCAGCCACGTGGCCTCGTACGCTCAGGCGGCCGTCCCCGGCGCTGCGCCGGCGCGCAGCGCCGCCTGCGTCTGGGGCAGCGTTCCCGCGTGGATGGCCCCGCGCAGGTCGGCCATGAGGCGGCTGACGAAGGCGAGGTTGTGGATCGTCAGCAGGCGCATCCCGGTCAGCTCGCGCGCGTGGGCGAGGTAGCGCAGGTAGCCGCGCGTCAGGCCGACCGCGCAGGCCGGGCACGGGCAGCCGTCCATGATCGGATCGTCGTCGTCCTTGAAGCGCGCGGCGGTGAGGTCCACGCGCCAGCGCTTCTCCGGTACGGGGACGAGGGCGACGCCGTGGCGGCCCAGGCGCGTGGGCATCGCGCAGTCGAAGGTGTCGATGCCCAGACCGACCGCGGTGATGAGGTCGTCGACGTCGCCGATGCCGAGCAGGTGCCGCGGCTTCTCCGGGGCCGTTCGGTCCAGCGCCGCCGTCGACCAGCCGACGACCTCGTACATCTGGGGCTTGTTCTCGCCCAGTGAGCCACCGATGGCCACGCCCGGCGCCTGCGACGCCGCGACGGCCTCGGTCGACCCGACGCGCAGGTCCTCGTAGACGCCGCCCTGCACGATCCCGTAGACGACCTGCTCGCGCGGACCGTGCGCTTCGTGCCAGGCCAGGCAGCGCTCCAGCCACCGGTGGGTGCGCTCCGTGGAACGAGCGGTGTACTCGCGCTCGACGTTGAACGGCGTGCACTCGTCGAACACCAGCGCAAGGTCCGAGCCCAGATTGGCCTGGATCTGCATCGACGTCTCCGGGCCCATGAACTGCTTCGATCCGTCCAGGTAGGAGCGGAAGGTGACGCCGTCCTCCTCGATGCAGAGCACCCGGCCGGCCCGGTCGGCGTGGGTGTTGCGGCCCTTGATCTCGTCAGCGACGGTGCCGTGCCCCATCGAGAAGACCTGGAAACCGCCGGAGTCGGTGACGATCGGCCCGTCCCAGCCCATGAAGCGGTGCAGGCCGCCGAAGCGCGCGATGCGCTCGTCCCCCGGGTCCAGGACCAGGTGGAAGGTGTTACCCAGCACCATGTCGTAGCCGAGGTCGGAGACCTCCTGAGGCAGCAGGCCCTTGACCGTCGCCTTCGTGGCCAGCGGGACGAAGGCCGGGGTGCGCACCTCGCCGTGGGCGGTCTGCAGAACCCCCGCCCGCGCCTGCGAAGCGCCGTCACGGGCGGTGATCTTTAGCGGCGTCATCCGCGGGCATGCTAGATACGTCGCGTGCTCGTGAGCCTGGCCGCCATCCTGGACGTCGCCGAGAAGGTCGGGCTGCCGCTGCTGTTCGCGCTCATCGCCATCGAGACGATGGGCATCCCCGTCCCCGGCGAGACGGCGCTGATCACCGCCGGGCTGCTCGCGGCCAAGGGGAAGCTGCCGATCGAGGCGGTGATCGCCGTGGCGGCCGCGGCGGCGATCCTCGGGGACAACGTCGGCTACCTCATCGGCCGCCGCTACGGCCGTCGCCTGCTGACCGCGTCCGGCCCGTTCCCCGCGCACCGCATGAAGGTCATCGAGGTTGGCGAGCCGTTCTTCGACCGGCACGGACCCAAGGCCGTGTTCCTCGGGCGCTTCGTCAGCGGGCTGCGGATCACGTCGGCGTGGATGGCGGGCATCAGCCGCATGAAGTGGCCGGTGTTCACCTTCTACAACGCGGCCGGCGGCATCGTATGGGCGACGACGTTCGCGCTGGTGGCGTACTACGGCGGGCCGAAGGCCGAGTCGGTCATCCACACCGTCGGCATCGCCGGGGTCGCCGCGGTCGTGATCTTCGGCCTGGCGTTCTACCTCGTGCTGCGGCGGCGGCGCAAGCACGCCGAGGCGCTCGTCGAAGGCGCCGCCGACCGGGCGCAGGCGCGAGCCCTGGCGCGCTCGGGCGCCGGTTCGGTCGACGAGTCCTGATCCGGCAGGGAGGCCACGCTCGACGGTCGAAGCTTGCGACGCAGACGGTCCAAATGCGCGGTGCAGGTCGCAAGCATCGGGGCTCCGACGCACACTTCGCGGCTTCGAATGAGCGGGCGCTCAGAGCCACGTCGCGCAACCGCTGGCGTGCACGATCGTCAACGTGCCCGGTGTGCCTGGCCAGCGGTGTTCGGGAGGACGCGTTCAGCCGCGACGTGACGATCTCCGGCGTGTCCGACCTGCTCGCCCGGATTCGCAGGGCGGGCGACCGGGTCGACCTCCTCGCGGCGCCGCGACGACCGCTCGGCGCTGCGGCGGACCTGGCTGCGCCGCGTGGGCCGTTGATCTGCCGGCCCGTCGCCGACACCGAGCGCGCTTCTGCGACCACCCTTCGGATGGAAAAGCGTGTTCGGCGCGTCCCTGACGAGGTCCGCGCTGGGCGTCAGCTCGGCACGACCGGCGGCACGCAGCCGCACGGTGAGCCGGCGCCGGGCAGCACGCGCTCCCAGGCGTTGCCGAGGAGCGCCTGCTCGGCAGGGGTGAACTTCTCCAGGAACAGGCGGCGCACGCCGGCCAGGTGGGTGGCGCGGGCCTCCTCGAGCAGCCGGACACCGTCCTCGGTGAGGACGGCGTAGGAGCCTCGGGCGTCACTGGAGCACGACTGGCGGATGACCAGGCCGTC
This sequence comes from Solirubrobacterales bacterium, assembly GCA_038234375.1. Classification (GTDB taxonomy): domain Bacteria; phylum Actinomycetota; class Thermoleophilia; order Solirubrobacterales; family Solirubrobacteraceae; genus Paraconexibacter. The sequence continues at coordinate 1,572 of JBBSUL010000027.1, read as the reverse complement.
GCGCTGGAGCCGGTCGACCAGGCGAGTCAGGCCGGAGCGGCTGAGCAGGATGCACTCGGCCAGGTCGCACATGCGCATCTTGCCCTTGGGGGCGTCGTGCATGTACATGAGGACCTCGTAGGTGGTCAGCGGCAGCCCGTGCGCGGCCTCGAGCTCGGCGTCCAAGGCCTTGCACAGCGAGGCGTGCGCGCGCAGCAGGCCCCGCCAGGCGAGCAGCTCGCGCCCGTCGAGGGGGGCGGATGCGGCGGCGGATGGGCGTTCGACGGTCGACATGACGGCGGGCGCGGTGCTTGCGCGGACAACGACCACGGTAGCACCGCCGCCCGACGACGGGTCAGATCTTGTTGCGCGCGAGCAGGGTCTTTCCGATCACCATCTTCTGGATCTCGCTGGTGCCCTCACCGATGAGCAGCAGCGGCGCGTCGCGGTACAGGCGCTCGATCTCGTACTCCTTGGAGTAGCCGTAGCCGCCGTGGATGCGGAAGGACTCCTCCACGCAGAAGCGACCGGTCTCCGAGGCGAACAGCTTGGCCATGCCGGCCTCCATGTCCGAGCGGACCCCGGCGTCCTTCATGCGGGCGGCGCGCAGGGTCATGAGTCGGGCGGCGTCGATCTGGGTGGCCATGTCGGCGAGCTTGAACTGGATGACCTGGTGCTCGGAGATCGGCTTGCCGAAGGTCTTGCGCTCCTGGGAGTACTTCAGCGCGAGCTCGAGCGCGCGCTGGGCGATCCCGACGCCGCGGGCGGCGACGTTGGCGCGGCCGACCTCCAGCGCGTCCATCATCTGCGGGAAGCCCTTGTTCAGCCCGGCCTCCTCGCCGCCGAGGATGTTCTCGGCCGGGCAGCGGTACCCGTCGAAGACCAGCTCGGTGGACTCCACACCCTTGTAGCCCATCTTCTTCAGCTGCGGCGGGACGGTGAAGCCGGCGTACTCGCCGGTGTTCTCGCTGACCCCGCTCTCCTTCTCGCAGATGAAGCAGGTCATCGCGGCGTGGCGTTTGGGGTTCTCCGGATCGGTCTTGACCAGGGTGAACACGAGCGAGGACTGCAGGCCGTTGGTGACCCACATCTTCTGGCCGTTGATCTCGTAGTGGGTGTCGTCGACCTTCTTGGCGGCGGTCTTGATCGCCTGCACGTCGGAGCCGAGCTCGGGCTCGGAGAGGGAGAACGCGGCCCGGATCTCGCCGGTGGCCATGCGCGGGAGGTACTTCTGTTTCTGCTCGTCGTTGCCGAACTTCATGAGCAGGTAGGTGCCGATGAAGTGCGTGTTGATGACGCCGGAGATCGAGATCCAGCCGCGCGAGAGCTCCTCGACGACCATGCAGTACGTCGTGAGGTCAAGGCCAAGGCCACCGTACTCCTCGGGGACCGTGATCCCGAAGAGGCCGAGCTCCTTCATCTGCTCGACGATGGGCTCCGGGTACTCGTCCTTGGCGTCGTAGTGCTCGGCGTTGGGGAGGATCTGCTCGTCGGCGAACTGGCGGACCATCTCGCAGATCGCCTGCTGATCCTCGGTCTTGTCCATTCCGGTGGAGACTGCGATGGCCATTGGGTGCTCCTGGCGTCGTCGTG
>JBBSUL010000026.1:0-29018 GCA_038234375.1 Solirubrobacterales bacterium | reverse complement strand
CCCCAGCGGGCGACGACGACGAGCGCGATGAGCACGGCCGCGGGCCCCCAGGTCGCCCCGCCGTCGACGGAGATGACCTGCGACAGGGCGGTGTGCACGGTGTCGACCAGGCCGACCCCGAAGATCGCACAGGTCAGCAGGACGGTGTAGACCTGCTCGGCGCGCTTGCCCAGGCTCGGGCCGGGGACGGTGGCCGTGCGCCACCGCCGCACCTCACGCAGCCGTCCGTCGCTGCCCTCCGCGCCTACTGCCATCCGCGTTCCCGGGCCCGGTCGCGGACCTGCTTCCAGCGCCCGGTGTCCAGAACCGCACCCTCCTCCAGCATGACCGCCCGGTCGGCCAGGCCGTCGGCGAACGCGAGCTGATGGGTGGTGAACAGGATCGCGGTGCCCGCGGCCTTGGCCTCCTGCAGCAGCGTGGCCAGCAGCTGCTGGGACGGGGGATCCAGGCCGACGACGGGCTCGTCGAGGACGAGCAGCTTCGCCGGACGGGTCAGCGCGCACGCCAGCTGGGTCTTCTGGCGCATCCCGCGCGAGAGCTCGCGGGGCAGGAACCCGCGGCGGTCGGCGAGCCCCAGGCGCTCCAGCAGGGATTCGATCCGCTCGGTCAGCGTGTCGCGGTCCACGCCGTGCGCGAGGCCGACGAGCTCCAGGTGCTCGGCGACGGTCAGGTCGTCGTAGAGCATGGGGTTGTCGGGGACGAGGGCCAGGGCGGCGCGGGCGCGCTCGGCCTCGGGCTCGACGTGCGGGTCGGCGCCGTCCACGGTGACGGTCCCCTCGGTGGGGGTCAGCAGGCCGGCGACGATCCGCACCGCGGTCGACTTCCCGGACCCGTTGGCGCCGATCAGGGCCACGCACTCCCCGGCCTTGACGTCGAGCGTCAGCGCGACAAGGGCATCGAGGCGCCCGTAGCTGTGCTGCAGGCCGCGCGCCCGCAGGACCGGCGGGTCCTTCCGCTGTGCGCTCAACGGACCGGGGTGGGGAGCCCGACGGCGCGGCGGGCGCCGCCGGTGACGATCAGGCGGTAGGAGTCGCGGGCGGACCGCCGTCCGGTCCGGCGCAGGAACGTCGACCGTGACCCGGCAGCGAACGTCTTGACGGCCGGAGCGTGGGGGCTTGCACGGGTGCGGATGGTGCGCCAGTGGCCGTGTGCGTCGCGCCGCTGGACCGAGACGGTACGCAGGCCGGCCGGCCCGCCGCGCAGGCGCCCCCAGACCAGCAGGCGCCCATCGCTGCGCCGTCGGACGAACATCCCGACGGTGAACGACCGCGCAGCGAGCTTGGGGCGGCCGGATCCGGTCAGCAGCCCGGTGTAGAAGGCGCCGAACGGACGCGCGGTCGAGTCGCTGATCCGGGTCGGCGCCGGCAGCTGGTCGGCGAGCAGGAACTGGGCCACCGAAACGACCTGCGGCAGGCGCCCGGCCACGTACTCCGCCCACGGCAGCCACTGGGCCTGCTGGCGCTGGGTCAGGCCCTTGCGGTTGCCGACGGGGTGGGTCTCGTACCCGAACTCGGTGAGGTGGATCTGGCGGACCGCCGGGGCGATGCGCCCGCGCCGCGCGAGCGTGTCGAGCAGCTTGGCCAGGCGCGGCAGGTCGGCCAGGCGCACGTCGTCGGGGTTCCGGGGGCTGCTGCGGGCCGAGGGCGGGGCACCGACCGTGTATGGGTGGTGGGCCCAGCCGTCGCCGGGCAGGCGGGTGAACCCGGCGCAGTCGCCGTGCCGGATGGGCCGCAGGTGGCGGTCCACGCAGGCGAGCTGGCGCAGGAAGCGCAGCGGCGGGACGGGCCCGCTGCCCGGGCGTCCCCCGACGCTGGAGGTGTTGCCGATGAGCACGCGCAGGCCGGGGCTCACGCGCTTGATCGTCGGGTAGGCGGCCCGGACCATGCGGCGGTAGACGCCCGGGCTGGTCGGCGCGCCGGTGGCTGACGTCCACTGGGGCAGGAGCAGGCCCGGGTGGTTGGGCTCGTTCCACAGGGTGACCTCGTCGATGGCCGGCAGCGGCGCGGCCGCGGCGGGGGTGGGGGCGGGCGCCGCCGTCTGGCCGCCGAGCGGACCGAAGGGCTCGGTCGGCACGGACGGGTCATCGGCGGGAGCGGCAGGGGCGGGCGGCACGACGAAGGACCCGCTGTAGCGCCGCGCGACGGCGACGGCGAACGCTGCGTAGGGCACCGGCTGCACGTCGGTCCGCGCGCGTGGGCCCTTGCGGTCGGACGTCGCCCACACCGGCGCGTAGAACCCGATGTCCATCATCACCCGCAGACCCCGCGCGCGGGCCAGACGCACGGCGGTGTCCAGCCCGCGCCAGCGGGACTGCTCGTACGCCGCGGGGTCGGCGGCGTCGAAAGGCTGGGGCTGGTGGCGGGCGCCGGGCTCACGGGTGAGCTCCGCCCAGTTCGCGGTCAGGCGCACCCGGTCCACGCCGAGCGTGGCGACGCGGTCCATCGTCGCGGCGACCTGGGCCTCCGGGCGGTGCAGCAGCGCGGCGTCGTCCTGCACCACGATCTCGGGGTCGCGCGGCGCGGCGGCGGCCGGGCCGGCGACGGCCAGCACGCTGGCCAGCGCCGCGGCGGCGAGCGCGGGCAGCAGGCGCACGTTCCGACGGCGACGGGGCATCGACCGGACATCCTGACCGGTTCGCGGCGTCCGCGTGCGCAGGTCGCTCACCCTCCGCCGGTGACCGGCTTGGTGAGTGCCTTGACGAAGTCCTCGAGGTGCTCCGTCGTCCAGCACTCGTAGGCCTGGCAGTGGGCGGCGTACGCGCTGATGACCGAGTCGCCGTAGTTCCAGTACAGCTGCGGCTCGGGGTTCAGCCAGAACGTACGGCCCGCCTTCTCGGCGATCTGGCCGAAGACCTCGGCCTTGGGGTCGCGGCCGTTGGTGCGTGCGTCCCCGAGGACGATCACCGTCGCCCGGGGGTGCAGGTCGTCCTCGACGAGCTCGCGGAACTCGTTCCACACGCGGCCGTAGTCGGTGTAGCCGGAGATGTCCGCCACGCCCGCGTCCTTGCCGATGGCCTCGGAGACCTTCTTGAAGTCCCGCTCGGAGTGGAAGACGTCGGTGACCTCGCTGATGCGCTCGATGAACACGAACGAGCGCATCTTGCGAAACGAGTCGTGCAGCGCGTGCAGGACGCTGAGGAAGAACACCGAGGCGGACGTCACGCTCGTGGACACGTCGCACAGCACGTAGATCTCTGGGCGGCGCGGGCGCTTGGGGCGGAACTTCAGCTCGACGGGGACGCCGCCGGTCTGCAGCGACGCGCGCATCGTCCTGCGCACGTCGACGTGCGCGTGGCGCTTGGAGCCGCGCTGCTCCTGGCCCTGGGTCTTCAGGCGGCGCTTGAGCTGGGCCACGACGCGGTGCACGGCGGCGAGGTCCTGCAGCGGGCCGGAGGGCAGCGCGCGGTCGATCTCGTTCAGCGGACGCGCCGGCGGCAGCTGTTGCTGGCGCTCGATCTGGCCGCGCTCGAGCTCCCGGCGGAGCATCGCCTCGAAGGCGCGCAGCTGGTCGCGGGGGACGCCGTCACGCCGCGGGTCGTCCTCCGGCAGCTCGGGCTGGGGCTCGGACTTCAGGCTGAGCGCACGGCGGATGCGCTGCACGTCGACGCCGATGACCCCGGAGCCCTGGCCCTGGCGCCCGAAGGCGGCGATGGCCATCCGGGCCAGGTCGCGCATGGCGCCCTCGTCCCCGTCCTGCATCGCCTGCGCGATGAGCTCGCGCAGCTCGTCCATGTCGAGGTTGGCGGCCTCGTCGGCGTCGATCCCGCCCTCCTCGCGCACGCCCTCGCGCACCGCGGCCATCTCGGTGGCCCGGAAGAAGAAGCGGTCGAAGACGAGGTCGAAGGTCTTGCGGTCCTCCGGCGACTTGGCCAGCGTCGCCGACAGGGCGGTGCGGAACTGCTCGCGGTCCTCCCACGCCACGAGCTCCAGCGCGGCGAAGCCGTCCAGCAGCTCGCTGGTGCCGATGGCCAGGCCCTCGCCGCGCAGCTCCTCGCCGAACTGCACAAGGTTGGCCGCCAGCCCACCGGAACCGTCGCCGCCCGGGGTGCCGTACAGGGCGGCGGCGCGCGTGTCGGGCTTGCGGGGGGCGGGCACGGCGGTCGCCGCTCAGGCGCCCTTGCCGTTCGCGGCCCCGGCCCCGCCCAGCTGCAGCTTGACGCCGACGCGATCGGCGACGACGTCCAGGTCGGTGCGGTGCTTGACGATCACCGACATCGTGGACTTGAACACGTCGGCGTCGATGTCCTGCGCCCCGAGCAGCAGCAGGGCCCGGGCCCAGTCGATGGACTCGGCGATCGACGGCGGCTTCTTCAGGTCCAGGTCGCGGATCGTGGCCACGAGCTCGACGAGCTTGCGCGCCACCGTCTCGGGCAGCTCGGGGGTGTGCTGGTGGACGATGGCCAGCTCGTGCTCCAGCGACGGGTAGTCCAGCCACAGGTACAGGCAGCGGCGCTTGAGCGCCTCGGTCAGCTCGCGCGAGTTGTTCGAGGTCAGCACCACGACCGGGTGCGAGGTCGAGGTGATCGTGCCCAGCTCCGGGACGGAGATCTGGAAGTCCGACAGCAGCTCCAGGAGCATCGCCTCGAACTCCTGGTCGGTCTTGTCGATCTCGTCGATGAGCAGGACCACGGGCTCCGGCGAGGAGATCGCGTCCATCAGCGGGCGGGTGAGCAGGAACTCCGGGCCGAAGATGTCGTCCTGGACCTGGGACCAGCCGGCGCCGTCGGCCTCGGCCTGGATGCGCAGCAGCTGCTTGCGGTAGTTCCATTCGTAGAGGGCCTTGGCCTCGTCCAGGCCCTCGTAGCACTGCAGGCGCACGAGCCGGCGGTCCAGGGAAGTGGCCAGAGCCTTGGCCAGCTCCGTCTTGCCGACGCCGGCCGGCCCCTCGACGAGCACGGGCTTGCCCAGGCTCGCGGCCAGGTAGCTGACCAGTGCGGTGGACTCCCCCGGCAGGTATCCGGTCTCCCGCAGGCCGCGGGCGACATCGTCGACGGAGGAAGGCTGGATGCTCATCGCGCGGTGAAGGGTAGTGGCCTGCCGGGGCGGGCGGGTGTGGCATGCTCGCCGCCCGTGGCCTCCGCCGTCCTGTGCACCGTGCTCGTCCTCGCCGACATCCCGGCCGCCCCGGTCCTCGGGGTGATGACCTTTGCCCTGGTCATCATCCTCATGGGGCACATCAACAAGAACTACAAGACCGTGGGCATCGGCATCGCCGTCCTCTTCCTGGCCACGGCGGCGATGATCATCGGGGCGTACGCCTCGTACACCAGCGGCGACTACGGGTCGCCGGGCGGCGGCGACCCGCGCCCGTGCAACAAGGAGATCCCGGGGGACTGCTGAGCGGCGGGTCCGCGGGTGCAGGTCAGTCCCCGAGGCGGAGCTGGCCGTCGGGGTCCGCGGGCGGATCCTCGCCCGGTGGGGCCGCGTCCTCGCTGCGCTTCGGTGGGCGCGGCGGGTACTCGGGCACGTGGGTGACGAGGGTCTCGTCGACCGACGGGCCGCGGCGGTCGACCACGGTCGGCGCGCTCTGCCCGCGCGGCCGGGGGCGCGCGTCGTCGCCGGCGGCCTCAGGGTCGACTCTGGTGACGCGGGTCGGGCCGTCGTCGTCGTGCTCGTCGTCCGGTGACCCCGCCCGTCGCGCGGCGCGGGCCGCAGCGCGCTCGGAGGCCTTGGAGGGACCGCCGCGGCGGCCGGCCGGCAGGGGCGCGTCGGTGGAGGCCACGTCGCCCGGGAGGGCGGGTTCGGCGAGGTGGGCGCCGCGCAGGCGCTGGCCGCTGACCGCGAGGAACAGGCCGGTGAGGAAGGTGACGAAGATCCCCCAGGTGACGCCGACCGTCGTGGCCAGCCCCTCCACCGGGGCGGGGCTGGGCTTGTCGAACTGCCGGTAGAACACGAGCAGGCAGACCCAGATTCCGGCGGCGAAGATGACGTTGCCGTCCCCGAACGGGAGGTGGAAGGCCTTCCCCTCGCCGCGGGCAAAGAGCATCCACAGCACGCCGACGGCGACGAGCAGCACGGCCGCCTCGACGAACGAGAACTCCTGAAAGGCGGTGAGGCTGTCGTCGACCTTGAGCGGCTTGCCCTTGACGACCCCGACCGCGGTGCGCGAGTACCAGGGCAGGAACATGGTCACGAACAGCGCCAGCGCGGCGCCGGCGGCGGTGCGCTGCTCGCCCTCCAGGGCGCGCCACGAGGCGCCCACCCGGCGGAAGGCGCCGCCGACCGCGGCCGCCTTGGACCGGCTACCCGCGTCGGCCATCGTTCACGCGCCCCCGCTCGTCTTGGTCGCCCGCGCGGGACGCTCGCGCTCGCTCGGCGCATCGGCCATGCCGTCAGTCTACGCGCGGCGCCGGGCGTCCGCGGTGGCCTTCGAGCGTCTTCCCGGTCGGCGTCGCGGTGGCCGCGGGCCGGCGCGCCGTCAGGCGTCCGGCCTCCGCTCGGGCAGCAGGTCCACGTCGGCGTAGGAGCCGGACGGACGGCCCGACGGGGGGACGGCGGCGTCCTCGGGCTCGGCGGGCCAGCGGCCGTGCGCGTCGAAGAACGCGCGAGCGTCGTCCTCGTCGTCGCGTTCGTGATCGCGGTGCGCGGCGAGCCAGATGAGGTACCCCAGCGCACCGAACCCGAGCACGACGGCGGCGTAGTTGGCGACCGTCGAGAACACCGGCAACTAGGCGATCGGGATGTCCTGCACGACCGGCCCGCGGCCCTCGGCCGACGGGCCGGGCGGCGCCTCGATGCGCTCCACCCACCAGTCGATGAGCGCGCGCACGAGCAGCAGCACCTGGCGCATGAGCTCACGGAACTGCTCGCGCAGCTCGTCGGGGATCAGCGCCCTCAGCGACTCCAGCAGCGCCACGAGCGACTGGACCTCGGAGGTGCGCTGCTCGTGGTCCTCCGGCGTGGCCCAGCCGGCGGGCGGGGTGCGCTGCTGCCGGGCCGAGGACGCCTCGCCGGCCAGGCGCTCGGCCGCGTCCTGGGTGTCGCGGATCCGCGAGCGCAGGTCGTGCAGGGGGTCGTCGTGGTCAGGCATGGTCGTCGTCGGCTCCGGGCGCGAAGGTCACGTGCAGCGATCCGTCGCGCAGCGTGGCGCCGGAGGGACGATAGTCCGCCAGGGCCGGGGGCAGCATGAGCGTCCGCTTGTGCCCGTCCACGCGGACGATGAGCTCGCGGTCGATCTGCTTGAGGTCCACGTCGCCCTTCTGGGCGAACGGCAGCTCCAGGCGCAGGCGGGCGCCGTCGGCGTCGAGGGTCAGCTCCTGGGTCAGGGTCTGGTGCAGGACGGCGTGCGCCTCGCGGTCGCAGAACAGCGCGTCGCCAAGCTCGTCGATCCGATCGGGGCCGACGACCTCGCGCGCGAAGTACGGCGCGCACAGCACCGGAACGGGGGCGAACGCCTCTCGGACCGCGGTCAGGTGCTCCTGCTGGCGCTCGCGCCACGGCCCGAAGTAGTCGCCCACCTCGGCCGGGAAGATCCGGTTGACGATGACCGCGTCGGTGAGGAAGCCGTACAGGTTCAGGTAGGTGAAGGTGCGGCGGGCCTCGTCGATGACCATCCGGTCGGGGTTCATCACGAGGCGCAGGGAGACGTGCTCGGAGTCCCGGAGGATCTCGTTCATGGCGATGAGGTTGCGCGTCAGGCCCTGCATCTCGTCCAGGACCGCCTCGCCGGGCAGCGACACGTCGAGCACCGCCCGCGCGAACGGGCGCGCGGCGTCCATGAGGCGCGACTGCTGCGGGAAGACCTTGGTCAGCCACCAGCGCGCCACGTCCGGGAAGCTCAGCAGGCGCAGCGTCTCCCCGGTCGGCGCGCAGTCCACGACGATCACGTCGTACTCGCCGGACTCGTGGTGGCGCTTGAGCGCGAGCAGGCTGAACAGCTCGTCCATGCCGGGGGGGACGGTGAGCTCCTCGGCGCTGATGCGGTCCACGCCGCGCTCGGTGAGGATGTCGCCCGCCCAGGCGCGCACCGCGTTCCAGTTGGCCTCCAGCTCGTCCTGCGCGGAGACCTGCTGGGCCCACAGCCCGTCGCCGATCTGCGTCGGCTCGCTGCCCAGCGTCAGCTGCAGCGCGTCGGCCAGCGAGTGCGCGGGGTCGGTTGACAGGACGATCGTGCGCAGCCCCGCACGGGCGCAGCGGCGCGCGGTCGCCGCGGCGACCGAGGTCTTGCCGACGCCGCCCTTGCCGGTGTAGAGGATCGTGCGCGGGACCATGCCCCGATGACCCTACGCGAGGCCGTCCGCGGCCGGGAGCATCGGTGCGCGCTCAGCGGCGGACGGTGATCCTCGTCGTCGCGGACGACGCGTTGCCCGCCGGGTCCACCGCGCGGATCGAGACGTCGTAGCGGCCCGACAGCTTCGCGGTGAAGCGCAGCGAGTGTCGCCCGTGGCCCAGCCGGGCGACGCGGACGGCGATCGGCTTGCCCTTGCGGGTGACGCGCGTGGTGACGGTGGAGACCTTTGACAGCGTGTAAGGCAGCGAGATGCGGTGCTTGCGCTGCGGACTCCTGGGCGAGGTCTTGGACGAGAGGTCGAGCACCGGCGGGGCGGTCAGGTCCTTGGTGAAGCGGGCGGCGGTGTCGCAGTAGACCGCGGGGTCCGGGAGCGTGTTCACGTCGACGCCGTCCCCGGCGCGCGCCCGGTCGGCCTGTGTCCGCTTGCACGTCCCGCGCAGGAAGTCGCGCACCAGCTTGTGGTAGCCGAGGCCGGACTCGCGCCCGCCCAGCGCGTACAGCGACCACGCGCCCGTGTCGAACTGCGGCACCGACACCCGCAGCTGCGCCTCGGCCTCCCGGTAGAGCTGCTGCGCCTCCGCGTTCCGGGACAGGGCGGCGTAGTCGCGCAGGCCGTTGACGGCCTGGGCAAACGCGTTGAGGACCCGCAGCTTCGGCCGGAAGGAGTAGATCAGCAGGCGGGCCCCGGCGTCGGTCTTCACGCGCACGCCCGTCGGGGGCGCCTTGCGGAAGATGCCCAGCGCGTGCTGGGCCACGCCGAGCAGGCTCGGCCGGTACAGGTGCTGCGAGGCGCGGCTGTAGGCCTGCAGCGCCGTGCCCTGGCTCAGGGCGCTGACCCACGGCGGCCGACCGCCGTCGAAGCGGAACCACGACTCCCAGGCGATACCGCCCGCCCGCGGCGCGGCCAGCGCCGTGGCCTGCGCGAGCAGGCGGCGCAGGTTGTCGTCGTAGGTGCGGCGGCCGCCGGTCATGAAGCCGTTGGCCTTGCCGAACGTGGCCAGCCACTGCACCTGGATCCCCTGCCCGGGGTAGTACTGCCACACGAGGGAGCTGCCGGGGAACGCCACGCGCTGGCCGTACGCCAGCAAGGCCTTGGTCGTCCACCACTCCCGGTTGCGCCTCAGGGTGAGGAAGGCCAGGGGCATGCGCCCGCTGTACAGACGCCCGGCGCGCGCGACGGCGTCGACGTTCGCGATGACGGCCGAGAGCTGCCTGCGCCGCGTCCCCTCCAGGCGCGCGCGGCTGGACAGGGCCCGGCGGTAGGTCGAGCGATAGCGGTCAGCGTCGGCGCGGGTTATCGCTTCCGAGTCGGCCCGGCGGGCCACCTCGGAGAGGACGGTCCGCTTCGTCGCTGCCCCAGCCGGGGCGGTGGCCACGAGCAGCACGGTCGTGAGCGCCAGCAGCCCGCAGATGAGCGGCGTCAAGCGGATGGGCCCGATGCTACCGTCCGTGTGGGCTGCCCGCGCAGCCACCGTTGCATCGTCCCCTGACCCCGAGGAACACCGATCCTGTGATCCCCGCCCGCCGTCTCACCGTCCCGCTGCTCGCCGTCCTCGCCGCGATCCTCGCCGCCGCCCTGCTCGTCGCCTGCGGGTCGGACGACAAGTCCCCGTCCAGTGCCGAGGGCATCCTCAAGGACACGTTCGGACCCGGCAAGTCCATCCGCAGCGGCAAGCTCGACCTCGCCGTCACCTTCAACGCGACCGGGCTGGCGGGCCTGAACCAGCCGCTGAAGCTGGCGTTCTCGGGGCCCTTCCAGTCCCAGGGCGGCAAGACGCTGCCGGCTTTCGACTTCTCCGCCGACCTCGGCCTCAGTGGGACGAGCCTGAAGGCCGGCACGATCTCCACCGGCAAGAAGGGGTACCTGAGCTTCCAGGGGACGCCGTACGAGCTGACCCCGGAGCTGTACAAGTCGCTCAAGGACGGGTACGGGCAGTCGACCAACGACAACAAGGACAACTCGGGCCCGTCCTTCGGTTCGCTCGGGATCGACCCCGTCCGCTGGCTGAAGGCTCCGAAGATCGTGGGGCCCGAGAAGATCGGGGACGCCGACACCACCCACGTGACCGCGACGGTGGACGTCCCCAAGCTGCTCGTCGACGTCAACACGCTGCTGAAGAAGGCCGGAAAGGTCGGCGGGGCGGCCGGCCAGGCGGCCGGCCAGGTGCCCAGCAACCTGACCGAGAAGCAGCGCAAGCTGATCGCCGACTCCGTCAAGGCCGCGTCCTTCGACGTGTGGGCCGGCAAGCAGGACGGCATTCTGCGCAAGCTCGACATCAAGGTCGGCTTCGACGTGCCGGCGGCCAGCCGCGCGGACGCCCCCGGTGGCCTGAAGACCGGCTCGCTGCAGATCGGCGTGACCATCAACGAGCTGAACAAGAAACAGACGATCGACACCCCGAAGAGCGCGCGGCCGTTCTCCGAGCTGCAGGGGGCCCTCGGGCAGCTGCTCGGCGGGGTGGTCCCGGGCGCGTCGGGCGGCCAGGGCTCCGGTGGCGCGGAGTCCGGGGGCTCGTCCTCCGGCGGGAGCTCATCCGGCTCCGGCGCGACGCCGTCGGCGCCGCAGAGCGCCTACGTCAAGTGCCTGCAGACCGCCGGGCAGGACATCGCCAAGCAGAACGACTGCGCGAAGCTGCTGAACCGATGAGCCCCGCGCCCGGCCCGAGCCGGGCCGTCGGCCACGTCGCCCTCGGCGCGTGGAGCGGCGGGCGCTGGCTGCGGTACGGCGAGACACTGTCGGCGGAGCGCCTGCAGGCCCTGCTCACGCCCGACGCGGGCATCCACACCGTCCTGACCGCCGACGCCTACGGGGCGGGGGAGGCCGACACCCTCGTCGGGGCGGCGATCGCCGGCGTCGACCGGGAGGCCTACTGCCTGGTGGGCGCTGTCGGCCACGACATCTACGAGGGGCAGCGCGAGGGGGCGAAGGGGTTCCCGCGCTTCACCGACGCGCGGCTGCGCACGGCCGACGGCTACGCGGACTACCTGCGCATGGCGACCGAGCGTCACCTGGAGCGCCTGGGGGTGGACGCGCTCGACGTCCTGCTGCTGCACAACCCCGACCGCACCGGCTACACGAGCCCGGTGGTGTGGGAGGCGATGGCCGCGCTGCGCGACGACGGCCTGACCGGCGCCATCGGCGTCGCCCCCGGCCCGGCCAACGGCTTCACGCTGGACCTCATCGCCTGCCTGGAGCGCTTCGGCGACCTCATGGACTGGGCGATGCTCATCCTCAACCCGTTCGAGCCGTGGCCGGGTGAGTTGGCGCTGCGCACGGCGGCGGCGCAGGAGGTCGCGATCATCGCCCGGGTCGCCGACTACGGCGGCATCTTCTGGGACGACGTGCGCCCCGGCCACGTCTTCGCCGAGCAGGACCACCGCCTGCACCGCCCCGAGGGCTGGATCGAGGAGGGCATCCAGCGCCTGGAGACGATCCGCCCGGTCGCGGCCAAGCACGGCCTGACGCCGATGCAGCTGGCCGCGCAGTGGGACCTCGCCCACACCCCCGTCGCCTGCGTGGTGCCGACGCTCATCCAGGAGCCGGGCGGTCGGCCGGTCGAGGACAAGCGCGCCGAGTTGGCCGCCACGCCCCACCACGTGGTGCTCGAGCCCCAGGAGGTCGCGATGATGCGCGCGATCGGGGACAACGCGGGGTGCATGGTCCTCAAGGGCGCGACGCCCGACCACGACGGCGGCGTGCTCGCCGACCGCTGGCCGCTGGAACCCGACCTCGTCGCCGCCGGCGCCCGCTGGGGCGTGCACGCCGCGAACGACCTGGCGGCCGGGCATCGCTGAGCGGCGCCTTGGACGGCCGTCCGCGCACGACCTGGCCGCCGGACACCGCTGAGCGGCCGCCGCGGCGGGGGCTCGCGCCCGCACCCTGTCCGGGGCCGCGCAGTAGCCTCCCGAGCACATGCGGCGCTTTCTGACCTCGGCCAACGGGTGGCCGTACCTGCTCGTGCCGTTCATCCCGATCGCCGTCGGCCTCGAGCTCGCGCACGCCGGCGCGGTCGTGGTGTTCGTGGCCTCGGCCCTGGGCGTCATCCCCACCGCGGCGCTGATGGGCCGGGCCACCGAGGAGCTCGCCACGCGCAGCGGGCCGGGGATCGGCGGCCTGCTGAACGTGACGTTCGGCAACGCACCCGAGCTCATCATCGCGCTCTTCGCCCTCAACAAGGGGCTGCACGAGGTGGTCAAGGCGTCGATCATCGGCTCGATCCTCGGCAACATCCTGCTCGTGCTCGGGGCCGCCATGTTCGTCGGGGGCCTGGGGCGCGACCGCCAGTTCTTCGATCGCACTGCCGCAACCGCGCAGGCGTCCATGCTGCTGCTGGCGGTGACCGCGATGGCCATGCCGGCGATCTTCGAGCTCGTCGACGGCCGCGGCCTGCCGTCCCCGACGGCCGAGCGCGTGAACTACGACTCGACCGTCGAGCACCTGTCGGTCGCCGTCGCGCTCGTGCTCATCGCCTCCTACGTCGCGGGCCTGATCTTCTCGCTGAAGACCCACCGCGACCTCTTCAACCCCGTCGAATCCACGGAGCAGCCGCAGAGCGCCCCCGCCGCCGAGGACGAGCACGACGCGCCGTGGAGCGTGCGCAGGGCGGTCGGCGCGCTCGCGCTCGCCGGGGTCGCCGTCGGCGTCATGTCCGAGATCCTCGTCGGCTCGATCTCCGAGGCGGCCGGCTCGATCGGCCTCAGCGAGTTCTTCGTCGGCGTGATCGTCGTGGCGATCGTCGGCAACGCCGCCGAGCACTGGGTGGCCGTGCTCGTGGCCCGTAAGGACAAGATGGACCTCGCGGTGAACATCGCCATCGGCTCCAGCGCCCAGGTCGCGCTGTTCGTGGCGCCGGTACTCGTGCTGGCCTCGTTCGTGCTCGGACCGCACCCCATGGCCCTCGTGTTCAACGGCTTCGAGCTCGGCGGGTTGTTCCTGGCCGTGCTCATCGCCGGGCACGTGACCAACGAGGGCGAGTCCACGTGGTACGAGGGAGTCCAGCTCCTGGCCGTGTATCTCGTGCTCGGGCTGTCGTTCTACTACGCCGGCGTCGGGACCTGAGACACCGGCTGTGCTCAGTCGAAGTCCTCGTCGGGCTCGAGGTCGGGGATGTCGTCCTCCTCGTCGTCGGCCGCCGCGTCCACCGCCCCGGACGCCCCGGGGTGGTGTGAAGCCTCGAAACGCTCGATGGTCTCGTCGCGGAGCGTCTCGTCGATCGGGGCCTCGTCGCCGACCAGGACCCAGGCCGCGTCGTCGTCGGGGTCCGCGACGTCCTCGAACAGCTCGTTGTCCAGCGCGGTGCCGTCGTCGACGACGAGCAGCATCTCGGTCTGCGGGTTGTAGTAGGTGCCGGGCCGGATGACGGCTTCGGTCAGCTCGAAACGGCGCGGAGCGGGCATTCCCTAGGTTCTACCTGCTTTTGCGGGCGCAGGGCAAGCCGGTCGGGCGGGCTACGAGTACTCCTGGATCTGACGTGTTACCTCAGCTTCCACGTCCAGCGGCTCCTTGCCCTGGCGCTGGCGCCGGCGGTTGCGCGACTCCACGAGCGCGCGGATCTCCTCCTCCAGCCCCGGATCGATCCGGGTCCGCGTCAGCGCCGCGATCTCGGCGTCGATGTCCACGGGGGCCTGACCCTTGCGCAGGCGGCGCTGGTTCTTGGCCTCGAGCATCTGCCGGATCTCCTCGTCCCGCACCGCGACGGCGGCCGCGTCGGTGCCCTCAGGGCCGGCCGGCCGGTCGGTCCCGTCGTTGAGCCCGTTCTTGCCGATCTCCTCGTAGGCCTTGCCCGAGGTGGCCAGCGTGATCCCGGCTACGACGACGCCGAGCACGACCACGACGAACAGGACGGTGCCGAAGGCTTCCTCCACCGCGTCCACTATGGCAGGACGCGGTAGCCTGCTGGCATGTGGAAACGCCTGCGGCGACGGACGATGGCCCCGAGTCGGCCGGCGGTGTTCGCAGAGCAGATCGGCCTCGTGATGGTCAGCGTGGGCGCGGTCATCGGCAGCGTCGCGCTCGTGGTGTACCTGCTGATCACCGTCTGACCGGGCAGCGTCCATCCGGGCGCCCTCGGGTGCTGCTTGGGGTGTGACGTCCGCTACCGTACGGAGTAGCTGTTGACTGACCAGTCAATCTATCCCCGCCCGGTGCTGTCGGCCCGACGCGCCGGCCCCCGTCTTCAAGGAGCATTCCGTGGTCGATTTCACGCTGACCGACGAGCAGAAGAACCTGCGCGAGCTCGCGCACGACTTCGCCACCAAGGAGATCCGTCCCGTGGCCTGGGAGCTGGACAAGGAGGGCACGTTCCCGCGGGCCATCCTCGACAAGGCGTTCGAGGTCGGGCTCATGAACACCCACGTCGCCGAGGAGTACGGCGGGCCGGGGCTGTCCTACCTGGACGGCTGCATCATCGAGGAGGAGCTCTCGTGGGGCTGCTCGGGCGTGCAGACGTCTTTGGGCTGCAACGGCCTGGCCGCCGCCCCCGTGTTCCTCGGCGGCTCCGAGGAGGTCAAGAAGCAGTACGGCGCCTCGCTGACCCAGGACGGCACCCTCGCGTCCTTCTGCCTCACCGAACCGGACGCCGGCTCGGACGTCTCGGGCATGCGCACCCGCGCGGTCAAGAATGGCGACAAGTACGTCCTCAACGGCTCCAAGTGCTTCATCACCAACGGCTCGTACGCCGACTGGTACACGGTCTACGCCAAGACCGACCCGGACGCCGGGCACCGCGGCATCTCCGCCTTCCTCGTGCCCAAGGACGACACCGTCATCGTGGACAAGAAGGAGGACAAGATGGGCCAGCGGGCCTCCAACACCGCGACCATCACCTTCAACGACACCGAGATCGACGCCCGCTACCTCCTCGGCGAGGAGAACAAGGGCTTCAAGCTCGCCATGATGACGCTGGACCGCACCCGCCCCGGCGTCGCGGCCATGGCCACCGGCATCGCCCGCGCGGCGTTCGAGTTCGCGACCGCGTACTCCAAGGAGCGCGTCCAGTTCGGCGTCCCGATCGCCATGCACCAGGCGATCCAGTTCATGATCGCCGACATGGCCACCGAGATCGAGGCCTCGCGCCTGCTGACGTGGCAGTCCGCCGTCCTGCTGGACCAGGGCAAGCGCAATACCCTGCAGTCCTCGCACGCCAAGCGCTTCGCCGCGGACACCGCGATGAAGGTCGCCACCGACGCCGTTCAGGTCTACGGCGGCTACGGCTTCATCAAGGAGTACCCGGTCGAGAAGCTCATGCGCGACGCGAAGATCATGCAGCTGTACGAGGGCACCGCGCAGATCCAGCGCCTGGTCATCGCCCGCGAGACGCTGATGCCGCGCCGCGTGGAGGAGCCCGCCTCCGTCTGAGGTGCACGGTGGCCGCCGCTGCCGCCGGGCGGTCTGCAACGGCGATTGCACGAGCAGGAGAACCGCCGGGCCGGTGCTACGTTCGCCGCCTGATCGCTCGGGCCGCGCGTGCGTTGCCGCGTGCCCGACGGGCGGTCACCTCGTCCATGCCGCCTTCCTCCTGCACCATCGTCCGCGCGCTCGTCGTGGTCATGCTCGCCGTCGGTGCCCTGCTCGTGACCGGGCTGCCGGCCTCGGGGCAGAGCACCCGCGACCGGATCGGCTCGGCGCAGAGCCGCGCCGCCGCGCTGCAGGTCGCGGTCGCTGCCGAGACCCGGCAGCTGGGAAGGACCGAGGCCGACCTCGGTGCCGCCCAGGCGCGCGTGGACCGCATCGAGGCGGACGCCGCCCGCCGGGAGGCCAAGGTCCGCGCGGTCGGGCGCCGGATCGCCAAGACCCGTCTGCAGCTGCAGAAGCTCGAGAACCGCATGCAGCGGGCCACCACTGCCCTGCGGAACAACCTCGTCAGCGCCTACGAGCACCCGCAACCCGACCTCGTGAGCTTCCTGCTGCGCGCGCACGGGTTCGGTGACCTCATCGAGAGCCGCGACTTCCTCAAGCGGATCCAGGCCAACAACGCTCGCATCCTCGGCGTTTCCCGTCAGACGCGCCGCCAGGTCGACCGCGAGGCCACCCGGCTGGTCGGCCTGCAGCGCACGGCCAAGCGCCTGGCCGAGGTCGTCCAGCAGCGCCGCGACGCCGCCCAGGTCGCCCGCGGCGCGATCCTCAACGTCCGCAACCGGCAGCTGCGGAGGCGCGAGGGCAGCGCAGCGCAGCTGGCCGGCGCCCGCGGCCAGATCGCCGACCTGCGCCGCCGGGAGCGCCGCGAGGCCGCCCGGGCCGTGCGAGTCCGCAAGGAGGCCGTGGTCAGCGGGATCGGCGTGAACACCGGCGGGCTGGCGCAGCCGGGTCCCGGCGCGCCCGCCGCGGTGGCCAAGGTCATGGCCGCCGGCAACGCCATCGCCGGACTGCCCTACCTGTACGGGGGCGGCCACGCCTCGTTCAAGGCCTCGGCCTACGACTGCTCGGGGTCCATCAGCTACGCGCTGGCCGCCGCCGGCCTGGTGTCCTCGCCGATGGCGTCAGGACCGTTCATGTCCTGGGGCCAGGCCGGACCCGGCAAGCACATCACCGTCTACGCCAACCCGGGCCACGCCTTCATGGTCGTCGACGGCTGGCGCTTTGACACCTCCGCGCTCCGCGGGGGCGGGACCCGCTGGACCCGCGAGACGCGCAGCACCGCCGGGTTCGTCGCGCGTCACCCGCCGGGGCTGTAACCCTTTCACCGACCGTGGCGCCGGAACCGGCGGACGCCACCCGCCGGGGCTGCAGACCCTACGGTGCCGTACGTTCCCGGCCACGCGGCCCAGGAACGCACGGGACCGGTGAGCGAGCACGACCATCCCGGCGCCGCCGCACGATTCCCGGTCGGAGAAGCGCAAACCTATGGAGCCGGGCGGCGAACGGGTCCCAGGGTGATGGTGCCGCACGTTCTCGGTGGCGGCGACCTTGAACGTACGGGCCGGCCGTGGCGACGGGTCCCGTGGTCGTGGTGCCGGACGTTCCCGGGCGCGGCGTTGGGAAACGTGAGGGACCGGGCGTCCAGCGCGGACCGGCTGACACGGAGCCGGCGGGTAGCATCGCCGCCATGGCCAGGGTCTCCACGACGCTCTCCTTCCCGTTTCCGGCCGACGCGGCCGAGGCCCTGTGGCTGGACCCACAGCGCTGGGCGGCCTTCGTCGACGGCTTCGCCCGGCTGACCGGTGTCGACGAGCGCTGGCCCGCAACGGGGGGAAAGGTGGTCTGGGAGACCAACGAGGGTGGCCGCGGACGGGTGACCGAGACGGTCACCGCCCGGGAGCCGGGCGCGTCGCTGACCACCGAGGTCGACGACGACCAGCTGACGGGCCTGCAGACGGTCACGTTCACGCGCGACGAGGACGGGACGACGGTCGGCCTGGCCCTCGAGTACACGATCAAGCAGCGCAACCCGCTGACGCCGATCGTCGACCGGCTCTTCGTGCGCGGCCCGCAGCGGACCGCCCTGGAGCGCACCCTGCACCGGTTCGCCCTGGAGCTCCAGGACGCCCCGGGTGCCGGCCGCTGACCGGCACCGTGCCGCCCCGGCGAACATGACAGCATCCGCGGCATGTTCGTCTTCAAAGCAGCCGTCGTCGGCGCCGGGGTCATGGGCGGCCAGATCGCCCAGACCATCGCCTCCGCGGGGTTTGACGTCCTCCTCAAGGACATCGACCAGGCCCTCGTCGACCACGGCCTGCAGGAGGCCCGCACCGTCACCACCCAGACCTTCGGCAAGCAGGCGGCCAAGGGCAAGCTGACCGACGACGAGGCCGCGGCGAAGGTCGAAGAGGTCATGGTCCGCATCCACGGCACCACCGGCTACGACGGCTTCGGCGACGTGGACTTCGTCATCGAGGCGGTGCCCGAGAAGATGGCGATCAAGCAGGCCGTCTTCGCCGAGCTGGACGCCGTGACCGGAGGCCACGCGATCCTCGCCTCCAACACGTCGAGCCTGTCCATCACCGAGATCGCCGGCGCCACGCTGCGGCCCGAGAAGGTCGTGGGCTTCCACCACTTCTACCCGGCCGCGGTGATGCCGCTCATCGAGGTCGTCGAGGGCGAGGACACCTCGGGCGAGACCGTCCAGGCCGCCGTCAACTTCGCGCAGGCGATCAAGAAGAACCCGATCACCTGCGCCGAGGTGCCCGGATTCGTCGTCAACCGCATCCTCATGTCGGGCATGAGCGAGGTCTGGCGCATGACCGAGGAGCAGGGCCTGTCGATCAGGGCGGTCGACGCGCTGATCGCCGAGGCCAAGGTCGCGCCGATGGGGCCGTACTTCCTCGTCAACCTGCTGGGCCTGGACACAACCCACCACGTCGCGCAGCACATGGTCGAGGCCTACGGGCCCGAGCGCTTCTACGTCCACGAGGGCATGGCCACCCAGGTCGCCGCCGGCAAGCTCGGCGCCAAGACCGGGGGGGAGGGCTTCTACACCACCCAGGGGGAGCCCGCGGTCGGCGGCGACAAGCAGCCCGGCTCCGACGAGATCGCCCGGCTGCTGGCGCTCAAGTCGTTCGTCGAGGCCGCCCTCGTCCTCCAGGAGGGCGTGGCCACCCACCGGGACATCGACGTGGGCATGATGGCCGGCGCCGGCCTGGACCCCAAGCGGGGCCTGCTGCCGCCGTTCATGAAGGCCGACACCGAGGGTCTGGACACCGTCCTGGAGCGCCTGGAGGCGGCCGCCGAGCAGCACGGACCGGCGTTCGCGCCGCCGCGGATCCTGCGACGGATGGTCGCCCAGGGTCGCCTGGGCAAGAAGTCGGGCCAGGGCTTCTACGCCTATCCACAGCCCGACGACCAGCAGCCCGCCGGCGAGGACGCGGTCGTCACGCTGGAGACGCGTGGAGACGTGGCGATCGCCTGGCTGGCCAACGGCCCGATGAACTCGATCAGCCCGACCGTGATCGACCACCTCGGCCAGGTCTACGCCGCCGCGCGCGACGCCGGCGTGCGTGCGCTCGTGATCGCCTCGTCCAACCCGCTGCTGTTCTGCGCCGGGGCCGACATCAAGGCCTTCACGAAGATGGACGAGGCGGGCGGTGCCAAGTTGCTGGACGACGCCCACGGCCTGCTGCGGTCCTTCGAGACCGGCGACCTCGTGACGATCGCCGCGGTCAACGGCCTGGCCTTCGGCGGCGGCTGCGAGCTGGCGATGGCCTGCGACGTGCGCATCGGCGCCCGCACGGCGATCTTCGGTCAGCCCGAGATCAAGCTCGGCATCATCCCCGGCTTCGGCGGCACCCAGCGCCTGCCGCGGCTGGTCGGAGAGAACAAGGCGCTGGAGATGAACCTCGTCGGGGACGGCATCAGCGCCACCGAGGCCTACGAGTTCGGGCTCGTGAACCGCATGGTGGCCGACCACGAGCTGCTGGACACTGCCCTGGCGTGGGCCCGGAAGTTCGCCGAGCAGGCGCCGCTGGCCGTCACCCAGATCAAGCAGGTCAGCGCGCACGGGGACCTGGATGCGGGCATCGAGGCCGAGAAGGCGGGCTTCGGCGTCGTGTTCAACTCGCAGGACGGCAAGGAGGGCATCAGCGCCTTCCTGGGCAAGCGCCAGGCGCAGTGGAGCGGCGAGTAGGGCCCGGCGCGCATGCCGGCGGCCAGCGCTGACCCCGCCGCGCTCGCGCGCCTGCTCACGGAGGCGCGCAGCGCGGTCGCGCTGACCGGCGCCGGCATCTCGGTGCCCTCGGGCATCCCGGACTTCCGGACCCCGGGCACGGGCATGTGGGCGAACGTGGACCCGATGCAGGTCGCCCACATCGACGCCTGGCGGCGCGACCCCGCGCAATTCTGGCGCTTCTACGGCGACCGCTTCCAGCGGCTGCGCGACGTGGAGCCCAACGGCGCGCACCGCGCGCTCGTCGAGCTCGAGCGCCTCGGACTGCTGCGCGCCGTGGTCACCCAGAACGTCGATCGGCTGCACGGCAAGGCCGGTACGGGAGAGGTCGTCGAGATGCACGGCTCGATCGACCACTCCTCCTGCCTGGCCTGCGGGATGGTCTACCCGCTGGACGAGGTCCAGCGGCGTCTGGAGGCTGCGGACGACGGCGTGCCGCCCTGCGACTGCGGTCGGCCGCTGAAGCCCGACGTCGTCCTGTTCGGGGAGGCGCTTCCAGCGGCTGCCGTGGACCGCGCGGCCGCGCTCATGACCGAGGCCGATCTCGTGCTCTGCGTCGGTTCCTCGCTGGAGGTCTTCCCCGTGGCCGAGCTGCCGGAGATCGTGCTCGCCAGCGGCGGGCAGGTCGCGATCGTCACCACCGGGCCGACCCACTACGACGGCCGCGCCGCCGTGCGTCTGATCGGGGACGTCGAGCTCGAGCTGCAGGCCGTCGTCGCCGCGCTGTAGACGGCGGGCCTACGCCAGCCCGAGGTTCGTGCGGACCCGCAGCGCCGCCTCGACCCGCCCCACCACCCGCTCGACCTCCGCGTGGGTGGCGTCGTCGAGGCCGCCCTCCAGGGCGTCGTTGGCGGCACCGCCGACGACGCCGCGCTCCTCGCGCAGCTCGCCGATCCGGCGGGCGAGGTCCTCGTCGTCGGCCCACGGCTGCAGCTCGGCGATCGCCGCCTCCAGCGCGACCCGGAGCTGCAGGGCGGCCTCGCGGCCCCGGCCGGCGTCCAGGTCCAGACGGGCGCGCAGGATCAGCTCCTCGGCGGCCAGCGCAACGTCCCGGCCGCTCAGCATGGCGGCCAGGCGCTCCTGCGGGCGCAGGGCGGTCTGGCGCTTCTCGTGGCTCGGCCGCGGCGGGGGCGGGACCTCGACGGCGTCGCCCCAGCGGCCGTGGGCGATCGCCTCGCCCTCGCCGACCCCGGCGCGGACCACGAGCGCCTGGGCGCGGCGCACCTCGCGCGTGTACGGGTCCATCGCCGCGGTCCGCTGCGCGTGGAGGATCGTGTTCAGCACGTCGACGGCCTCGTCGATCTCCGCTCCCAGATCCGCGGTCTTCACCCAGCCCTTCGCGGTGGCGTCGTCGAGCTCCTCGGCGTGGACGATCGTCACCCGGGTGGTGGGGACCGGGGTGGGGTCAGGCTCGGGCGCCGCCCCTTTCGGCTTGGCGGCCTTGCGGCCGATGAGCTTGCGGCGCTCGACGGCGCCGAGGAGGCCGATGACGAGCACGTGCGACGGCGTGCCCGCGTGCCCGCGGATGACGTAGCGGCCGTCCGGGGGGCCCAAGGCCCACGGGAACTCGAGCTGGACGAACGCGAAGAGGCTCAACGGAGCCCGGCTCCCGGAGCCGGGCTCCGAGACCTGCGTCTAGTCACCCCGATGTGCGTCGCTGGCGCGTCCGGGCTTCTTCTTGATGACCTTGATCGAGTACTTCGAGGGCTTGGTCAGGACCTCGGGATTCTCGATGGCGCCGATCCGCGAGATCAGCTTGATCCACTGGCTCGGCTTGAGCACCGCGTCCATCTGGCGCGCGAGCTTGCTGTCGGACGAGTACAGGGGCCGGAAGCCGATGTGGATGTGGTCGGCGTGATCAGGCAGGGCGAACGTGTTGTCGGTCCCGTCGAACGTCATCAGGCTGATGATCTGGTGAGGCTTCATCGTGCCCTGCAGGCTCAGGAGCCGGCGGATCGTCGAGTCGGTGATCGACCCGGCGCCCTGGTTGCCGATGATCGGGATGCCGTTGACCTTGGAGATGTCGACCGCGTTGCCGGACGAGTGCTCGGAGATGTTGCCCGAGGCGGTGCGCAGGCCGTGGTTGCCTTTCAGCGAGGACACGGACGGCTTCAGCCCGGACGCCGAGAGGAACTCCAGGGTGGCCAGGACGCGGCGGTCGATCTCGCCGCCGCGGATGTCGTTCTCGCCTCCGGGGTACAGCTCGACCCGCGGATCGTCGAGGACCCGCTTCTGCAGCTGCTCCTTGGAGAGCAGCAGGAGCTGGCCGACGGTCGGGGCGTCCCCGAGCAGCGGGTTCTTCTCGGCCGCCCGGTAGATCGCGGTGGACTCGAGCAGCTTCCAGCCGTCGAGGATCGGCTTGGGGTCGATGCGCGGCGCGCCGCGGCCGGCGGGCCGGATCTCGAAGCGCATGTGGGGGGCCTTGTCCCCGGTCGTGCCCAGGCGCCCGAGGATCGTGCCGGCGATGACCTTGGACCCGACCTTCAGGCGCTTGATCGTGACGTCCTTGCGCCGCAGGCTGTAAACCTGGGTGAAGTAGCTCTTGAACGAGTCACCGACCGCGGTGGTGTTCAGCAGCTGCTCCTCGCCGCCGGCCTTCATGGCGTTCGGGCGGGACGGGTTGGCGAAGAGGCGCTCCTTGTTGCCGGTGTCGCTGGGGATCTCGCCGGCGGTGGGCGGCTGCTGACCGGCGCCGGCGGCGTCGGCGGCCTGGGTGCCGGCGGACGCGGCGTTGATCGGCTTCGGGTCCTTCTCAGCCTTGACGGTCGCGGCCTTCAGCTCCTGCGCCGGCTGCTCCTTGGGCACGGCGTAGAGCTTGGAGACCTTCTTCAGGCCGCCGTAGGTGTAGGTGTTCCCGTAGGCGTCCTGGAGCTTGATGTACCGGCCCAGGCGCTCGGAGGTGCCCATCTTCAGGATCTTGCCGTCCTGCACCGCGATGACGGGAGAACCGGCCTTGGCGAACACGTCGACCGAGCGGCGGCCCTCCTTCGCGTCGACCGGGATGGACGCGTTCTTGCCCTTGGCCACGCGCTTGCCGACATCGCGCTCGGAGATGTCGTCCGCGTACCGCGCGGTGGCGTAGACGGGGACATGGCCCTGGGTCAGACCGGTCAGCGAGCCGACCAGGTCGGCGGGCAGCCCGCCGATCAGCCGGGCGCGCATGAGGACCGAGTCCACGTACCAGTCGGCGTGGTTGTAGGCGAAGACCGCCTTCTTGATGTCCTTGTCGCCGCCGGCGGCCTTCAGGTACCGGGCGGCGGAGAAGATCGCGTCGACCGGGTTGTACGGATCCTTGCGGCCGTCGGCGTTGGCGTCGACGCCGTACTGCTTGAAGGTGGAGGGCAGGAACTGCATCCAGCCCACGGCCCCGGCGCTGGAGACGTTGAGGTTGCGGCCGTAATCGGTCTCGATCTCGTTGATCGCGGCCAGGACCTCCCAGCGGATCCCGTACTGGGTCCCCGCGGCCTGGTAGATCGACAGCAGGAACGGCGGGATCCGGAACTTGTCGATGAAGAAATTCGGTACGCCGATCGGGGCGGGACCGGGCAGGGCGTACGAGAAGGTCGGGTTGTCGGCGGTCGGGGCGCCGCCGGAGTCGCGCTGCGTCCCGGGCGCCACCGGCTGGCCGGTCTTGCTGTCGAGGTTGTCCCCCTCGGCGGGGGCGTCCTCCTTGACCTTCGGCTCCTTGCGGACCTTCTTGCCGGTGGTCTTCTGCTTCTCCTGCTCGCCGGAAACGGTGGGCGTCCCGGTCGCGTCGCCTTCGCCGGCGCCGGTGGGGGCACCGGGGCCCTCGGGGGTGGGGGCGGCCGGTGGGGTGAGGGTGGGCGGGGTCGCCGGGCCGCTGTCGCTGATGGCGATGACCGGCAGGGTGATCCCGGGGAGCTTGATCTGGTCAAGCGGCGTGCCCGGAGGCACGTCGACCTGGACCTGGACGGTTGCACCCCCCAGCAGCGTCACGGTGAGGGTCCTGAGCTCCGCCGAGGCCGGATAGACGGCCGCGCCGAAGCCCGCCGAGAAGATCCCGGCTGCGGCCATACCCGACAGCAACTTGCGTTTGTCCATGCTGAAACGTTCCTCCCACCGACACCGGACCCGCGTGCGCGGGATGACTCAGACCGGCCGGACCCTACCACGGGCCATGGCCGGAACGGCACGCTACTGCAGTGGGAAACGCCGACGCAACGTGCGCAGTCAGCGGTGCGCCCCCAATGGAGCTCCGTTCTCCCCCAACGGGGTGGCAGGGCGGTGCGCTGCCGCGCGTGCGCCCGGTGGCCGTCGGCCCGATCCGGCCCGGTAGCCTCACAGTCCCGTCATCGGACGCGACCCACAGGAGAGAACCCGAGTATGAGCAGCGACGAGCAGGGCCACCGCGAGCGTTTCACCAAGGCCGGGGAGGACGCCCTGGGCAAGTTCGCGCAGGAGGTGCTCGAGAACCCCATGGTCACCGGAGCGCTGACGCGGGCCTTCGAGGCCCGCGAGAAGGCGGCGCAGGCCCAAGAGGTCGCCATGGGCGCCCTGAACATCCCGTCGGCCGCGGACATCGAGCGCCTGACCCGCCGCGTCCGGTCGGTCTCCCAGCGCCTGGAGGGCATCGAGGACGGCGTCGACCGCGTCGACGAGCGTCTCGGCGGCCTGTCCGGCAGCAGCGACGTCGAGCAGCGCCTCGCGCGCATGGAGACCCAGCTCGACAAGCTCGCCGCCGACGTGGCCGCGATCCGTGCCGCGCTGCCCACCTCAGAGCCGGTGCCGGCCAGCCAGGAGCGGTTGGCGACGTAAACGTGGACGGCGTGAACGACTGCGCCCAGGGGGCTTGTCGTCCACGCCGTCCATTGCGAGAACGCGGAACGACTCGCCTGCGGCTCGCGTCCGGGTGGACGACTGCGCCCAGGGGGCTTGTCGTCCATTGCGCCTTGGGTCACTCCGGAGCAGTGGTGGATGGCGGGTGGAGGCGGCCGCCGCCGGGTCGGGTGGGTGGAGCCTGGGTGATGTATGACAGCGCCCAGATTCCACGCGGGCCGGGACGCGCGTCGACGGGGCGCCGGGTGGAGGCTGCGTGACATCTGGCAGCACCGATACTCCGTCCATCCGGGCGCGACCGACCATCGGCCTCACAGGCCGGTGCCGCACGTCGGTCGACGCCAGCCCCGGAAACGTGCGCCACCGGGCCCGCATCACTGGGGCACGGGTCGGCGCCGCACGTTTGCTGGCCGTGGGCCCGGTCCGCGTCGAGCTCCCGTTGCTCGAGGTCGTCGCCAGGCCCTGACCGGGGAACGGTCTGGCCAGAAGGTGGTCTTGTCGCGAGTCACCCTCCTCCTGGGCGTGGCGACGACCCCTCCCCGTTGCGACGAAAGCGTCGGACAGGGAGCGATGCCCCGGCGACGAACGCGGCGATGGCGGCCACCAGTGCGGCTGGGGCCACCCACGGCTGCCTGGGGGTCGATTCTCCAACCAGGCCGAGCGGCGCCGACCCCACCATCACCGCGGCGATCTCGACCGCGAGCGCCGCCCCGCAAGAAACGACCGCTGCCCCGGCGAGACCGGCGACCAGCCACATCCAACGCCTCATGTCGACGTCACCTCATCGCTACGGTCGGGACCGACCAGCGGGGTGGTCGCGGTCGCTCATCGTCTCAGCGGCTCGAGGCCAGGGCGCGCCGCCGATCCGACATCAGGCGGGTTTGGGGTCCGGGCCCGTCGCGGCGCCGACCGGGCCCGGGGTGAGGGTCGCCGCGACGACGACGAGCAGCAGGGCTCCGATGCGCAGCGCCACCGCACCGGAGCCCTCAGGCAGCGGCTCGCCGAAGACCACCAGCCCCGAGGCGATGGTGCTCAGGTTTGCGGCCGCGCTCGTGACCGCGATGACCGGCACCGCGTCGCCGATCTGCAGGGACCGGGCGCTGACGACGAGGCCGACGAGCGACAGGACGGTGATCGTCGCCGCCAAGGGTGTGAACAGCACCACGATGCCGTCTCCGAGATCGCCGCTGGCCGCCTTGATCGTCACATCGCTGGCGCCCCACTGCAGGCCGGCGGCGGCCGCGAGCAGCGGCCCGGCCAGCGACGGGCCGGTGCGGGCGGCGGCGAGCATCAACGGCACCGACACGAGGCTCAGGCCACCGACGTAGAACAGCAGCGTCGAGCCGGTGTAGTCATTGTGCGAGGAGTCCCCGGTATCACCGAGGGTGGCCGCGAGGATCGCCAGGCCGGCGGCGGTCATGGCCACCCCGATCCACTCGCGGCGCGTGACCGAGAGCCCGAACAGCCGCTCGGCCACCACGGTCAGCAGCACGAGCCCTCCCGCGATCACCGACTGCACGAGCGAGATCGGCGCGAGGGACAGGGCCCCGACGTGCAGGAACCACGAGCTCGTCGCGACGATGATCCCGATCGTCCACCACTTGCTGGAGAACAGGGCCAGTGTGCTGCGGATCGGGTGGCGGACCTCGATCGGCGGGGCGGCCGCCGCGCCCCGGTGCTTGAACAGGAAGCCGAGGATGGAGACGAACGCGGTGGCCAACGCCAGCAGCAGCCCGGCTTGCACGGAGAGGGGCATCAGATGATGGCGCGCTCGTCGTCGCGTGGCGGCCCCAGCGGCGGCGCGGTCCGGGCCGGTAGGCCCAGGGCGGCGGCCACGGCGTGAGCCGCGCGAGTGACGGCGGCCAGCAGCGCCGGGTCGTCCAGCGTCGCATCATCGTCGTCGACGGCGCCGGTGGCGACGAGGACGGCGCCCGCGGCGACCCTGTGCGTGCGGGCGCTCTGCAGCACCACGGCAGTCTGGAGGTCGACCAGGCCGGCGCCGGCGCGCGCCCAGGCGTCCAGGTCGGCGCCGGCGGGGTGCGCCAGGTCGGCGGAGGCCACGATCGCGGTCGCACCCGCCTCCCGCGCCAGCCGCTCGGTGAGCGCGGCGTCGCCCTCCACGCTGTCTCCGGCCCCGAGCGCCCGGGACGGCCCGTCGCCGGCGAGGGCGCGGGTCACGCAGGCCACGTCCCCCGCGCGGAGACTGCCCTCGGGGCCGAGCGTCCGCGCGGTGCCCAGCCGGACGAGTGTGCGGGCACCCAGCGCGCACAGCTCGCCGGTGACGATCGCCGCGCTCGCAGCGCCCAGGCCCGTCGCCTGGATCGTGAGGGCCTCGCCGTCGGACGCGGTGCCGGTATAGCCCCAGAGTCCACGGGCGTGGTTGAACATCAGCGGACGGTCGGTCAGGACGGTCGCCAGCGCCAGGCAGCGGTCGGGATCCCCGCACAGCACCGCACGTGGGGCGAGCGGCGCCGTCGGGCGCAGATGGCGTGCGTGGACCGGCACCGCCCCGGAGGATAGAGTCGCGGTCGTGGCCAAGCGTGACGACAAGCAGGCGGCGGCGGACGGGGCCTCGCGCAGCGGCAGCGTCCGGGCGGCCGTCGACCAGGCGCTGCAGGCCACCGCCGAGCAGGCCGAGGGCACCCAGCGCCGCGTGCAGGAGCTCGCCGACGAGCTGACGAGCGTCGTCGGCCGTCTGCGGGAGGGCCTGGACTCGGCCCGGCCGGTCACCGGGGGCGACCTCGATGACCTCCGCGCCGAGATCACTGCCGTGTCGAAGCGGGTCGCGGCCCTGGAGAAGACAGCCACCGGCAGCCGCCCGGCGGCGCGCAAGCCGCAGTCCACCGCTGCGAAGGCCGCCAAGAAGCCCGCCAAGTCGCGGGCGACCGCCTCGAGCAAGGTCCCCGCCGCGCGGGCCGCGGCCCGCCGCTCGGCCGGCAAGCGCCCGTCCTGAGGCCGGGCACGCCCATGGCGAGCACCGTGGCCTTCCGATCCACCCAGGAGTTCCGCGAGGTGATGGACCGCGTCTTCGGGATGATGAGCGACGACGCGCAGGTGGGGCCACGCCTGCGCGCGGCGGACGTCCCGCAGCGCTTCGCCTTCACCGACCTCGACCTCGTGGTCAACCTCCGCGCCGCGCGCGACGACGAGCGCGGCAACCTGGTGTGGGAGTGGTCCGACGACGTGGACTGGGAGCCGCGCGTCCGCATGGAGATGACCTCCGAGACCGCCAACCGCTACTTCCAGGGGCGCGAGTCGATCGCCCTGGCGATCGCCCGCCGGCGCATCAAGGCCGGCGGCGACGTCAAGGCCACGCTGGCCCTGGTGCCCATCGTCAAGCCGATCCACGCAGCGGTCACCGCCGTCGTCGAGTCCGAGTTCCCACACCTGCGCGTGTGACCGACGAGGCCCCCACCACCACGGCGGTCGCCCGCCGGGTCGGCGTCACGCCGTCCACCCTCAAGCGCTGGGTGGACAGCGGGGTCGTCCCGGTGGCCGACGACGGCCGGTGGACGCAGGCGACGATCGCCCAGGCCCGGATCGTCGCGCGCCTGCGCGCCCGCGGACACACGCTCGCGCAGATCCGCCAGGCCACGCAGGACGGCCGCCTGGCCTTCGGGTACGCCGAGGACCTGCTGCGCACCGAGGAGCCCGACCACACGCTCGCCGAGGCGGCCGAGGCCACGGGGCTGGAGCCGGCGCTCATCGAGCGGATCGGATCGTCGCTGGGGTTCTCGTCGGAGTGGACGCAGCAGATCACCGAGGACGACCTGCAGATGCTGCGCTACAGCGCCGCCGCCCTGGCCGCGGGCCTGCCGCTCGTCGCCTTCCTGCAGATGTGCCGCGTGTACGGGCAGGCGATGGCCCAGGTCGCCGACGCCGAGGTGCGCCTGTTCCACCTCTACGTCCACGAGCCGCTCATGCGCGAGGGCATCCCGGGGATGCAGATGGCCGAGGAGATGGAGGGCCTGACCCGCGAGCTGCTGCCGCTGGCCAGCCCGGTGCTCGACCACCTGCACCAGCGCTTCCTGCATCACTTCGTCGAGCAGGACGTCATCGGGCACATGGAGGCCGACCTGCACGGCACCAAGCTCGACCTCGGCCGCCTGCGCGTGGCGATCGCCTTCGCCGACCTTGCGGGGTACACGCGCCTGACCGAGGAGGCGGGCGAGGAAGAGGCGGTCGGCGCGGTCGAGCGGTTCGTGGAGGCCGTCGAGAACACCCTGCCCGAGGACGCCCGGGTCATCAAGACGATCGGGGACGAGGTCATGGTCGTCGGCTCGGACCCCGCGGCGCTGGTCGACTGGGCGGTCGGTTTCCAGCAGCTCATGACCGAGCGGCCGCTGCCGCGCATCGGCGTGCACTACGGCGAGACGATGTACCGCGACGGCGACT
>JBBSUL010000025.1:0-29249 GCA_038234375.1 Solirubrobacterales bacterium | reverse complement strand
CCCGTCGATGGACATGTCAAAGCCCGCGTCGCGCAGGGCGGCGGCCTTGTCCTCTTCCTTGGCCTTGCACCAGATGAACTCGCGCACGTCCGGGTGGTCGATGTCCAGCACGACCATCTTCGCGGCGCGGCGCGTCTTGCCACCGGACTTGATCGTGCCCGCCCAGGAGTCGGCGCCGCGCATGAACGAGACGGGACCGGACGCGGTGCCGCCCTTGCTCAGCGGCTCCATCGACGCGCGGATGTTCGACAGGTTGATGCCGGCACCGGAACCGCCGCGGAAGATCTTGCCCTCCCGCGTGTTCCAGTCTAGGATCGAATCCATTGTATCTTGAACTGAAAGTATAAAGCAAGCTGAGCATTGAGGGTTCTCCTCGAACCCGACGTTGAACCACACCGGCGAGTTGAACGCCGCCATCTGGTGCAGCAGGATGTAGGTCAGCTCGGCCTCGAAGGCGTCGCCGTCCTCGGCCGAGGCGAAGTAGCCGCGCTGGCGGCCCCAGTCGGCGATGGTGCCGGACACCCGGCCGATCATCTGCCGGACGGAGCGCTCGCGGGCGGGAGAGTCCAGCTGTCCGCGGAAGTACTTCTGGGCGACGATGTTCGTGGCGTTCTGGGACCACGACGCGGGGAACTCCACCCCCTTCTGCTCGAAGGAGACCTTGTCGCCGTGTCCGATCCGGGCGTCGCGCAGCTCCCAGTCCACCGTCTCGAAGGGATGGACCCCGGGCGTCGTGTATCTCCGGGTGATCGACAGTGCCGTGCCTGTCGTCGCGGTGGTTCCCAGTGCGGTCTGCGATGCGCCTTGCAAGTGCCCCTCTACTCCTCTCATCGCCCTCCGATCAGCCCAGTCGGCGGCGGCGGGTTGGTGGATCTGGTGGTGACGAGGCAGTGTCCGCCACGAGGCGGACGGAACGGCCGGGCGTTCCCGCAAAGAGGGGTGATTCCCGTCCTCCAGGATAGAAGCCGCAGGCGCGAGCAGAGCGGCGGGCTACACGAAGCGCGCCGGGGTGCTCCGGGGGTCCGTCAGCGCCCGAGGCGCAGCCAGTCGGTGAACTCCGCCCACGCGGCGGAGCTGCGCCAGCCCGCTTCGGCGGTGGCGTGACGGGAGCGCTGCATCCACGGCGTGTCGATTGCCCAATAGCGGCCTGCGGCGACGATCGCGCCGGCCAGGGCGGCGAGGACGAGCAGGATGGCCAGGGCGACGAGCGGCGCCGGGGCTGACCCGCCGTTGTCCTTGTTGCTGGCCGCGGCACCGGGGATCGCGTTGTCGGCGACCGCGGCGGCCGGCGTGACCGAGGCCAGGGGCTGCGGGGTGGCGGTCGGGGAGGCCGGCGCGGGAGCAGGTGCCGGGGTGGGCGTCGCGGCGGGCGGCGTGGCTGAGCCGCCTCCGGACGGTGCGGCCGGCGCGGCGGACGAACTGCCACCCGAAGAGGACTTCTTCGCGCACGCGCCCCCGGCCCGGGCCTTCGCGGCCGCGTCCAGCGCGTCCCGGAAGTCCGGGGCGTACTGGGCGATGTCGTTGGGGATCTTCGTCTTGGCCTGCTTGAGCTGCGAGGCTGAGAACGCGCACGGATCGATCGTGCCGTTCTTGGAGTACGACTTGAACACGTCCTGGAAGGAGTCGGCGTGCGCAGCCGGCGCCGCGCCCAGGGCGACGGGCACGGTGCACAGGGCGGCGACGAGCAGGCGGTGGCTGCGGCGTGTCACGACCCTGGATGCTAGCGTCGATGACGAGGCCCATGTCGCACCCATCGCCGCCACCGTCCCTGGCGCCCGCCGCTCAGGGGACGGCGCCCGGCCGGGCCCCCGCCATGCTGCTGCTCGCGCTGCTGGCCACCGTCGCGTACGCCATCTTCGCCAGCGGCGCCACCGACACCCCCCAGGAGACACGGGTGCAGCTCGCGCTGGCGGCGGGCACGCTGCTCGTCGTCGCCGCGCTGGCCTCGGGGTGGCCGGGGATCCGCGCCGACGCCCCCGTGGCCGCGCGGGCCGGCCTGGGCCTGCTGCTGGCCTTCGCAGCGTGGTGCGGGCTCTCGCTGCTGTGGTCGGTCGCCCCCGACGAGACGTGGACGCAGATCAACCGGGCGATCGCCTACGCGCTCGTCGCCGTCCTCGGGGTCGTGGTCGGCACCAGCGTCCCGCGCGCCACCGAGCGTGTGGCGCTCGGCTTCCTGCTCGTCGCCGTGGCCACCGCGCTGTACGCCGTCGGCGGCAAGACGTTCCCCGGGATCAACGTCCCGGGGGTCTTCGACCTGAACCAGACCGCGACGCTGGCGCGGCTGCGCGCTCCGCTGGAGTACTGGAACGCGCTCGGCCTCGTCCTCGTCATGGGCGTCCCGGTGGCCCTGCGCCTGGCGCTGGACCGGACGCGGGACCCGCGCGTCCGCGTTGCCGCGGTGCTCGCCGTGTACCTGCTGGCGGTCACCCTCGGGATGACCTACTCGCGGGGCGGCGTGCTGTCCCTCGTAACCGTGCTCGGGGTGCTCGTCCTCGGCGGCGGGGCGGGGCGCCTGAAGACCGCGCTGCTCGCGGTGATCGTGGGTGCTGCCGTCGCCGTCCCGCTGACCGTGGCCTTCTCGCGCGAGGCCCTCACCCAGAGCGGCGTGTCGCTGGCCCAGCGTGCGTCCGACGGTCGGCTTCTGACGGTCGCGATGCTCGTCGGCGGGATCGCTCTGGCGGCGGCGACGCTCCTGCTCATCCGCTACGAGGATCGGGTGCGCTGGCGCGCCGGGGACACGCGAACGGTGGCGCGGGTCGCCGTCGTCGCCGCGTGCCTGGCCGCCGTCGTCGGCGTCGCCGGCCTGACCGCCACCTCCCGCGGGCTGCCGGCGACGGTGAACGAGGCCCGGCGCAGCTTCACCACGCCGACCCAGGACAAGCTGCTGGACCCGTCGCGCCTGGCCACGACGACGTCCGGCAACCGCTGGGTGTGGTGGCGCGAGGCGGTCGGGGCGTTCTCGGACCGTCCGGTGGGGGGCTGGGGCGCGGGGTCCTTCCGGGTGACGCACCTGCGCTACCGCCGGAACACGATCGCGGTCGTCCAGCCCCACTCGGTGCCGCTGCAGTTCCTCGCCGAGACGGGTGTCGCGGGGCTGCTGCTCGTGTACGGGGGAATCGGCGCGCTGCTGTGGGCCGCCGTCGCGCGGGTGCGCCGGCTGGCGGCCGGGCGCGATCGCGACATGGCGCTCGCCCTCCTGGCCGCCGTCGCCGCCTTCCTGGTGCACGGCCTCTACGACTGGGACTGGGACATCCCCGGCGTCACGCTGCCGCCGCTGCTCTTCCTCGGGGTGCTGGCCGCCACGCGGCCGGCCGACAGGGGCCGGACCGTCCCCCGGAGGATCGTGCTGTTCACCGACCCCGAGCGGGACAGCCGCGCGCGGACGGCGACCCTGGCGGGGGTCGCTGCGGTGACCGTCGCGCTGTTCGCGTACGGGGTCTCGGCGGTGCTGCCGGCGTGGTCGGCGAGCAAGGCGGACTCGGCGCAGGAGGCGATCGGCGGCGACGAGGTCAGCGACGATCAGCTGCAGCGGGCGGCCGCGCAGGCCGACCTGGCCGCACGCCTGGATCCGCTGAGCGTCGAGCCGCTGCTGGTGTCGGCCACGATCGCCGAGCGCCGGGGCCGTCGCCTGGACGCGCGCGCGGACCTGCTGGAGGCCGTCGAGCGCCAGCCCGAGAGCGCGCGGGCGTGGTCGCAGCTGGGCGCGCTGGCCCTGGGCCTGGGCGACCGGACGGGGCTGGCACAGGCGACGGCGCGCGCGCTGGCCCTGGACCCGCACAACCCGCTGCTGCGCGCGCTGGCCTCCCGCGCCGTCTCGTTCCAGACGCCGCCGGGCGACAGCGCATCGGCCACCGGCACGCCGCTGCCCGCGGCCCGGGCGGCGCCCGCACCGGTACCTGCGCCCGCGGCGCCCGCGGCGCCCGCGGCGCCCGTGGCCCCGGGAGCGTCGGCTACGCCCGTGCCGGCCATCCCGGCTCTCCCCGCCGGGTCGGGAGGCGCGCCCGCTCCGGCGACGCCCTGATGCCTGGAATCCAGCGACAGCGCCGAAGTCCGCGGCAGGACAACTAGCCCAGCACGACCGTCACGAGCCCCGCGACGAGGACGACGCCGGAGGCCACCGCCAGCACGAGGAGGATGACCGCCACCGCGCGCTCCCTGGGGATCGGTAGTGGCGTGCGCGCCGCGGGCGGCTGTGCCCGGGGCGTCGCCGCGGAGAGCTCGACGGCCTCGGCGCCGACCGCCCGGCCCAGGGCCGGCAGAAGCTCGTCGTCGGGGGAGACGGCCGGGCCGTCTGCGGGTGGCCGCGCGTCCAGCGCCCGCTCGGCGGCGTGCGCCTCGGCGGCAGCGACCTGGGCCTCTGAGCTCTCGAGCTCCAGCTCGTCGATACGGGACTCCAGCTCGGCGCGGGCGGCCGCCTCGGCGTCGGCGCGGGCGGCATGCTCGGCGGCGTGGGTGAGCGCCTCGTCGAGCTCGTCCTGGGCCGTCCGCCGGGCGGACTCGTCGTGCTCGGTGCGCCCGGTGGCCGCGGCGAGGGCGACGGTGAGGACCTGGAGCTCGGAGCGGGCCCGTGCGGCCTCATTCGCCTCCGTGTCCGCGCGCGCCAGCGCGTCCCGTCCGGCGTCGGCGGCGGCCTGTGCGGCCTCGCGGGCCTCGGCGGCCAGCTGCTCCGCCGCGGCCGCCCGCGCGACGGCTGCGGCCGCCGTCTCCTCGGCCGTCGTGGCGCGGGCTTCGGCAGCGGCCCGGCCGCGCTGGGCCCGCTCGGCGGCCAGGTCCGCGGCGTCCGCTTCGTCGACCGCATGGTCGTGGTCGATCTCCGCGGTCTCGCGGAGGCGCTGCTGCTCGGCGGCAGTCGCCTCCGCCGCCTCACGGAGATCCACTTGCTCGGCCGCCCGCGCCTCCGCGGCTTGCCTGCGCGCGGTCTCCTCGGCCAGGCGCCGCTCGTCCGCGGTCCGCTGCTGGTCGTGCTCGGTGGCGGCGGCGGTGAGGGCTGCCACGGTCTGTCCGGCCTCACCGGCCTGCGCCCGGACGTCGGCGAGCTCGGCCTCGACGGCGGCACGGCGCTCGGCCTCCGCTGCGCGCTCTGCGTCCAGTGCCCCGACCCGGCCGGACAGCTCGGCGCGCAGCGCCCCGACCTGCGCGGCCTCGTCGGTGCGGGCCTCCAGCTGCTCCCGGGTCGTCTCCAGCTCTCTCTGCGTGTCGGCCAGGAGCGCGTTGACGGCGTCCAGCTGCTCGCGGTCGGCGTCCGCCTGCTCGGAGAACGCGGCCGCGCGGGTGTCCAGGTCGGCGCGGGTGGCGTCCAGCTGCTCGGTGAGGTCGGCCAGCTGGGCCTCGAGCGCGGCGGCGCGCTGCACGCCGGCGTCGCCCGCGGTGACCGCCGCCTGCGTCTGCGCCTTCAGCACCTCCAGCTCAGCGGCCAGCGCGTCGGCCCGCGTGCCGGCGGCGGCCTGCGCCTCGCGCGCGGCGTCCAGCTCGCGCTCGGCGTCCCGGTGCTCGCGGCGGGTGTCCTCCAGCAGGCCGGTCGCGTGGTCCAGCTCCTCCTGGAGCGCCGCGGCCCGCTGCTCGGCGGCGGTCCGGGCGGCGGCCTCGTCGTCGTGGTGGCCCCCGGCGGCCTGGGCCTCGTCGCGCGCGGCCTGCAGGGCGGTCTGCAGCTCGTCGACCTGGTCGCGGGCCGCCGCCTCCGCGGCGTCGGCCGCCTCCTGCGCGTCGGTGAGCTCCGCGCCCAGCGCGTCGCGCGCGGCGACCGCCTCCTCTCGGTGTTCACGGAGCGCCCAGACGTCCTCCGTGAGCTGTGTCTCGCGGATGGCTGCGAGCGCCGCGGCCTCGGCGGCCGTGGCCTGCAGGGCGGCGAGCTGTTGCTCGGCGTCGGCCGTGCGCTCGGCGGCCTCGCGCGCGGCGGCCTCCAGCGCGGTCACCTGCCCCGCGGCCGCGTCGGCGCGCGCACCGAGCTGCGCGAGCGCGTCGTCGTGCTCGGCGGCCAGGCGCTCGCGCTCGGCGTCGGCATGGGCGATCTGCTGACGGAGGCCCGCGAGGTCGGCGTCCCGCTCCTCGACAGCCGCGGCGAGGGCGTTGACCTGGTCGTGGAGGTCGCCGCCGGCGGCCGCGACTTCGGCGAGCTCCTCGGCGAGCTCCTGTGCGCGGCCGCGGGAGGCCTCCACGTCGGCGGCCTGCTGCTGCAGCTCGTCGCGCGCGACGTCCAGGGCGCCCTGCGCGGCCTCGAGCTCGGCCCCGTGCAGCTCGGCGGCGGCCGCTCGGGCACTGCGCTCGGCGGCCAGCTCGTCGCGGGCGGACCGGAGCGCGGCCTCGTGGCCGTCGGCGCGCTCGCGTGCCTCGTCCCGGTGGCCGGCGGCCTCGTCGAGCTGCGCCTGCAGGACGGTCAGCGCCGCGGTGTGCTGTTCGTGGACGGTGGCCTGCTCCTCGTGCGCCGCGGCGAGCTGGTCCTCGGCGTCACCCGCCAAGCGGTCGCGCTCGGCCTCCGCTTGGGTCAGGCGGCCCTCGAGGCGCGCGACGTGCGCCGCCGCCTCCTCGCCGACGGCCTGCAGACGGGTCTGCAGGTCCGTGACCGCGCGCTCGTGCTCCGCGGCGGCGTCCGCCGCCTCCTCGAGCCGGTGCTCCAGCTCCGCGCGACCTCGCTCGGTCTCCCGCTCGCGGTCGGACGCGGCCTGCACGGCGTCCTCTGACGCCGTCAGCCGCCGCTCCAGCTTGTCGGCACGACGGGTGGATGACGCGGCGTCCTGCTCGCGCGCGGCGAGGGCAGCCTCCAGCGCCTGGACTCGGCCGGTGGCGGCCTGCGAGGTCTCCTGCTGGGTGGTGGCCGCCGCGGTCAGCTCGGCCACCTGGGCCTCCAGCGACGCCCGGTCGCCGGCGGCACGCTCGTCGGCCTCGGCGAGCTGCGCCGCCAGGTCCTCGCGCTCGGCCTCGGCCGCGGTGAGCTGCTGCTGCAGCTCCTGCGTGCCGGTGGCGGCCAGCGATGCGGCGCGCGTGCTCTCGGCCAGGCGCCGGTCCAGGTCGGCCTCGCGTTCCCGCGCGGCCGCATCGGTCTCCGCGCGTGCCGCCAGGGTGGTCTGCAGGTCGCGCAGCCGCGCAGCGGCCGCGGTGGCCTGCGCCTCCTGGTCGGCCCCCGCCGTCGTGGCCTGCTCCAGGCGGGCCTGCAGCGCCTCGTGCTGCTCGTGCAGGGCCTGCAGCTCCGTGTCGGCCTGCGCGCGCAGGGCGGCGACGGTGGTGGCATGCTCGGCCTGGGCAGCGGCGAGCTCCTGCTCGCGCGCGTGCAGCGTCAGCTGCTGCGCCTGCAGCTGCGCGGTGACGTGCGCCGCCCGTCGCTCGGCCTCGCTGTCGGAGCGCTCGACCGCGGCGGTCAGCTCCTGGATGCGCGCCGAGGCGGCCTGCTCGCGCTGCGCGCGGGCCCGATTGTCGTCCTGGGCCTCGCGCGCGGCCTCCTCCGCGGTGAGCGCGCGGTCGGCCGCCTCGGCCGACGCGACCCGCAGCTCGGCGAGCTCGGCCTTGAGCTCGTGGACGCGGCCGTCGGCGGCGCGCCGGTCGGTGGCCGCCTCCTGGGCGGTGACCCGCAGCGCCTGCAGCTCCGCGACCTCACGCTCGAGGGTGGCGCGCCGGCGGGCCTCCTTGGCCGCCCGCTCCTCGGCGGCCTTGCGGGCGACGGTCTCGCCCGCCGCCGCCTCGACGCGGGACTCCAGCTCGCGAGCCTCGGCGCGCAGGTGCTTGAGCTCGCCGGTGACCTCCTCGGTGCGGGCCGTCGCCGCGTCCCGCTCGCGCTCGGCGGCCTCAAGCTGCTGCGCCCGGCGCTCGGCGGCGTCGGCGCGGGCGGCGGCGGCGCGCCGCGCCTCCAGGGACGACGCGGCCCGGGCCTCGGACTCCTGCCGCTGCCGGGCCTCGGTCGTGGCCTTCTGCACGGCGCGGCCGACCGCTTCCTCGGACTCGGCGACGGACCGCTCGGCGGCGGCGAGGCGGTCGGCGGCGGCGGCGGCCTCCTCCCGCGCGTGCGCCAGGGCCTGCTCGCCCCGGGTGGTGTGCTCCTCACGTTCCTCCAGCCGGGTCCGCAGCTGGGCCTCGCGCTCGGCGGCCGCCTGCTCGGCGGCGGTCACGGCGGCCCGGGCGTCCTCCTGGGCAGCGCCGATCCGGGCGCCGAGCTCGGCCTCCCGCGCGGACGCTGCGGCCTGCACCTGCTCGCGCGCAGCGGTCAGGGCCTGCTCGTGCTCGGCCTCCGCGGCGGCGCTGGCGGCGTCCCGGTCGGCCAGGCGGGCGCTGGCCTCCTTGCGCTGCTCGGCCAGGTGCGCCTCGTGT
The DNA here is from genome assembly GCA_038234375.1 of Solirubrobacterales bacterium. GTDB lineage: Bacteria > Actinomycetota > Thermoleophilia > Solirubrobacterales > Solirubrobacteraceae > Paraconexibacter. The sequence goes on along the minus strand of JBBSUL010000025.1, from coordinate 20,954 downwards.
TCGGCGCCGAGCTCGCGGCGCACCCGCTCGCGCGTGCTCTCCGCGGCGTTCTGCGCCTCGCGCCGCGCGTCCGCCAGCTTGGCCTCGCGCTCGGCGACCTCCCGCCTGGCGCGCTCGCGGACCGCGGCGACCGCCGCCTCGCGGTCGGCGACCGCACGGTCGGTCGCCTCGCGCATCTGGCCCAGCAGCTCCCGCCGCTCGGACTCCAGGCGCTCCACGGTGGCCTGGGCCGACATCGCGAGGGCGGCCTGCTCGTCCGCGCGGGACTCGGCTTCGGCCATGGCCTCCTCGGCCCGGGTGCGCTCGGCGTCGACCATGGCCTCCGCCGTCGTGCGCCTGGCGACCTCGTCCTCGCGGGCGTGCTCGGCGGTCTCGGCGCGGGCGCGGATCGCGTCAGCGTCCTCGTCGGCCTCCCGCGCGGCGTCGGCGATCCGCTGCTCGGCCTCCTGACTGGCGACCGCTGCCGCTTGGGCCAGCGTGCGGGCCTCGTCACGCTCGGCCTCCAGACGGCGGCGCGCCTCGTCGGCCTCGGCGGCGGCCGCGGCCCGCTGCTCGTCCGCGGTCACCCCCCGTCTGGCCAGCTGCTCACGGACGGCCGCGAGCTCGGTCTCGGCGCTTCGCTGCGCCGTGTCCAGCTCGGCCTCCCGCTCCTGCGCGGCCGCGTCCAGCTCGGCCTGGTGCGCCTGTGCGGCCGCGTCCAGCTTGGCCTGGTGCGCCTGTGCGGCGGCGGCCAGCGCCTCGTCGCGATCCCGGCCCGCGGCGGTCAGGGCGGCCTGCTGCTCATCGCGGAGGGTGTCCAGCTCCGCGGCCAGGCGCGCGGCCTCGTCCCTGGCGGCCTGGGCCTCGGCGGCCGACTGCTCGCGTGCGGCCTGCACCTCCTTCTGCGCGGCCGCGACCTCCGTGGCGGCCCGGGCCTCGGCCTGTTCGGCGTGCTCGAGCGCCCGCGCCGCCTTGGCCGAGGCGCTCTCGCGTGCGTCCCGGGCGTCGGCCTCCACGGACCGGTGCAGGCGCTCGGACTCCGCGCGGGCGTGCTCGCGCACGTCGGCGGCGTGGGCGTCGGCCTCCTCCTGGGCGCGGCGGGCGTGGGCCTCGGCGTCGGCCCGAGCCTGGCCGGCCTGCTCCTGGGCACGCTCGGCCTCCTCCCGGGTCCGGACGGTCTCGGCCTCTGCCCGCTGGAGGGCCTGGCCGGCCTCCTCCTGCGCGCGCGCCACGGCCGCGGCGGCCTCCGACCGGGCGTCGTCGACCTCCGTCGCGGCGCGCTGCACGAGCGCCTGGGTCTCGGAACGGGTCTGCTCCCGCAGCCGCGCCTCGGTCTGCCGGCGGACGTCCTCCAAGGCGGCCTCGTGGTCGCGCTGCGCCGCCGCCAGCGCGTCGCGCAGCTCGGCCTCGGCGCTCGAGGTGTCGGCGGCCTGCGCCCGGGCGATGGAGGCCTCGGTCTGCGCGGCCTTCGCCTCCTCGGCGGCGGTGCGGCGGGTCCGGATCAGCTCGGAGACCCGCGCTTCGAGCGCCTGGATCCGGGCGTCGGCCTGCCGGGCGCGCTCGGCGCTGCGCTCGGCGTCCGCGGTGCCGCGGACGCGCTCTTGCTCCTCGGCCCGGGCACGCTCGTCCGCCTGGACCCGCGCCGCCCGCTCGGCGGCCAGCGCCCGCTCCAGTCGGACGATCGTCTCGCTGCGCTCGTCGGCCACCCGGGCCAGCTCGGCGCGCTGGACACGCTCGGCCTGCACCTGGAGGCGCAACGCGGCGACGGCCCGGTCGTCCTGCCCCGGGCCGGCCGCCGACGCCGCGGCCGCAGCGGCGGCGGCCTGGGGCGGGCGCCGCGCCGGGTCCGGCAGGTCGACGAGCGTGTCGTCCCCGGCGTCCAGGGCGAACGCCACCCGGCGGGTCAGCAGGCCGGCGGGTGCCCGGAAGGCCGCCCGCCACTGCGTGCCCTCCGGGGTGGCCAGCGGCGTGGCCTCGTCGGGGCCTGGCAGCGGCGACAGGCGATGCGTCCGCCGGCCGTCGTCGATGAGCAGCCCGGGCGCCGGCAGCCGCTCGCGCTGGCGGGAGGTCCACGTCCCCTGCAGGCGCAGCAGCACGACGTCGGTGGACGCATCGACCCGCTCGAACGCGAGCACCGTGAAGCTGGCATCGCGGGCGCTCATCGAGCGGGTGCGGTCGGAGGGTCGATCACGGCGGGCGGGAGGAGGTCGTCGAGCGCGGACACCGCCGCGCCGAGGACGGCGACCGCATCCGCAGCCGCGTCGAGGGTCCGGAACCGCCCCGGGTCGGCGGCGGCGAGCTCGGCGTAGGCGCCGGCGATGCGCGCGAAGAACGCGACGCCCTCGCGTTCCAGCCGGTCGGCGGCCTCGCCGCGCAGCGCCTGACGGGCGCGCCCCACCGCGGGGTCCAGCGCCAGCAGCAGCGTGCGGTCCGGCGTCAGGCCCCCGGTGGCCAGGGCGTTGATGGCGGCCACAGCCTGCATTCCGAGGCCGCGCCCGGCGCCCTGGTAGGCCAGCGACGAGTCGACGAATCGGTCCAGCAGCACCCACGTCCCGCCGGCCAGCAGCGGCTCCACCCGCTCGGCCACCAGCTGCGCGCGCGCCGCCGCGTACAGCAGCGCCTCGGCGCGGGCATCCACGGTCAGCTCCGGGTCCTTGACGAGCGCGCGGATGCGCTCGGAGAGCACCACGCCGCCCGGCTCGCGCAGCAGCTCGATGGCGACGCCGCGCTCGCCCAGCACCGCGGCCAGGCGCGTGGCGAGGGTGCTCTTACCCGCCCCGTCCAGGCCCTCGATGGTGATGAGCATGCCGCGCGCCACGCGCGCAGCGTCGCACAGCGGCGGGACGCCGGACCGCCGGGCCGGGCCGGGGCGCCTCGCGGGAGCCTCGCCCGCGTGCCGCTCCCCGCGACCGACGACCATCCGCACGCTCGCGCGGTGCTCGCGGCCGCGCTGCCGCCGGCCGGTCACCCGTCGCACGCCTATCTCTTCCACGGTCCCGCCGGGGCCGGCAAGCGGGACGCCGCCCGGCAGTTCGCCGCCGCGCTGCTGGCGGACGGGGCCGCGGACCCGGCCGGCGCGTCGCGCCGGGTCATCGACGGCGTCCACCCGGATCTGACGTGGGTGCGGCCCAGCGGGGCCAGCGAGATGCTCGTCGCCGACATCGACGAGCCCGTCGTCGGCGCCTCCAGCCGCACTCCGTTCGAGGCCCGGCGCCGGGTCTTCGTCATCGAGCGGGCGGACCCGATGAACGACTCCACCGCCAACCGGATGCTCAAGACCCTGGAGGAGCCCGCGCCCTTCGCGCACGTGATCCTCCTCAGCGACCGTCTGGGGGAGGTGCTGCCGACGATCCGCAGCCGCTGCCAGGCGGTGCGCTTCGAGGCGCCGACGGTGGCGCGCCTGGCCGAGCGCCTGGCCTCACGGGTTCCGCCCGACCAGGCCGACGCGTGTGCCCGCCTGGCCCTCGGGGACGGGGAGCGCGCGCTGGCGCTCGCCCTGGGCGAGGGCCCCGCCCTGCGCGCCGGGGCGGAGGCCACCGCGCGCGCCTGCCTCGTCGGCGCCCTGCACGCGCGCCCCTGGACCGCGCTGCTGGAGCGGGCCCGCGCCCACGGGGACATCGCCCTGACCGAGGTGCAGGAGCGCCTGACCGCCGATCTGCCCTTCCTGCCCCAGAAGGAGCAGGGCCGGGCCAAGCGCGAGGCGACGGAGGCCGGCAAGCGCGCCCAGCGGCGCGCGCGGACGACGGCCCTGGACCAGGCGCTCGCGCTCGTGGGGCTGTGGCTGCGCGACGTGGCCGTCTGCGTGGACGGCGCCCCTGAACTCGTGCACCACTCCGATCGCGCCGACGCCGTCACCGAGGACGCCGGACGCTTCACCAGCGCGCACGCGCTGCGCGAGGGCGTCGGCCTCGTCGACCGGACGCGGCTGCACCTGCGGGAGGTCAACGCCGCCGAAGAGCTTGCCGTCGAGGCGCTGGCCTTCCGCCTGGAGCGGGTGCTCGGCCCCGCCTGACCCGGTGGCGCCGCGAGCGGCGCAGCGCCGGGACCCACCCAGGGGCGTTGCGCCGGCGTCCGGATCGGGTACCGCTGCCCGACGCGGCACGACGCCGCGCGCCGGGTCATCGATACAGGGGAGCACAGCAATGCGCAGGTCACGACGAATCACGACGGCGGTCGCCGCCGTCGCCTTGGGCGCGAGCCTCACCGCCACGGGCGCGCAGGCGGCCCCCGGCGACCAGTCGCTGAAGGCCGACGTCACCAGCGGGCCGTTCCACCTGACCGTCGACGCGTTCCGGCCGGCCGGAACCCGCTCGACCGAGGCCGTCACCGGCACGTTCACCGCCGAGACGTCGCTCGCCGGGGCTCAGCTCATGGACGTCGGCGGCCCGGTGACCTGCCTGGACGTGCGCGGCAACCGCATCGGGCTGTTCTACCCGGTCGACCGCAGCACCCCGTCGCTCTTCGCGCAGTTGGGCGCCGGGATCTTCATCTACCTCACCGTCGACGGCCGGGGCAAGGCAACGAACGTGACCTTCGTCCCCGTGCCCTCGCGCACGACCATCGGTTGCAGCCCGCAGCCGGCGCTGACCCCGGCCACGGGCTCGGCGGTCGCCGCCTCGTGAGGATCTAGCGGGCGCCTGGCCTCATGATGGCCTCCTGATCGGTCCGCCCCCGGGGCGGACGGCCCGCGCGTCAGGAGATGAGGCCGGCGCCCACGAGCAGCAGCACCAACGCGCCGACGACGATCCGGTAGCCGCAGAACACGGCGATCGAGTTGTGGGCGACGAAGCGCAGGAAGAAGCCGATCGTCAGGTAGCCGACGACGAAGGCCAGCAGGGTCGCCAGCGCCGTCGGGACGGCGCCGGCCGAGGCGCCGTCGGACGAGCCGACGTCCTTGAGCTCCAGCAACCCCGACAGCACGACGGCCGGGATGCTCAGCAGGAACGAGTAGCGGGCGGCGTCCTCACGGTTGAAGCCCAGGAGCAGGCCTCCGGAGATCGTCGCGCCCGACCGGCTGACCCCGGGGATCAGGGCCAGCGCCTGGAACAGGCCGATCTTCAGCCCGTCCTGCGGGGTGATGTCCTTGATCGTCCGCTCCTGCGTCCCGGCCGCCTCGGCCCGCAGGATCACGAACGAGAAGGCGATCAGCGCGACGCCGATGAGGTACAGCGAGCGCGCGCCGTCCTCGATGACCGGCTTCAGGGCCAGGCCGATGATCCCGATCGGGATGGTGCCCAGGACGATGTACCAGCCCAGCCGGGCGTCCAGGTCCCGGCTGTGCCAGCGCTCGCCGCGCAGCGACCGCAGCGTCGCCACGACGATCCGCCAGATGTCCGCGCGGAAGAAGATGAGGATCGCGGCCATCGTGCCCAGCTGGGTCACGGCGGTGAACGCGGCGCCGGGATCCTCCCACCCGAACACGGCGGGGACGATCCGCAGGTGGCCCGAGGAGGAGATGGGCAGGAACTCGGTCAGGCCCTGGACGATGCCCAGGACGATGGCTTGGAGGGCGTCCATGGTCGGCCGCGACGGTACTCGGTCAGCGCGCGGACACGCCCCGCGGTGAGCGCACTCTCACGCGCGCTCGCGCCGACCGTCAGGCCGCAGCAATCGGCCCGAGTTCGGGCGTCAGGTCGAACGTGTCGAAGGCGCCGAAGCGGGAGAAGTGCCGGTGATCGGGACCGTGGTAGTCGGCCGAGCCGGTGGTCAGGAGACCGTGGCGCGCGGCGTGGCCGGCGGCCACGCGCGTCTGGCGCTCGGTGTGCGTCACGTAGAAGGCCTCCACGCCGTCCAGCCCCATCGCGGCGAAGCGGTCCACGGCGCCGCCGACCGCGTCCTCGTCCTCGACGTCCCAGAACGGGTGCGCCCACACCGCGACGCCGCCGGCGGCGTGGATGAGGTCGATGCCCTCCTGCACGGTCGGTGCCGGCCGGGGGACGAAGGCCGGGCGCCCAGGGATGAGGTAGGCCTCCAGCACCGCCGACGGTCCGCACAGGCCCTCGTCCCGCATCTGCGCGGCGTTCGCCGGGTGCTCCCACACCGCCTGCGCCAGGTGGGGGCGGCCGACCGCCGCGCCGATCGCACTTCGCGCCTGCAGGGGCGCGAGGTCGACCCGCAGACCGCACGCCCTGAGCGCCGCGGCCATGCGGTCCGCCCTCAAGGCGCGGTCGGCGCGGCAGGCGCGCAGCGTCGCCGCCAGCTCCGGGTGCTCAGGGTCGACCAGGTAGCCGCACACGTGCAGGTCCTGACGGCCGGCGTCGACGACGCTCAGCTCCAGGGCGGGGACGACGCGCACCCCGTCCCGGCGTCCGGCGGCCACGGCCTCCGGCACCCCGTCGACGGCGTCGTGGTCGGTGAGCGCGAGCAGCTGCATCCCCGCCTGCCCGGCCGCGGCCACGACCTCGGAGGGCGCCAGGGCGCCGTCGCTGACCGTCGAGTGCGACTGCAGGTCGAAGGCGACGCCGGTCACGCGGCCGGCGGTGGCGGGCCTGAGGGTGCGTTAGGGCCGGCGGCCTTGTCGTCGTCCTCCCCGGGTTGGGGGGCGGCCTCGGTGAGGGCCGAGAGCTTGGGCAGGCGGGCGCGGGCCGCGTCCAGGCGGTCTCGCAACGGCGCCGCGGTGGCGCCGACGACGGTCCGCTCGGACGGGGCCATGTCCGGCCACTGCGCCCGGAGGGCGGCGAGCCCCTCGGCCGCCCGGTCCAGCTCGTCGCGCGCGTTCAGGTGCGAGGCGTCGTCGAGGAAGGCCTCGGCGGCGGACAGGGCGAGGGAGACGTCGGCCAGGGCCTTGAGGTGTCCGTCCATCCCCGCGGAATGTACCGGCGCCCGACCCCGGTCGCGAGGCGCGTCAGTGACGGCGGTGTGACGGCCAAGCGAATACTTAGCACGCGAACTGTTAGCATGCTCAGCATGTCCATCACCACCGCGCCGCCGCCGGGCGTCGACCTGCAGGCCTTCTCGGCCGCCCTGGAGGAGTTCGGCCGCGCGCAGCGCCGCGTCGCCGGGCGCTTCAACCGCGCCCCCGCGGTGCCCGAGCTGAGCAAGGCGCAGTACCTGCTGCTGGAGCCCCTGCTCCGCGAGCAGGCGCAGCCGTGCGTCGGCGAGCTGGCCGAGGACGCCGGGGTCAGCGCACCGACCGCGACCCGGATGCTCGACGGGCTCGTGCGCCGTGGCGTCGTCGAACGCCACGCCGGGGCCTCTGACCGCCGCACCGTGCGCATCGTCCTGACCGCCGACGGGCGTGCCCTGGTGGAGGCCAAGCGCACGCGGGTCCTCGCCGCGCAGGCGCAGATCTTCGCCCAGCTCACCGAGACCGAGCGCCACGGCGCGGCCCGCCTGCTCACCCGCCTGGCCGCCGCGATCGAGGAGCTGCAGCCATGACCGCCGTGAGCCTCACCGTCGTGCGTGCCGCCCCGTCGCGGACGCTGGCCATCCTCGCCCTCAGCGCGATCTCCTACGCGCTGGCCCAGACGATGATCGTCCCGGCGCTGCCGGCCATCCAGAGCGACTACGGCGCCAGCCAGACCGAATCGACCTGGCTGCTGACGATCTTCCTGCTGACCTCCAGCGTCGCCACCCCGCTGCTCGGGCGGCTGGGGGACATGTACGGCAAGGAGAAGCTCCTGCTCTACGCGCTGGGCGTCTTCGGTCTGGGCTCGCTGATCTGCGCGCTGGGCCAGACCATCGGGGTGCTCATCGCCGGACGCGCGGTGCAGGGCGCCGGCGGCGCGATCTTCCCCCTGGCCTTCGGCATCATCCGCGACGAGTTCCCGCGTGAGCGCGTCCCCTCCTCGATCGGGCTCATCAGCTCGACCTTCGGCATCGGCGGCGGCGCCGGGCTGATCCTCGCCGGCGTCCTCGTCGACCACCTGTCGGTCCCGTGGATCTTCTGGTCCTCGCTGGGCGCGACGGCGATCGCCGCGCTGGCGACGTGGCGCTACGTGCCCGAGTCCCCCGTCCGGGTCCCGGCCCGCATCGACTGGGGCGGCGGAGCCCTGCTGACGGGGCTTCTGGGGTCCGGGCTGCTCGCCGTCTCCCAGGGCAACGCGTGGGGCTGGTCCTCCCCGCGCGTGCTCGGACTGTTCGCCGCGTCCGCGCTGCTGACCGCCGTCTTCGTGGCCTACGAGCAGCGGGTGCAGGACCCGGTCATCGACATGGACCTCATGCGTGAGCGGGCGGTGTGGTCGACGAACCTCGCCGCGGTCGCCATCGGCTTTGCCATGTTCGGCTCCTACATCCTCATCCCGCAGCTCGTGCAGGCCGGGAAGGACTCCGGCTACGGCTTCGGGCTGTCGACGACCGCCGCCGGGCTCGTGCTCGTCCCCAGTGCGGTGGTCATGCTCTTCTCCGGGCCGATGAGCGGGTGGCTGGGCACGCGCTTCGGCTCGCGCCTGCCGCTGGCGCTCGGGGCGACATCGGCGGCCATCGCCTACGGCCTGCTGGCCGTCGCGCACGGCTCGGTCGCGGTGATCGCCGCCGTCGGAATCCTCATCGGCGTGGGGATCGGCCTGGCCTTCGCGGCGATGGCCAACCTCGTCGTGCAGGCCGTCCCGCCCAAGAGCACCGGGGTGGCCACCGGGGTCAACACCATCATGCGCTCGATCGGCGGCGCGGTCGGCGCGCAGATCGTCGCCTCGCTGCTGGCCTCACGGACGATCCTCGACGGCCGCTACCCGGCCGAGAGCGCCTACACGCTGTCGTTCGCGCTGACCGCGGTGGCCGCGCTCGTGGCGCTCCTCGTGACCGGCCTGATCCCCGTCGCGCGCGCGAGCCGGACGAGCGCGGAGGACGAGGCGACCGTGGCCGCGGGCGCCGTGCCCGGTCCGGGCGCGCCGCCGACCGGGGACGCCGACGCGCGGGTCCCCGCCGGTGTGGAGGGCTGAGCGGTGCGCGACCTGCCCAAGGAGGTCCGCGCGATCGCGCTCGTGGTCATCGCGGGCGCGGTGATGTCGATCCTCGACACGACCATCGTCAACGTCGCCCTGGAGACGCTGCGCGTGGACCTCGATGCGCCGCTGTCGACGATCCAGTGGGTGTCGACGGGCTACCTGCTGGCCCTGGCCACGGTCATCCCGCTCACCGGCTGGGCGGCCGAGCGCTTCGGTGCCCGCAGGGTGTGGATGACCGTGGTCAGCGGCTTCGTGGTGACCAGCGGCCTGTGCGGCCTGGCCTGGAACGTGGAGTCGCTGATCGCCTTCCGGGTGCTGCAGGGCGCCGCGGGCGGAATGATCATGCCCGTCGGGATGATCACCCTGGCCCAGGCCGCGGGGCCCAGCCGGATGGGCCGGGTGATGTCGATCGTCGGCGTCCCGATGCTGCTGGCCCCGGTCGTCGGACCGGTGCTCGGCGGCTTCATCGTCGAGAACGTCTCGTGGCGCTGGATCTTCTTCGTCAACCTCCCCGTCGGCGCGGTGGGACTGGTCATGGCCTATCGGCTGCTGCCGCGCGGCCTGGCCGCCGGGACGCAGGGCCTCGTCGACGGCCAGCGCCCGTCGCTCGACGTGCGGGGACTGGCGCTCATGTCGCCGGGGGTCGCCGGCCTGGTGTTCGGTCTGTCGGAGCTCGGCACACAGCGCACGTTCTTCGGGGCGCTGGAGGTCTGGCTGCCGGTCCTCGGTGGCTTTGCGCTCCTCGTCGCCTTCGTCGCGCACGCGTGGCGGACCGCCCACCCGCTCGTGGACGTGCGCCTGTACCGCAACCCAGGCTTCAGCGCGGCTTCGGCCACTACGTTCCTCGTGGGCATCGCGCTGTTCGGGTCGATGCTCCTGCTGCCCCTGTACTACCAGCTGGCCCGCGGCGAGTCGCCGCTGGTCGCCGGTCTGCTGCTCGTGCCCCAGGGCCTGGGCGCGGCGGTGGCCATGAACGTCGGCGGGCGCCTGACCGACCGCATCGGGGCCGGGCCCGTGGTCCTCGTGGGGCTGGCGATCCTCCTGGTCGGCACGGCCGTGTTCGCCTTCGTCGGCGCGCACACCTCGTATTGGCTGCTCAGCGGCGCGCTGCTGTTGCGCGGCCTCGGCCTCGGGGCAACGATGATGCCGGCGATGGCCGCCGCCTACGCCACGCTGGAGCGCGCCCAGGTGCCGCGGGCGACCCCGCAGCTGAACGTCGTGCAGCGGGTCGGCGGGTCGCTCGGCGCCGCGGTGCTCATCGTGCTGCTGCAGAACCGCATCACCACCGAGATCGCCGCCGCGCAGGGTGGCGGCGCCGCGGCGGCCGGCGGCGACGGGCTGTCCGGACGTCCGCTCAGCGACGTGGCCCGCGAGCGCCTCGCCGATCCGCTCGCCGCCGCCTTCGCGCACACGTACTGGTGGGCGGTCGCGCTGACCGCACTGGCCGTCGTGCCGGCGGCCATCCTGGCCCGCACGGAGGTCCGGGCGCGCCGGCGCGCGACCGCGGCGGCGGCCAGGGCGGCGCGCGAGTCCCCGGCCCCGCCGGTCGCCGTGTGACAGCGGTCGGCCGCCGGGACCGCCGCGCGCGACGTGCTCAGGCCGCGGCGTCCTGTGGGGTCAGCGCGGGGTAGTCGACGTAGCCCTTCTCGCCGCCGGTGTAGAACGTGTCCTGGTCGGGTTCGTTGAGCTCGGCACCGATGCGCAGGCGCGTCGGGAGGTCTGGGTTGGCCAGGAAGCGGCGGCCGTAGGCGACGAGGTCGATCGTGCCGTCGGCGACCAGGCGGTCGGCGCCGTCCACGTCCCACTCCTCGGTGAAGCCCTCGTTGGCCACGATCGTGCCCTTCCACCCGTTGCGGATCTGCTCGAGCACCGGGTAGTCGACGTGCGCGGACGTGTCCAGCACGTGGACGTACATCAGGTCCAGCGCCGACAGGGCGCTCAGGAGCGCGTCGTAGGTCTCGCGCGGGTCGTCCTCGGCGATGTCGTTGAACGGGTGCCCGGGGGAGATGCGGATCGCCGTGCGCTGCGCGCCGATCGCCTCGGCGACCGCGGTGGCCACCTGCACGGGGAAGCGGATGCGCCCGGCCACGTCGCTGCCGTAGCCGTCGGTGCGGCGGTTGGTCCCGGTGGCCAGGAACTGGTGCAGCAGGTAGCCGTTGGCGGCGTGCAGCTCGACGCCGTCGGCGCCGGCGGCGATCGCCCGGCGGGCGGCCTGCACGTAGTCCTCGACGAGGGCGGGCAGCTCGTCGGTGTCCAGCTCGCGCGGCTCCACGTACGGCTTCATGCCGTCGGTGGTGAACACCTCGCCGTCCGCGGTGACCGCCGACGGGGCGACGGGCTGGACGCCGTCGGTGTAGACGGGGTGCGCGACCCGGCCGCAGTGCATGAGCTGGATGACGAAGGCGGCGTCCCCGGCGGCGTGGACGGCGTCGGCGACGAGCTTCCAGCCCGCCTCGTGCTCGTCGGTGTGCAGCCCGGCGATGTCCAGGTAGCCCTGGCCGACGGCGGCGGGGTGGGTGCCCTCGCTGATGACGATCGCGGCATCGGCCCGCTGGGCGTAGTACTCGGCGTTGATCGGACCGGGCACGGTCCCGACGGCGCGGTTGCGCGTCAGCGGCGCCATCGCGATGCGGTGGGCGGCCGTGAGGGACCCGCGCTCGTACGGGGTGAAGAGGTGCTCATGGGCCATCGGTGCGGCTCGCTTCCTTGGAGGATAGTTGCGTAAGCAACCATAGCGGGGTCGGCGCTTGTCTTCGGGCGTCGCGCGGTGTTAGGGTCGCCTGACGGCGCTGAAATGTTATTCCGACGCCGTGGGTCGGTTTTGGTTAGGATGCCCTAATCATGAACGAGCAGGCACTGGTACCGGCGGGGGAACGGCGCGCGACGCAGGAGGGGGGCAGCGGGCGCACGCCGTGGTGGCTGCTGGCCCTCGCGCTGGTCGCCGGTGCGGTCTACCTGATGGCGACGGCGTCCACCGGGCCGATCGACCCGACCGAGGCCGCCACGCCGCAGAGCCACACCACCGTCGTGTTCAACAGCGCGATCATCGTCTTCCGCGAGGGCCTGGAGGCGGTGCTCATCTTCGCGGCGATCACCGCGTCGTTCGTCGGCGCCAACCGCTCGCGGCGGCGCCCGGTGATCCTCGGGGCGGCCTGCGCCTTCGGCTTCGCCGTGGTCACCTGGTTCGTCGTGCAGGCGGTGCTCGGCGCCGCCTCCTCGCTGGGGCCCAAGCTGGAGGCGATCACCGGCTTCATCGCCGTCGCCGTCCTGCTGCTCATCCTCAACTGGTTCGTGCACAAGGTGTACTGGACCTCGTGGATCAGCCGCCACCACAAGCAGCGCCGCAAGCTGCTGGCCACCAGCGGGGCGGGCGCGACGATCGGCCTCGTGGCGCTCGGCTTCACCAGCGTGTACCGCGAGGGTTTCGAGGTCGTCCTCTTCCTGCAGAACCTGCAGCTGAAGAACGGCTCGGCCGCAGTGCTGGAAGGGCTGGCGCTCGGCCTGGCCGGGACCGCCGTGGTGGGCGTCATCACCTTCCACCTGCACCAGAAGCTGCCCTACAAGCGCATGCTCATCGTCACCGGCGGGCTCGTGGGCGTCGTGCTCGTGGTCATGATCGGCGGGACCGCCCTGACCTTCCAGGAGCTCGGCTGGCTGCCCAGCCACGACCTGCCGTTCACCGTGCCGGGCTGGCTGGGCTCGTGGTTCGAGGTGTACGGCACCTACGAGACGATCGGCATCCAGGTCCTCGCCGGGGCCTTCGTCATCGGCAGCTACCACTTGGCCGAGTACCTCAAGGTCACCCGGCCGGCGCGACGCGGCGAGCAGCCCACGGCGGTCCGCGCCACCGCGGCCCCCGTCGACGAGCCGGCGCTGTCGGCGCTGCAGCAGCCGGGCCTCGTCTGATCCGGCTGTCGGTCGGAGTGGGTGCACGGGTCGGCGGGGGTGGCGCACGAACGGCCCGTTGTGAGGGGCCTTCGTCCTGGCGTCGGAAACGTGCGGCGCCGAGAGCGTGAGAGCGATGGTCACTGCGATCCGGAGTGACCGGTCGGCGGGCGGCGCCCGGACCCCGGACCCCGCGGAGCCGGTGCCACGGCCGACGCCTGCAGGGTGCGCCCGCTGGGTCCCACAAGCCGGAACACATCGGACACACCGCCGCACCCGACCAGCACAGCGCCGAGCTCCGGCCCTCCCGACGTCCACAAGCGCGGACGCCCGTGCCGACGGCGAGCGCCGCGCGCGGGCGACCGCCGGGCGCCGCGGTGCGGGTCGCTCAGGCGCCGACGCCCATCTCCTTGGAGATGATCTCCTTCATGATCTCGTTGGCGCCGCCGTAGATGCGGGTCACGCGCGCGTCGGCGTACATGCGGCCGATCGCGTACTCGGTCATGTAGCCATAGCCGCCGTGCAGCTGGACGCAGCGGTCGGTGACGCGGCCCTGCAGGTCGGTGCAGATGAGCTTGGCCGACGCGGCGCGCTCGGCGGTCAGCGTGTGCTCGCCGAGCTCGGCGGTGCACTGGTCCACGAAGGCCTGGGCGCAGTCGATCTCCGCGCGGCAGTCGGCGAGCATGTGCCGGACGACCTGGTTTGCCCCGATCGACTGGCCGAACGCCTTGCGCTCGCGGACGTAGTCGATGGTCACCGCCAGCGCGGCCTGCGCGACGCCGACGCCGAGGATGGCGATCGACAGGCGCTCCTGGGCGAGGTTGTTGACCAGGTGCGCGAAGCCGCGGCCCTCCTCGCCGAGCAGGTTCTCGCCGGGCACGCGCGCGTCGGCGAAGAACAGCTCGGCGGTGTCCTGCGAGTGCATGCCCACCTTCTCCAGGTTGCGCCCGCGCTCGAAGCCCGGCGTGTCGCGCTCGACGATGAACAGCGACAGGCCGCGGTGGCGCTCGGACGGATCGGTCTTGGCGGCGGTGATGACCAGGTCGGCGTTGATGCCGTTGGTGATGAACGTCTTGGCGCCGTCCATGAGGTAGCTGCCGTCGTCCTGCTTGATCGCCTTCGTGCGGATGCCCGCCAGGTCCGAGCCGGTCCCGGGCTCGGTCATCGCCACCGCGGTGATGAGCTCGCCGGAGCAGATCCCTGGCAGCCAGCGCTGCTTCTGCTCCTCGGTGCAGAACTCCAGGAAGTAGGGCAGGCAGACGTCGTTGTGCAGGGTGATGCCGACGCCGAAGCCGCCGACGCCCGCCGCGCAGCACTCCTCGCCGATGATCGCGTTGAAGCGGAAGTCGGCGCCGATGCCGGCGCCCCCGTACTCCTCGGGAACCTGCATGCCGAGGAAGCCGTTGGCGCCCGCCGACGCGAACACCTCCCGGGGCACGATGCCGTCCTGCTCCCACTGCTCAAAGTGGGGGACGACCTCGTTGGCGAGGAACCGCCGGAAGGACTCGCGGAAGTCCTCATGGTCGTCTTCGTAGAGGGCGCGGCGGCGGGAGGGGGCGGGCGTGATCGTGCTCATGACCGGGACGGTAGAGCAGACGCTCCCCGGCCGGTGTGTTTCTGTCTGCGGTGGTGGCGCGGCGGGATCGGCGGCCGCGCGGACGCTCAGGCGCGCGGGCGGCCGCTGGACGCGGCCGCGGGGCGGCGGTTGCCGTGGCCTCGGCGGCCGTGCTTCGCCGCGCCCGGCTTGCCGTGGCCGCGCCCGTGCGCACCCCGGAACTGGCGATGCAGCGCCTTGACGTCGCAGTCGTCGGGCGTGTCGAAGCAGGCCAGTGCCTGCTTGCGGGCGTCGGCGGTGACGAAGCCCAGCTTCGCGCCCTGGTCCAGGCGGGCGGAGAGCTCCGCGCGCGCGGCGTCAAGGACCTTGCCGGCGGAGAGGCCGAGCTCCTTGGCCAGCGCGGCCGACAGCTCGGTGTTCAGGTCGCCGAGGTCCGGGCGCGGAAGGGCGCGCAGCTTCTTGAAGGCGGACCGGGCGGCCGTGCGGTCGCAGGTCGTGCCGCTCTGGCCGCGATTGTGCCTCCGGCAGTCCTGCAGCGCCTGCTTCTCGGCGCCTGAGAGCTTGGCCTGCTCGGCCCTGGCGGCGAACCGGTCGGCGGCGACGGCCTTGACGGCGTCCTTGAGCTGCTCGGTGCTCACCCCGAGCCGCTTGGCCCCGCCGGAGAGGACCATGCCGCGCAGGGCCTTGAACATCGCGCCGTGGGGGCCGCGCCGGTGGCCGCGGGCGCCCTTGCCGGCCTGACCGCGGATCGCCGCGGCGGGCGAGGATGCTCCGCGTGCGGCGGCGGCGGTCGCGGAGCCGGTGGTCGTGGTGGCGGGCTTCGATGACGTGCCGTCGCCGGAGGCCAGCGCGATCGTCGTGATGCCCAGCACGGCGAGCACGGCGGCGAGGGACAGGGCGAGGCGGCGGGGCATGGGGGCTAGGGCTCCAGACGTCGAGGAAAGCTGGCGATCCATGGTGGCAAACCCGGGGTCGGACCCGCGCCGGTCCGGGCGGCGGCAGCGCCGGGATTTGCCGAGTCCGCCACCATGGGGGAATGTCCACTCCCTCGTCCTCAGGCCGAAGCGTCAAGATCTCCGATGACGAACGGGGTGGTTGGTCCTCTGACAGGCCGCGGCGGGACGGCCAGCCGCCGCGACCGGCCGACCTCACGGTGCGCTGCCGTGTTCTGCCCCCCACCGACCACATGCGCTACACGCCCGGCAGCCTGCTGCTCGTGGTCAGCGCGTCGGTGATCGAGCGCGACCGCTTCCTGGAGCGCCTCATCGAGGACAAGGGGGCCGTGTTCACGTTCGACAAGGTGCGCACGCTGCTGGCCGGCCGGGTGCCCGAGGAGGATCTGGACGCCAAGGCCCAGGAGCTGCTGGAGAACGCGATCAAGAAGCGCCTGACCTCCGGGAACACCGTCGTCGTCGGGCTGGACACCCTGGACCCCGCCGAGCGCGAGCCGATCCTGCGCACGGCCACCGAGCTCAAGCGCCCCCGCCACGTCATCTTCCTGGACACCAAGGTCGGCGACGAGGACCGTCCCGCCCACGACGCGCTGCGCAAGGGCCTGGAGGCCGGGGGGCTCGGCGGCGAGGGGGTCCAGACCGCGATGCGCCTCGGCGGGTCGGCCATCACCGACCTGCGGATCATCGTGTTCCGGCGGGCGCCCAAGCAGGACTGACGCGCCGAGCTGCGGCAGCGGATGTCATAAACCGGCAGACTGCGTGCTGTGAGCGAGGAACGCACCGCGGCGCAGCGCGAGGCCGAGCGCGCCGAACGCGCCCGCCGGCGTGCGGGCGGCGGCGGCGCGTCGACCGGCGGCCGTGGCGCGGGCGGCGCCGGTGTCGGTGGCGGGTCCCGCCCGCCCGGCCGTCCGCGGCGTGACCGCTCCGGGGGGTCTGGCGGTGGGGAGCTCGGTGAGCGGGCGGGAGCGCTGCTTGCCGGGGTGGCGGCCTTGGGCGCCGGCCTGGGGAAGGACCTGCTGGGGGGAGCCGACGTGCTGGCCGGGCGCATCGGTGGGCGGGGCCGGCTCGCGGGCGCGATCACCGGGCTGCTGCTGCTGATCGTCGCCGGCTTCTCGCTGGCCGGCGGAGGGTCGGGACCTTCGGGCAGCACCGATGCCGCCAAGGCCGACCGCGCCAAGGCCGACCGCGCAAAGCCCAAGCCGCTGCCGCAGCTGCCCGGCGGCGGGCGGCGGATCTTCCCCGACCGCCGCGTCGTCGCCTTCTACGGCAACCCGCAGGACAATGAGCTCGGCATCCTGGGCATCGGCCCGCCGTCGAAGATGGTCGCCAAGCTGCGCAAGCAGGCCAAGGGGTACGCACGGAAGACCCGGCCCGTGCTGCCCGCGCTGGAGCTCATCTCCAGCGTCGCCGCCGCCTCCCCCGGGGACGACGGCTCCTACAACATCAAGGCGCCCGCTAAGATCATCGACCGCTACCACCGCGCCGCGCGCAAGGCCAAAGCGCTGTTCCTGCTGGACATCCAGCCCGGCCTCGTCGACTTCCCGACCGAGGCGCGGCGGCTGCGCAAATGGCTCAAGGAGCCCGACGTCGGCCTCGCCCTGGATCCCGAATGGCGGATCAAGCCCGGCCAGGTGCCCGGACAGGTCATCGGCTCGGTCACCGCCGCGGAGGTCAACGCCACCACCCTGTGGCTGGCCAAGCTCGTCAAGGAGCTGCGCCTGCCCGAGAAGCTCGTCGTCGTGCACCAGTTCACCGAAGGCATGGTCACCAATCCCGAGAAGATCATCAAACGCCCCGGCCTGGTCATGACCTTCAACGTCGACGGCTTCGGCGCCCGGGCCAACAAGGTCAGCAAGTACAAGGCGCTCGTGGCCGACAAGCAGCGCTTCCACCACGGCTTCAAGCTCTTCTACAAGGAGGACACCGGCCTCATGGAGCCTAAGAGCGTCATGGCCCTGCAGCCCCGGCCGGAGCTGATCGTCTACGAATAAGGCGACCGGGTGTGCGCGGAGACCGGTCGACTCCGTCGACGGTCGTCCGCGCGCCCACCCGGTCACTTGGACCTTCGGCATGCGGGGTGGGGCAGCTGCGTGGCCTCGAGGATGCCGAAGGTCCGGGTGGTACGTACGATGGGAGCGGGTGCGGGGGTTCGGGCGGCCATCCGCGGCTCTGTCGGGGGTGCGTGGAGTCTCGCTGTTGCTGTGCAGCACTCAGGTTCCGCGCGGCGGCGGTCAGGTCGTGCTGTGCTGCAGCGCGGCGAACGCCAGGCCGGTCGCGATGGCGTAGACCGCGTGGTGGAAGGCGTCGATGCCGAGCTCCTGCGGCGGGGACTTCCACGGCGGCGGGGCGACATCGAGGACCGGGAGCATCACCTGCGCGCCGCCCCACACCGCGCCGAAGTGGATACCTGTCGCCCGTACTCCGTCGATCCCGGCCGCGTGCAGCGCGCCGCGGAGGGCGCCCCACGAGGTGCCGTAGGCCCAGTGCACGAAGGCCCCGAAACGGGCTTCGCCGGCCTCGTCCCGCGGCTGCACGCCGAGGACCTTGCCGGCCGCGTCCACGGGGGCCGAGCTGGAGCCGCGCTCGCGCGCCTTGGCCTCCAGGGTGGACGAGGCGGTCATCGCGGCGGTGCCGATCGCGCCGGCCAGCAGCCCGCGTCCGACGGCACCCGCGGCGTCTCCGATAGTCATGGGGCTAGCTCCTGCTCGCGTACGTGACATACGTCGAGCCTGCCCGGGCGGCACCCCCGCTATGCATGACCTCGACGCGTTCACCGGACCGTCATCGCCGACGGCGCATGACCGCGCCGCACCGCGGGCATGCTCGGCGCGTCCCCCACGAAGGAGCATCCGTTGCCCGCCGTCACCCCCCGCACGCCCACCCCGCCGCTGAGCTTCGACACCGTCGGCGGCACCCGCTGGGACCTGGCCGATCAGTCCCCCGAGCAGTTCACCATGGTCGTCTTCTACCGCGGCCTGCACTGCCCGGTCTGCAAGACGTACCTCAGCGACCTCGTCGACAAGGCCTCGGACTTCCGTGAGCGTGGCATCGAGCCCGTCGCCGTCAGCGGCGACGAGCCCGGCCGTGCCGCCGAGGCCGCGGCCGACTGGGGGCTGGAAGGGCTGACCGTCGGCCACAGCCTGCCGATCGACACGATGCGCGAGTGGGGCCTGTACATCTCCACCGCGCGCACCGATCAGGAGCCCGCGCAGTTCGGCGAGCCCGGTCTGTTCCTCGTGCGCCCGGACCGGACGGCCTTCTACGGCGCGGTCAACTCGATGCCGTTCGGGCGCCCTGTCCTCGGCGACCTGCTCGACGCCGCCGACTTCGGTGCCGCCAACGACTACCCGCCGCGCGGGGTGGCGTAGGACGCACGTCCGACGCGGACGCCCGGGCCCCCGGATCGGCGAGCGGCGGTGCGGCGTATGCTGCGGCCGATGCTCTGTTCTTCTGCCGGGCGGCGCGCCGCCGCGGCCGCCGGTGTCCTCGTCGCGACCGGCCTGTCTGCGGCCATCCCTTCGGCCGGCGCCGCGCCGGCCCCGTTCGCGCCCGTCGACACCCCCGGCCCGCCGCTCAGCGTGCCGACGGCCAAGCTCGACGGGGCACTGCTGTGCTCGCCGTCGCTGGCCACCACGCAGCGCGCGCCGGTCCTGCTCGTGCAGGGGACCGGGGCGAAGGCGCAGGACAACTGGTCCTGGACGTACGAGCCCGCGCTGGACAAGCTCGGCATCGCCTGGTGCGCCGTCGATCTGCCCGAGCAGGCCACCGCCGACGTGCAGCTCGCCGGCGAGTACGTCGTCCACGCGATCCGCGCGATGCACGCGCGCGTCGGCCGGCAGATCTCCATCATCGGCCACTCCCAGGGCGGCATGGTCCCCCGCTGGGCGCTGCGCTTCTGGCCCGACACCCGGCCGATGGTCGACGACCTGATCGGCTTCGCCCCGTCCAACCACGGCACCACGCTCGCCGCGGCCGACTGCAACGACTCAGGCGGGTGCTCGGAGGCCAACTGGCAGCAGTCCGACGTCTCGAACTTCATGAAGGCGCTGAACTCGCGCCAGGAGACGTTCAAGGGCATCTCCTACACGAGCGTCTACACCCGCACCGACGAGATCGTCCAGCCCAACCAGGACGCGCAGACCGGCAGCTCGTCGCTGCGCACCGGCGACGGCGCGCGCACCAACGTCGCCACCCAGGACATCTGCCCGGCCGCCGTCTACGAGCACCTGGCCATCGGCCTCATCGACCCCGTCGCCTACGCGCTGGCCGTCGACGCGCTGACCCACGACGGCCCCGCCGACCCCGCCCGGGTGTCCCGCGCGGTCTGCGCTCAGGCGCTGCAGCCCGGCGTGAACCCCGTGACGTTCCCGCAGGACTCCAGCGCGGCGCTGATCTCGTTCGAGACCTACGAGCCGCGGACGGTCCCCGCCGAGCCGGCGCTGGCCTGTTACACCACGGCCGCGTGCCCGTCGCCGACGGTCAAGCGCAGCTGCGTCTCGAAGCGGCGCTTCACCAAGCGGGTCCCGCAGCTGCGCGGCGTGCGGGCCACCCTCAACGGCCGCGCCCTGCGCCTGCGGCGGGTGAAGGGCAAGCGGGTGGTGATCGTCGACCTGCGCGGCCGGCGCGGTCCCTCGACGGTGACGCTGCGCTTCCGCGGCCGCTCGTCGAAGGGCCGTGCGGTCACCCGCACGCACCGTTACCGGACCTGCACCACCGGTCGCGCCTGAGGGGCAGTAGGAGGACGGGCTCGACACGTGTGGAGAGGCCGCGGCGTTTGTCGGCGGCTCCCTGGAGCCTCAACGGAGCCCCCTCCTCGCGGAGGGGGTGAGCACGCCGCCCGTTGCCACCCCCAAGGGCGTCAAGGTGCTTCAATGGAGCCTCGTCCTCGCGGAGGGGGTGAGACGCCGGGCGCTCGCACCATCACTGCGACCGCGGCGCTTCAACGGAGCCCCCTCCTCGCGGAGGGGGTGAGACGGGCCCCGCCCTCATGGCCGCGCGCAGCACGCATCAGCTTCAACGGAGCCCCCTCCTCGCGGAGGGGGTGAGCCTGTTCCGCAGTTGGTGTGAGAGCGGGTGGGGAAGGCTTCAACGGAGCCCCCTCCTCGCGGAGGGGGTGAGAAGCCGGCGAGCGGGCGAGCGCCCTCGAAAAGCAGATGCTTCAACGGAGCCCCCTCCTCGCGGAGGGGGTGAGGGCAACGGCACGTGGCCGGACATCCAACCATCCACGGCTTCAACGGAGCCCCCTCCTCGCGGAGGGGGTGAGACCGTCGCCCCGCCGGCAGGCGTCGTGCAGCAGCGCGCTTCAACGGAGCCCCCTCCACGCGGAGTGGGTGAGCTGGCCAGCGGCGGCGCGCGAGCCAGCCAACACCTCTAGCTTCAACGGAGTCCCCTCCTCGCGGAGGGGGTGAGCGCGCCGGACACGTTGATCCACCAGGTCGCAGCCGGGCTTCAACGGAGCCCCCTCCTCGCGGAGGGGGTGAGGGGTCGACCCCCAGGCCGCGCGCCGTGCCCGGCATGCTTCAACGGAGCCCCCTCCTCGCGGAGGGGGTGAGCTGATTCCGAAGCGCCGCAAGGCGGGAGACTCATGCTTCAACGGAGCCCCCTCCTCGCGGAGGGGGTGAGGTCACCATCACCGTCGGCCCCGAAGCGGATTACGCGCTTCAACGGAGCCCCCTCCTCGCGGAGGGGGTGAGCGGG
>JBBSUL010000024.1:0-30173 GCA_038234375.1 Solirubrobacterales bacterium | reverse complement strand
CCGCCGGGCGGGGCGCGCCCCCCCCGCGCCCCGCCCCCCCCCGGGCGGGGGGGGCGGCGCCCCCCCCCGCGGGGCGGCGGGTGTGGCCCCCCCCCCCCCCCGGCCGGGCCGCTGCCGCCACGCCCGGCGGCAGCGACCGGTGCCGCTCAGTGCGACGCGGTCTTGCGGTACCGCGCGACGGCCAGCGGGGCGGCGATGGCGAAGATGACGATCGACCACACGATCGACCCCCAGACCGCGTTGCCCGCCGGCCCGCCGACCCACAGGTGGCGCATCGCGTCGACGGTGATCGTGAACGGGTTGACCTCGGCCACCGTCTGCAGCACCGAGGGCATCGAGTCCACCGGCACGAAGGCCGACGAGATGAAGGTCAGCGGGAACACGGCGATGAAGCCGACCGAGTTGGCCGCCTCGGGGGAGGACACGAGCAGCCCGATGAACGCGAAGACCCACGAGAACGCGTAGCCGAACATCAGCAGGATCCCGACGCCCGCTAGCACGTGCAGCACCGGCGCGTGGAAGGAGAAGCCGATGATCAGCCCTGTGACGATGAGCACGAGGATCGACAGCGTGTTGGTGACGATGTCGGCGGTCGTGCGCCCGGCAAGGACGGCGGCCCGGGCCATGGGCAGCGACCGGAAGCGGTCCACCAGGCCCTTGTTCATGTCCTCGGCCAGCCCCAGTGCGGTGAGGAAGCCGCCGAAGGCGATGTTCTGGACGATGATCCCGGGGATCAGGAAGTCCTTGTAGTTGTCAAAGCCCGGCGTCTGGATCGCGCCGCCGAACACGTAGACGAACAGCAGCACGAACATGACCGGCTGGACGGTGACCGCCAGCAGCAGGTCGGGCGAGCGCGGCAGGCGGACGAGGTTGCGCTCGGCGATGACCATGGTGTCCGACACCAGGCGCCTCACGAGGACACCTCCTGGTCGACCGTGGCGTCCTCGGCCGCGTGCCCGGTCAGCGTGAGGAAGACATCGTCGAGGGTGGGGCGGCGCAGCTCGATGTCCTCCACCTCGATGTCGGCGGCGGCCAGGCGCTTGACCGCCCCCACCAGCGCGCCGCCACGACGCCGCACGCTCAGGCGGACCACGCCGTCCTCCGCCACCGGCCGCTCGTCTGTCATGTCCGCCAGCGCCTCGATGGCACGCTCGGCGGACGCCCCGTCGCCGAGCTTGACCTCCAGGCGCTCGCCGCCGACGCGGTCCTTGAGCTCGTCGGAGGTCCCGGAGGCGATGACGCGCCCGCGGTCGATGACGGCGATGGTGTCGGCCAGGCGATCGGCCTCGTCGAGGTACTGCGTGGTCAACAGGACCGTCGTCCCGGCCTGGACGAGGCGCTCGATCGTCGCCCACAGGTCCAGGCGGCTGCGCGGGTCAAGGCCCGTCGTCGGCTCGTCGAGGAACAGCACCTCGGGCTTGGCCACCAGGGCGGCGGCGAGGTCCAGCCGGCGGCGCATGCCGCCCGAGTACGTGGACACGGGGCGGTCGCCGGCGTCGACCAGGTCGAACTCCTCCAGCAGCTCGCCGCCGCGGTGCTTGGCGTCGCCGCGCTTCATGCCGTACAGGCGCCCGACCATCGTCAGGTTCTCCGCGCCGGTGAGGTTCTCGTCGACGGCCGCGTACTGCCCCGCCAGGCCGATCCGAGCGCGCAGCGCGGCGGCGTCCTTCACGGCGTCCAGCCCGGCGACCGTGGCGGTACCGGCGTCGGGCGCCAGCAGCGTGGTGAGGACGCGGACGGCCGTCGTCTTGCCGGCGCCGTTGGGGCCGAGCAGGCCGAGGACGGTCCCGGCGGCGGCCTCGAAGTCCACGCCGTCCAGGGCGTGCACGTCGCCGAAGGACTTCTTCAGGCCCTTGACGGAGATGGCCAGGGTGTCGGTCGTCGACACGGAGGCGTCGCGAGGGGTGGGTGGGGTGGCTGTGGCGGGCATGTCGTCCATCATGGGTCCTGTTCCGGTCAGTTTGTGTCCGCAATGTCCGTCATCGTGACGGACCACCATGACAACCTCGGCGCGGCTGCTCAAACTCCTCTCCCTGCTGCAGGCCCGGCGTGACTGGACCGGCGACGCGCTGGCCGACCGCCTGGAGGTCTCCGCCCGGACGATCCGGCGCGACGTGGAGCGACTCCGCGACCTCGGCTACCCCGTGCACGCGCTGACCGGCCCGGCCGGCGGCTACCGCCTGGAGGCGGGCACGGCGATGCCGCCGCTGCTGCTCGACGACGACGAGGCCGTCGCCATCGCCGTCGGCCTCCGGACCGCCGCGGGCGCCGCGGTCACCGGGATCGAGGAGACGTCGGTGCGCGCGCTGGTCAAGCTCGAGCAGGTCCTGCCCGGCCACCTGCGCCGGCGCGTCAACGCGCTGCAGACCGCGACCGACACGTTCGTCGCCGCCGGGCCGACCGTCGACCCACAGTGCCTGACGGTCATCGCCTCGGCGTGCCGCGACGTGCAGCGGCTGCGCTTCGCCTACCGCGCCCGCACCGGCGAGGACACCCGGCGCGAGGTCGAGCCCGCGCGCCTGGTGACGATCGGCCGGCGCTGGTACCTGGCTGCCTGGGACACGCGGCGCGAGGACTGGCGCACCTTCCGGGTGGACCGGATCACCGGCCCGGAATCGACGGGCGTCCGCTTCGCGCCCCGCGACCTGCCCGCCAAAGACGCCACCGCCTACGTCATGCAGAGCCTCAAGGGCGCGAGCGAGCGCCACTCCGCCCGCGTCACCCTGCACGCGTCCGCCGCCCACGTCACCGAGCACCACCCGCAGCTGGCCACCTACGTCAAGGACGCCGGGGCCCGCTGCGAGCTGTCGCTCGTCGACCAGGACCTCAGCTGGCTGGCGCTGCGCCTGGCCCTGCTCGACGTCGACTTCGACGTGCACGAGCCCGCCGAGCTGGCGCAGCGCTGCGCGGCGCTCGGCGCGCGCCTGACCCGGGCCGCAGCCACGGCCGTGTCCGCGCCGCCATGACGGGCGGACGGCGTGCAGGAGAACGCCCCCGGCGCGCGAACACCACGGGCGGATCGGTCCCCCATCGGACGAGCGCACATGTACGCAGACAACGAGCAGCAACGCCCCTACCCCGCCAAGGTCATCGTCTTCGCCAACCAGAAGGGCGGCGTCGCGAAGACCACCACGACCCTCAACCTCGCCGTCGCCTTCGCCGAGCGCGGCTTCCGCGTGCTGTGCGTGGACATGGACCCGCAGGGGAACCTGACGATGTCCCAGGGCGTGGATCCCGACGCACTGAAGGAGTCGATGTTCGACGTCCTCGTGCACGACCTGCCGATCAAGGACGTCATCCGCAGCCGGGAGATCGACATCGCCTGCGCGTCGATCGACCTGGCCGGCGCGGAGATCGCGATGTCCATGAAGATCGGTCGCGAGCGGTCGCTGGAGAAGGCCTTCAAGCCGATTCTCTACGACTACGACTTCATCTGCATCGACACGCCGCCGTCGCTCGGGCTGCTGACGATCAACGCGCTTACCGCCGCCACGAAGGTTATCGTCCCGGTGCAGTGTGAATATCTGTCGATGCGGGGCCTCATCCAGTTGCAGAACACGCTGCACATGATCCGCGAGAACCTCAACCCGGACGTCGAGATCGAGGGCATCCTGCCCACGTTGATGGACACGCGGACGGTGCACGCCAAGGAGGCCATCCAGATCCTCGAGGAGAACTTCGGGTCCCGGGTGTTCGCCTCGCGCATCCGCAAGACGGTGCGGTTCGCCGAAGCGCCGGTCAAAGGTATGTCAGTGTTGAAGTACGAACCGGACGGGATGGCCGCCCGGTCCTATCGAGATCTCGCCAAGGAGGTCCTGTCGCATGGAATCCGGTAAGCGCGCGTCGATGCGTGAGGGCCCGCTGGCCTCGCTGTTTCGCAAGACCGACGAGGTGCAGGAGGAGACGGCCCGCCGCGAGGCGCCGGAACCGTCCGGTGCCGGGGGTCCGTCGACCGCGGCCGGTCAGCAGTCCGCGCCGGCGCTGCCGGTCGACTCGCGCCTGACGCCCGGGTTCCCGCACCCGGCCATGGCCGACGCGGCGCCCGCGCCGTCCGCGGCGGCCTCCCCGCCGCCGCCCGCTCCCCGCGCGGCCGCCCCCACTCCCAGCCCGCCGCGGCCCGCCGCGGACCCGTACGCGCGGGACACCGCCGGATCGTCCTCGTGGGGGCAGGCCCAGGCCGTCGGCCAGCCCGTCATCCGCGTCGTCGGCGTCGGCGGTGCCGGCGTCAACGCGGTCAACCGCATGGTCGAGGCCGGCATCGAGGGCATCGAGTTCATCGGTATCAACACCGACGTGCAGTCCCTGCAGCAGTCCACCGCGGACAGCACCCTGCACATCGGCCCGCAGGTCACGCGGGGTCTGGGCGCCGGCTCGGACCCGGAGCTCGGCCGGGCCGCGGCGATGGAGGAGTACGACCGCATCAAGGCGCTGCTGAAGGGCAGCGACATGATCTTCATCGCCGCCGGTGCGGGCGGGGGAACGGGCACGGGCGCTGCGCCCGTCGTGGCCCGCATCTCGCGTGAGCTCGGTGCGCTCACCGTCGGCATCGTCACCAAGCCCTTCGGCTTCGAGGGCTCGCGCCGCGCCAGCGCCGCGGACGTCGGCATCCAGTCGCTCAGCGAGGAGGTCGACACCCTCATCGTGGTGCCGAACAACCGGCTGCTGTCCGTCCTGGACAAGCAGACGTCGATGGTCCACGCGTTCAACGTCGCCGACGACGTGCTGCGCCAGGGGGTGCAGGGGATCAGCGACCTCGTGACGCTCCCCGGCCTCATCAACCTGGACTTCGCCGACGTGCGCACGATCATGTCCGACGCCGGGAACGCGCTGCTGGGCATCGGCATGGGCCGCGGCGAGGACCGCGCGCTGGACGCCGCGCAGGCCGCCGTCGCCTCACCGCTGCTGGAGACCTCGATGGAGGGCGCGCGCAAGATCCTGCTGTCGATCACCTCGGGCAACGACCTGTCGCTCTGGGAGGTCAACGAGGCGGCCAAGACGGTCGCTGCCGCCGCCCACCCGGAGTCGAACATCATCTTCGGGGCGATGGTCGACGAGAAGCTCGAGGACGAGGTGTGGATCACCGTCGTGGCCACCGGATTCGGCCCGGAGTCCGAGCGCCGGCAGCGCCGTCCGATGGAGGAGCCGGTCGGGGAGCTCCGCGTGCAGCGCCGCCAGCGTGAGCCGGCGCGATCGGGCTCACGCTCCGGTTCGTCCCTCGGCGTCTCCGAGCTCGACGTTCCCGAGTTCCTGCCGCGCGGCTGACGGCCGCGGGCGCGGGCGTGCACCCGTGAGCGCAGGACCGACCGGCGGCGGGGTCGTCGCCGCCGGCCACCCGCGCTCGGCGCAGGCCGGCGCCGCCGTGCTGCGCGACGGCGGCAACGCGGTGGACGCCGCGGTCGCCGCCATGCTCACGTCGTTCGCCTGCGAGCCGCTGCTGACGGGCCTGGGCGCCGGGGGATACATGCTCACCGTCGGCTTCGACGCCGAGCCGGTGCTGCTGGACTTCTTCGTCGCCGCGCCCGGCCGCGGGTCGCCGCCGGCCGCCGAGGCGCCGTCGCTGCTGCCGGTCACGGTCGACTTCGGCGACGCGACCCAGGTGTTCCACGTCGGTGCTGGTTCGGTCGGAGCCTGGGGCATGCCGGCGGGCGTGGCCGAGGCCTCGGCGCGCTGGGGCACCGTCCCGCTGGCCGAGCTCGTGGCCCCCGCCGCGGCGCTGGCCCGCGACGGCGTGCCCCTCAACGCCTCCCAGGGCTACATCTTCCAGATCCTCGAGGGCATCCTCGTGTCCTGCCCCGAGGGCGCCGCGGTCTTCGCCCCCGAGGGCCGCGTCCTGCGCGCCGGGGAGACGCTGCGCTGGCCGGAGCTGGCCGACGCGATGGAGCGGCTCGCCGCCGACGGGGCGGCACCGTTCTACACCGGTGACCCGGCGCGCGCGGTCCTGGACTGGCTGGCCGAGCGCGGCGGCCACCTCACCGCTCAGGACCTGGCGACGTACGTCGCGGTCGACCGGCCCCCGGTGCGCGTCGAGTACCGGGGACGCACCGTCCTGACCAATCCGCCGCCGAACGCCGGCGGGCCGCTGCTGGCCGCCGCGCTCATGGAGGTCGACCGCGGAGCGGTCACGGCCGCGCGTCTGGTGGACGTCATGGAGGCCGTGCAGGCCGCGCGCACCGACGTGTTCGTCGCCGGCCTGGCCGAAGAGGGCTTCGCCGAGCGCTTCCTCGCCCGCCACCTGGGCAACACGACGCACGTGTCGGTGCTCGACGCCGACGGCCGGGCCTGCGCGGTCACCGTCACCAACGGTGAGGGGAGCGGGATCGTCGTCCCCGGTACCGGGATGCACCCGAACAACATCATGGGGGAGGAGGACCTCAACCCGCTGGGGTTCGGCGCCTTTCCGGCGGGCCGGCGAATGCCGTCGATGATGGCGCCGACCGCCGTGCTCGGGGCCGACGGGGTGCAGCTCGTGCTGGGGTCGGCGGGCTCCAGTCGGATCCGATCGGCGATCCTGCAGACCATGATCGCCGTCATCGACCACGGGCAGGACGCCGAGGCGGCCGTGCACGCGCCGCGCCTGCACTACGACGCTGGCGTCGTGTATGCCGAGCCGGGGATCGCCGTGGACGAGCTGGAAGCGGCCGGACGCGAGGTCGTCACCTTCCGCGACCGCAACCTGTTCTTCGGCGGGGTCCAGGCCGTGCAGCGGCGGGTCGCGCCGGACGGGTCGGTGACGCTGAGCGGGGCGGGGGACCCCCGGCGCGGCGGCGGTACGGCGTGGGCATGAGGGTCCGGAGGCCCGCAGCGGCCGCTTTGGCGGCGAGCCTGCTCGTGATCGCCGCGTGCGGCACGCCGTCACCGGACCTGTTCGTCGTCCAGCGCACGGGCACGATCCCCGGGGCGAGGCTGACGCTGCGCGTCCAGGACGGCGGCCAGGTGCTGTGCGACGGGCGTGAGGCGGGGACGATGACCTCCGCCCAGCTCATCGACGCCCGTGAGATCGTCCGCAAGCTCGGCGGCGGCGCCGTGGACCGCCAGAACGACCGGACGTCGAACGACGGGCCGCTGGACCGCAACCTGCGCCTGCCTCCGGGCCGCAAGTCGATCCTGCGCTACACCTTGCGCGCCGAGGAGGGGACCGTCGCGTTCAGCGACACCTCAGCACGTCAGCCGGCCGTGTTCTTCGCGGTGGCCAAGCTCGTGCGCGGCCTCGCCAAGGGCGTCTGTGGCCTGCCGCGCTGACGTGAAAACGTGGAAACGAGCCCGACGGGAGCGGAGTCGAACCGCGCGATGCGTTCTGGAGTCCCGCCAGAGGACCGGCACGAAGCGCAGTCGCCGTCAGCCGCCACGCTCCTCGGTCTGGCCCGGGGCGGCGAGCCACCAGGCGCGGACGCCGAGGTGTTCGGCCAAGCGCTCGAAGTCGTGGTCGAAGTGCAGGATGTCGAGCCCCGAACCCTGTGCGGCGACGGCGACGGTGAGGTCGGTGAGCGGCAGGCGGTGAGCGCCGTGGGTGCCTTCCTGCGCCAGCGAGCGCATGGTCGCGAGCACCTGCTGCTGGACGGAGCGGTCCACCCGGATCTCTCGCATGTCCTCCAGCGTGAGGTCAACGGCGCGGATCACGTCGGCGTCGCGGGCGTCGACGGTGAGCTCATACCGCACAGGCCAGCACCACGCCACGTCGCCGCGCTCGATCGCGGCCAACAGCCGCTCACGGGCAGCGGGGAAGCGCCGCGCCGCCACCCAAGCAGAGGTGTCGACGAGCACGGGACCTTCGCCGGCCCAGACGCCTGCGGTCATTCGATCGGGACGCGGCTGTTCAGCGCATCGATGGCGTCCGTGTCCAGCCCGAAGCGACCCGCGTCCATCATCGCGAACAGCGCAGTCGCGGCCGCGCGGCGCTCCCGTCCGGCTCTGAGCTCGGCGTCGGCGCCCTCGACGGCCAGCCGCCGAACCAGGGTCGCGTCGGCCTCGCGCGTGCCGGTCGCCGCGCGCACCCGCTGCAGCGCTTGAGCGAGCTCGCCGTCGGCCGTCACCGCGATGCGGGGGTGTTTGCTCGGCATCGACAGAGTGTACCTCGCAGGAGTAACATCGCCGGTTGCCGTTTGGACAGGGACCGCTCTGCCGTGCCCGCTCGGTTGTGCCCGAGGGGCTCAGCAGCCGTCGGGGCCGCAGGCCTCGCCGCCCTGCACCACCGGGACGGCGGGGTGCGACTTGGCCCAGCCCGAGCGCAGGAAGTCCAGCAGCGCCTCCGGCGGGTGCGCGCCCGAGGCGCCCAGCGCGCGGTCGACGGCGAAGAAGGGCACGGCCGACGCCCCGAGCTCGGAGGCGGCGCGCTCGTCCTCGCGCACGGCGTCGGCGAAGCGGTCGGAGGCCAGGGTGTCGATGACCTCCGCCTCGTCCAGGCCGACCTCCGCGCCGAGGCGGCGCAGGGTTGCGTGGTCGGAGATGAGCTCGCCCTCAGTGAGGTAGGCACGCAGCAGGCGCTCCTTCATCGCGTCCTGGCGGTCGTGCGCGGCGGCCAGGTGCACGAGGCGGTGCGCGTCGAACGTGTTGCCCGAGCGCGCGTGGTCGAAGCGGAACTCCAGCCCGTCCTCGGCGGCGGCCTGGGTCATGGTGTCGAGCATCCCGATCGCCTGCTCGCGCGAGGTGCCGTACTTGCGCGCGAGGTTGGAGGCGTGGTCGCCCTCGCGCTCGGCGGGCGCGCCGGGGTCAAGCTCGAAGCTGCGCCAGGTGACCGTGACCTCGTCGGCGTGCTCGAAGCCGGACAGCGCGGCCTCCATCCGGCGCTTGCCCACGTAGCACCACGGGCAGGCGATGTCCGACCAGATCTCAAGGTTCACGGGGGCTCCTGACGGTGGAAGGGGACGCGGTCGACGATAGCCGCCACTGGCCGGGCGCTATCCGAAACGCACTTTGCCGTTCGAGCGGGCCCGCACCTGCGCCTTCTCGATGAACTCCAGGCGCTTCGTCGCCGCCCGGAACAGGCGGGCGACGAGCTTGAGGCGGGCGTTCTCCGAGCGCAGGTCCAGCAGGCCCTGCTTGGCCTCCAGGCCGAACTCGACGGTCGCGGCCATCGCGTAGGCGCCCATGTCGGCGAGCTCGTCCTCGTCCGGGTCGTTGTCGGTCGCCTGCTGGACGAGGGCGCGGTAGGCGTCGTGGGCCGCCGTGACCGCGCCCGAGTCGACCTCCTCGTCCCCGTCCGCCAGGAACTCCACGGTCGCCGCCGGGTAGGGGAGCGACTCGACCGTTTCGATGACCCGGAAGGCGCGGGTCCCACGCGACAGGATGTTCAGGCGCCCGTCGTCCATGCGCTCCAGGACCCGAGAGACCTCCATCGCGCAGCCGACCTCCTGGCCGCCGTCCTCGCCCGTCCACACGATGCCGAACTCGCTG
This sequence comes from Solirubrobacterales bacterium, assembly GCA_038234375.1. GTDB lineage: Bacteria > Actinomycetota > Thermoleophilia > Solirubrobacterales > Solirubrobacteraceae > Paraconexibacter. Next base: position 20,783 of record JBBSUL010000024.1, on the reverse strand, counting down.
CCGCGATGCAGGCACTCGCCGATCATCGTGCGGTAGCGCTCCTCGAAGATGTGCAGCGGCACGTACTCGTGGGGGAGGGCGACAAGGCCGAGCGGGAACAGCGGGAAGTTCTGGACCACGCGGTCGGGCATGGGTGCGAGTCTAGGAAACGGCACGGTGCGGGCACGCACCTACCGGCGCCAGGGATCCGCGCGGCGGGCCGGGCCGTAGTCCGTGAGTGCCCGCTTCCGTCGCCGTCGTCTGGTTCCGCCGCGACCTGCGCGTCCACGACCACCCCGCGCTGCACACCGCACGGGCGCAGTACGGCATGGTCGTCCCGCTGTTCGTGCTGGACCGCGCGCTGGCCACTGGCCGCTACGCCTCGCCGGCGCGGACGGCGTTCATGCTCGCCTGCCTGCGCGAGCTGCGCTCGGCGCTCCTCGACCGCGGCGGCGGCCTCGTCGTCCGCGACGGTGACCCGCGCGAGGCGGTGCTCGCCCTCGCCCGGGAGGTCGACGCCGACGCTGTCCTGTGGGCCAGCGACGTCGGGCCGTACGCGCTGGCCCGGGATCGCGACGTGACGCAGGCGCTGAAGGACGCGGGCATCGACGCGTGCCCGCACCCGGGCAACTTCGCCGCCGACGTGTCGGTCCCCCGGACCGGCAAGGGCAGGCCGTACACCGTCTTCACGCCGTTCTGGCGTGCGCAGGCCGAGCTCGAGCGGCGGGACGTCCACAGGGCACCACTGAAGATGCCGGCGCTGCCCGCGTCGCTGGCCACGGGCCACATCCCGTCGCTCGAGGATCTCGGCCTGGTCGACGACGTCCCCGAGCCGGTGTGCGCGGCGGGCGAGACGGCGGCCCGGGACGCGCTGACCGCGTGGCTGGCCGGTCCCGTCGACCGCTACGCCGACCGCCACGACGAGCTCACCGGCGGCACGTCCGTCCTCTCGCCGCACCTGCGCTGGGGGACGTTGTCCGCCCGCGAGGTCGAGCAGCGCGCCCAGGACCGCGGGGGCGAGGGCGCCGCGGCGTTCGTGCGCCAGCTCGCCTGGCGCGACTTCTACGCCCACGTGCTGTTGATGCACCCGGACAACACGCGGCAGGCCTTCCAGGCGCGCTACCGGGCGCTGGCCTGGGACGAGGACGAGGACGACGAGGCGCTGGACGCCTGGAAGGCGGGCCGGACCGGGTATCCGCTCGTGGACGCCGGGATGCGCCAGCTGGACCGCAGCGGCTGGATGCACAACCGGGCGCGGATGGTCGTCGGCTCGTTCCTGACCAAGGATCTGCACCTGGACTGGCGCCGCGGCGAGCGCTGGTTCGCCCACAAGCTGCTGGACGGCGAGCCGCTGCAGAACAACGGCAACTGGCAGTGGGTCGCGTCCACGGGGGCGGACCCCGCGCCGTACTTCCGCAGGATGTTCAACCCGACCACCCAGGCGCAGAAGTTCGACCCCGACGGGACGTACATCCGGCGCTGGGTCCCCGAACTGGCGGACGTGCCGACCACGCGCATCCACGAGCCGTGGCGGATGAGCGAGGACGAGCAGCGCGACGCCGGCTGCGTCATCGGCTCGGACTACCCGGAGCCGATCGTCGACCACCAGGTGCAGCGCCGCCGGGCGATCGAGCGCTACCGCGCGGCCGGCGACGGCGGGACCTGAGTCCCGTCCCGCGCAATCGCAGGCACCGCCGACAAGGTGAACCGTCATTCCGCTCGGACAGACCGAGTCAAGTGACGGCTCACCCGGTCGAGCGGGCCGCCCGGAAGGTGAACCGTCATTCCGCTCGGACTAACCGAGTCAAGTGACGGCTCACCGGTACCGTCGCAGCGAGCGCTCGGCCTCGACGTACGTAGCACGTACAATCGTACGTGATGATAAACGCGGTCTCCCGAGCCTTCAACGCCCACGCGACCGCCTACGACCCGCTGCGCCGACGCCTGGTGCCGTGCTTCGACGCCTTCTACGGCGCGGCTGTCGCGCTGGTGGACGACCTGCCCTCGGCCGACGTCCTGGACCTCGGCGCCGGGACCGGGCTGCTCTCGCGGCTGATCGCTGCCGCACACCCACGGGCGCGCCTGCACCTGCTGGACGGCAGCGCCCGGATGCTCGAACAGGCACGGCGCGCCCTGGGCGACCGGGTGGCGGCGGTGCACGTCGCCGACCTCGGCGATCCGCTGCCGGGCGGACCGTACGGCGCCATCGTCTCGGCGCTGGCGATCCACCACGTGGACGACGCGGCCAAGCAGCGGCTCACCGTCCGGGTGCACGACGCGCTGGCGCCCGGCGGTGTGTACGTCAACGCCGAGCAGGTCGCCGGCCCGACGCCGGCGCTGGACGCCCGGTACCGCGCTGCGCACGAGCGGGCCGCCCGTGGTCTCGGTGCGACCGATGCCGAGTGGACGGAAGCCGCGGCCCGCATGGCGCACGACCGCTGCAGTCCGGTGGACGCGCAGCTGCGGTGGATGGCCGACGCCGGCCTGGTGCAGGTCGACTGCCCGTTCCGCGACGGCCGCTTCGCCGTGCTGACCGGACGCCGTCCGGCCCGTCCATGATGCTCGTCGGCGCATGGACGAGCCCGCCGAACACGAGGCCGCGTTCCGGCGGGCCGGGCTGCCGCTGTTCATCGACGACTACTCGGCCACGCGGGACGTGTGGACGCGGGCGGTGCCGGTCCTGGCTCTCGTGTTCTTCGCCGAGGTGCTCGGAGCGGTCGACCTGCGCTTCTCGCTGGTCGCCAACCTGGCGACCGTCGCGGCCGGGCTGGCCATCCTCCTGGGGTCGACGGCGCTGGTCAACCGGGCCCGCGGCCGGCCCGCGCTGGCCCGCCCCGAGGACATCGGGGCGCCGGAGCTCGCGCTGTTCGTGCTCGTCCCCGCGCTGCTGCCGCTCGTCCTCAACCGCCAGGGAGTGAGCGCAGCGGTCACCGCGGGCGGCAACCTCGTGCTGCTCGGCGTGCTCTACGCGGTCATCGGCTACGGGCTGCTGTCGATCGTCGCGTGGGCGGCCCGGCGCCTGGCCGGTCAGCTGGCCGCCTCCTTGCAGCTCCTGGCCCGGGCGCTGCCGCTGCTGCTGCTGTTCAGCGTCGTCCTGTTCATCAACACCGAGATGTGGCAGGTCTTCGCCGACATGCCCGACGCGACGCTGGGCGCGACCGCGGGGCTCCTCGTCGCCGTCGGGGCGCTGTTCCTCGTCGTGCGCCTCCCGCGGGAGGTGGGGGCGCTGGAGGAGCACGTCGGCGCCGGTCCACCACTGGATCGCCGCCAGCGCCTGAACGTCGGCCTGGTCATGTTCGTCAGCCAGGCGCTGCAGGTCCTCGTCGTCAGCCTGGCCATCGGCGCGTTCTTCGTCGGCTTCGGGATGCTCGTCATCTCCGACTCCGTCTACCAGGCGTGGGTCAGCCACGGGCCCACCTCGGTGGTTGACCTGCGCGCGGTCGGGATCGACGCGTCGGTCAGCCGCGAGCTGCTGCACGTCTCCGGCGCCATCGCCGCGCTCAGCGGCCTGTACTACGCGATCGCCGTGCTCACCGACGCCACCTACCGCGAGGAGTTCCTCTCCGAGTTGACCGACGAGATGCGCTCGTCGTTCGTGCTGCGCGCCGACTATATGGCCGGCCGCGCGCCGGCCGGTGGGTGAGCGCGTGGAGTCTCGTTGTCCTATGAGGTGCGCGAGGCTCCACGCACCGGCGCGGGCGCAGCCGCGTGGACGCTCGTTGTCGTATAACGTACGCGAGACTCCACACACCCGTGCAGGTGGACCGTGGGAGCTCGGTCGCGCGTGGCGTGTCCATGGCTCCGCGGTGCCCCGGGGCACACATGCGGGTACGGTCCCAAGCATGCTCGAAGCCCGCCGCGTCCCCGCCCCCGCGCCTGAGGCGCCGTCGATGCCGATCGGCACCCTGCCGCGTCAGACCGCCGCGCTGGCCTGCGGCGAGATCACCTACCTGCGTCACGGCCAGGGCCCGCCGCTGCTGCTCGTGCACGGGATCCCGACCTCGGCGCGCCTGTGGGAGCCGCTGCTCGGCGACCTGGGCGAGCGCTACGACTGCATCGCGGTCGACCTCAACGGCATGGGCCGCTCACGCCCCGCGCCGGAGGCCGACCTCTCGTCGCCCGGCCAGGCGGACATGCTCGCCGCGCTGCTCGATCACCTGGGGATCGACACGACGCTGCTCGTCCTCCACGACCAGGGCGGAGCGCACGGCCAGCAGCTCATGGTCCGCCACCCGCAGCGCATCCGCGCCGTGGCGCTGTGCGACGTGGTCTGCTTCGACAACTGGACGGTGCCCGCAATCGCCGCGCTCATGCAGGTCGCCCGGCGCCCGGCGCTGGCTGCCGCACTCGGCCGCGCCCGCGCGCTGCAGGCCCCGATGCGCGTGGGCTGGCCGCTGCCCCAGACCGTGCGGCGTGGCCGGCTGCCTGCGGCGCTCGTCGACGACTGGTTCCACGCCCTGGACACGGGGGAGGGCCTGGAGGACTGGTGCGCCTACGTCCGCGCCCAGGACCCTCGCTGGACGCAGGAGGCCGTGCCCGCGCTGGAGGCCTGGGACAAGCCGGCGCGGGTGCTGTGGGCGACCGACGACCGCTTCCTCCCGGTGCGGTGGGGCGTGCGCCTGGCCTCCACGATCCCGACCGCCTGCAACGGCCTCGCGCTGCTGCCGGACGCCGGGCACTTCTGGCAGGCCGAGATCCCCCGGACCGGCGCGCGCGAGCTGCTGGCCTTCCTGGACGCTGTTGCCTGACGGGCATTCGGAGCGCGTCCACCGCTTGCGGATCGCCGCGTGGCTGTCGTTCTCGCGGTCGGGGGTAGGACGGAGGCCCGACGGCGCCCCTGTGCCTAGGTCGCTCCCGCCAGCTGTGCGATGCGCGCCCGCTGCTCGGGGTCAAGGCCGTCGCGACGGGCCCGGAGCTCGAGCGCGGCGTTGATCGCGGCGATCACCTCGGTATGACCGGTCGACGCGTCACCCACCCACGCCTGCACGTCCGCCCACCGCCACAGCCGGTTGCGGACTGTGGCCCGGGACGCCGGGGCGGGAAATCCGCCCGGACCACGCCGGTCGCTGATCAGCAGCCGGACGCTCTCCCGTGTGCGCCCGGTGCGCTCGGCGATCTCCGAGGCGGTCACCAGGTCGTCCGGCTCGACCTTCGCCACGACGAGACCGGCCACCGACTCGACGTCGGTGATCGCTGCGAGGATGGCGTCACCGAGCGTCGGCGCGACCCGGTCAAACTCCGCGAACGCGACGTGGTCGACCTGGCCGAACGTCGCGTCGTAGCAGCCGGCCTCGAAGAGCTCGTCCAGACGCGCGTCGACGTCACCACGAAGGATCAGCGTGAAGTTGTGATCGGGCATGGGATTCCTTTCAGTGGGGGCATCGGCTCGGACCGCGGCCCAAGGCCTTGGCGTGGTTGCTCGGGTTCTTCGGGGTCGACCAGATCGACAGACCGCATCCGGCCCCGCACTCAGTCTTGCCCCAGCGATGCCCGGTGGCGGGTCGGGGTGATCGTCCAGCCCGTGGCTTCCAGGCTCGGAGAGCCTTCTCGATGTCCTTGCTCGACCGTGAGCGCTGCCGTCAAGCAGCAGCTTCGTCAGGCCACCGAGCAGGCCCACGTCCGTGGCGTCATGAGGGTGCCCACTCTGGCATGGGGTGACCGGCTCGTGTGGGGTGACGATCGTCTCGCGGAGGCGCGACGGCCACCGCTCAGCCCGGCTTGCGCGCGGCGATCATGAGGTTGTAGAAGATCGCCGGGGGCAACCGTGACTCCAGCACCCGCCGGTCGACGGTCTGCAGGGCCAGATACCCGCGGTAGGCGTACTGGCGCCACCAGAACGGGACGTCCTCCTGCTCGGCGGACGCCTCCAGCGCGCGGTTGGTCCAGCCGAACCAGTTGGCCAGCAGCTCCTCGCCGCGGACGCGCACGTCGGTGAAGCCGACCCGCTCGGCGAACGCCGTCAGGTCTCCGGGGACGAAGGCGTGCACGTCGACCGCCGCTTCGAGGCGGTGATTCTCGGCGCCGCCGTCCGACCAGCCCTCGGCGGCGGGCCGGGCGCGCAGAGCGGCGCGCCACAGCGGGGCCGCGCGCGAGGCCGCCCGCTTGGGGTAAGCGGCGATCCGGTCTCCGACGCGGGAGGGCTCGCCGGCGAACATGAGCATCCCGCCGGGAGCGAGCACGCGATGCATCTCGGAGAACGCCTGATCCAGATCGGGCAGGTGGTGCAGGACGGCGTGCCCGAGCACGAGGTCGAAGGACGCGTCGGCAAAGGGCAGCGCCTCGGCGTCGGCCACCCGGGTCTGCACCGTGAGGTCCAGGCGCTCCGCGTTGCTCGCGAGCGTCTGCAGCATCCCGGGCGCGATGTCGGTGCACGTCGCCTCCCGTACGACGCCGGCCTGAAGCAGGTTCAGCGAGAAGTAGCCCGTACCCGCGCCGATCTCCAGGGACCGGTCGAAGGTGCCGAGGTCGGAGCCGAGCGCCTTGCGCACCTTCTGCAGCACCTGCCGGCGGCCGATGTCGCCGAAGTCGATGCCCCACTTGGCGTCGTACCCGGCGGCGGCACCGTCGTGGTAGCGGGTGTTGACGTCGCGGATCTCCTTAGCGGTCTCGGGCGCGGCCATGGCCCGCAAGCGTAGGGACCGCACCGAACGCCCGCGTTCAGAACGACGCGAGACGTGCCCTCCGATCCGTGCGCGCGCTCACTAGGGTTCCCGCCCGATGCCGCCACCGACGACGAGCCCACCGGAGCTCCACATCCAGCGCGACCAGCCCGACGGCGTGCCGCCGCTGTCGCTGACCGGCGAGCGCACGCTGCCCGACGTGCCGTTGGAGAACTACTGGTTCCGCCGCCACCTCGTGGTCTACGAGTGGATCCGCGCGCGCGTCGGCGGCCTGGACGTCGTGGACATGGCCTGCGGCGAGGGCTACGGCTCCGACGTGCTGGCCCGCACCGCGGCGAGCGTCGTCGGCGTCGACGCCAACCCCGAGGCCCACGAGCACGCGCGGCTGCGCTACACCGCGCCGAACCTGCGCTTCGCCCGCGACCTGGTGGAGACGTTCGCCGAGCCCGCGGACGCCGTCGTCTTCCTGCAGACCATCGAGCATGTCCGCAAGGCCGACGAGATCCTCGAGCACTTCAAGGCCATGATCGCCGGCGGCCCCGCCCCCGCCGTCTACGTCACCACCCCGAACCTGCTGACGCTCGCCCCCGAGGGCGCCGAGAAGTCCGAGAACCCGTGGCACGTCAAGGAGTACCGCGCCCACGAGTTCCGGGCGCTGTGCGAGGCGCACTTCGCCGACGTGCAGATCCACGGCCTGTTTCACACCCGGCTGCTCGGTGCGCACCAGTTCGCCATCGAGCGCCTGGGCTGGGACCGCATCCACAAGACGCTCGGATTCACCGCCCCGTTCTACGACCGCTTCACGCCGGCGATCAGCACCGGCGACTTCGTCCTGCGGGCCGGCGCGGACTGCGACCTGGACAGCGCACTGGACTTCCTCGCGGTCTGCCGACCGTGAACGCGACGTCCCAACCCGGCCGGGGAGCGCCCGGCGCCCTGGCCATCGTCCTGCATTCCCACATGCCCTACGTCGAGGGCTTCGGCACGTGGCCGTTCGGGGAGGAGTGGCTGTTCGAGGCCGCGGCCACCTGCTACCTGCCGCTGCTGGACGTCCTCGACGGCCCGGGAGGCGACGCCCTCACGCTGAGCCTGACCCCGGTCCTGTGCGACCAGCTCGCCGCCGACGGGACGGCCGACCGGTTCGCCGCCTTCCTGCGCGACGTGCGCCGCGCCTCCCACGCGCTGGACGTCGAGGGCTGTCGCGCGTCCGGGCGCGACGACCTGGCGGACGCGCTGGCGCTCGCCGCCGGCGACTACGAGCGCGCGCTGCAGCGCCACGAGGGCCTGGCCGCGACCGGCGGGCTGCTCGCCGCCCTGGCCCCGCACGCGGCGTGGACCAGCAGCGCCACCCACGCCATCCTGCCGCTGGTCGCCACCGACGCGGGCGTGCGCCTGCAGCTGCGGGCCGGCATCGAGGCCCACCGGGTGCGCTTCGACGACGCGCGCCCGTGGCACGGCGGCTTCTGGCTGCCCGAATGCGCGCACGCCGGCCGCCTGGACGGGCTGCTCGAGGAGGCCGGCGTCCACGCCGTCTGCGTCGACCTCACCGACGTGCTCGGCGGGCCGGGTGCCCCGGGCCATCTGAGGCCGCTGGGCACCCACGCCGGGCCGCTGCTGGTGCCGATCGACCGGCAGACCATGGAGCTCGTGTGGTCCGACGACGGCTACCCCGCCCACGGCGCCTATCGCGACTACCACCACCGCACGACCCACGACCACCATCCGTGGGCGATCGACGGCAGCGTCTACGACCGTGACCGGGCCCGCGAGCAGGCCCGGGCCGACGCCACGCGCTTCGTCGCCGCGGCCCGCGAGCGCGTGGCCGGCGGCGGCCTGAGCGTTTGCGCCCTGGACACGGAGCTGCTCGGACATTGGTGGTACGAGGGGCTGGACTGGCTGGCCGCCGTGCTCGACGAGGCCGGACGGCAGGGCCTGCGGATCGTCCACCTCGACGAGGCGCTCGCCGACCCGGGCATCGACGCCGCGGAGCCCGTCGACCTGCCGACCACCTCGTGGGGCACACGGCGCGACCTGAGCACGTGGGACGCGCCCGCCGTGGCCGACCTCGCGTGGCAGGCTCGGGCGGCCGAGCTCGCCGTGGTCGCCGCCGGCGCCGATGCGGACGCGCGCGCGGTGCGCGAGCTGCTGGCCCTCCAGAGCAGCGACTGGGCGTTCATGGTCACCGGCGACCTTGCGGGCGAGTACCCGCGTGAGCGGGCCGCCGCGCACCGCAAGGCGCTGGAGGCGGCCCTGGCCGCCCCGGGGTCCAGCGATCCGGCCGTCCGCGCGCTCGCGCCGCACGTGCAGCCCGGGACGCTGCTCGTCCCCTGAGGCACCGTGGCGGGCGGCCGCGGCCGCCGCCCGTCACTCCCAGCGCAGCGTGGCGGGCGTGTCGCGCATGCGCACGACGCGGGCCGGGGCGCCCGCGGCCACCGCGTTGGCCGGGACGTCGCGTGTGACGACGCTGCTCGTCCCCACCACGGCGTTGTCGCCGACGGTCACGCCGCGCAGGAAGGCGGCCCCGTAGCCGATCCACACATTGTGGCCGACGCGCACGTCCCGCTTGTAGATCCCCTGGTTGCGGATCGGCAGCTCGGCGTCGATGACGCCGTGGTCGAAGTCGATGAGCATCACGCGGTCGGCGATGATGCACTCACGGCCGACCGACACGTGCTGGTAGGCGCTGATCGTGCACTCCTGACCGAGCACGGACTTGGCCCCGATGTGAACCTCGCCCTCGTGGCAGCGGACCTTGCAGCCGTGACCCAGCCACGACCACCGTCCCAGGTGCACGACGGCGTCCGGGCCGATCTCGAAGTGCACGCCCGGGCACACGAAGGCCAGCCCGTCGGTCTTCAGGCGCCCGCGCCAGCGCAGTTTCAGCCACGCCCACCGCGCGATGAGCGCGGCGTGATGCCGGTTGCACATGCCGTGGCTGCGCGCGAAGCGCAGGAAGGCGATCGGGCCACCGCGCAGCGGGGCGGGTGCGCGCTGGCGCCGGATGGCCTCGGGGTCGGTCGGCGGTGGGGACAGCACGGGGTCCACGCGCGCATCGTGCCACACGAGCGCCCGGTCCCCGTGACGGCCGCGCCGGGCCGACGCCTTGCCGCGGAGCGCCGCCTCGGGCACGATGGCCGGGTGGACGACGCACCGACCCTGAGGATCGCCGTCCCGCTCTACGACGGCTTCACCGCGCTGGACGCGGTCGGACCCTACGAGGTCCTCTCCCGCCTGCCCGGCGCGCAGGTCGTCTGGCTGGCCCACGACCCCGGCCTCGTCCGCACCGACAACGGGATGCTCACGATCGAGGCGACCGCCGCGTTCGAGGCGCTGCCCGACCCCGAGATCGTCCTCGTCCCCGGTGGCCCGGGCAGCCGCGACCTGCTCGGCGACGAGCGGCTGCTGGCCTGGCTGCGCGCCGCGCACGCGACGTCCACCTGGACCACGTCGGTCTGCACCGGTTCGCTGCTGCTGGCCGCGGCGGGGATCCTCGACGGCCTGCTGGCCACCTCGCACTGGCTGGCCCTGGAGCGGCTGGCCGGCCTCGGGGCCGTCCCGACCGAGGAGCGCGTCGTCGTGGCGGACGGCAAGGTCGTGACGGCCGCCGGCGTGTCCGCCGGCATCGACATGGCGCTGTGGCTCGCGGGACAGGTCGCGGGCGTCCAGGCCGCCCAGGCGATCCAGCTGCAGATCGAGTACGACCCGCAGCCGCCCTGGGACGCGGGCTCCACGCGCACCGCGCCGCCGCGCATCGTCGACGCCCTTCGCGCACGGGCGGCCGGGCGCCGATGAGGACGCGCCGGGCGGCGGGGGCCGCCGCGCCCCTGCCATGATCCGCGGCCGCATGACCGACGCCAAGCCCAGCCTTGCCCAACGCCTGCTCGACGGGGACAAGCGCGCCCTGGCGCGCGCGATCACCCTGGTGGAGTCCGACGACCCGGCCGGCTGGGACCTCGTGCGCGAGGTCTACCCGAGCACGGGCAAGGCGGCGATCCTCGGCTTCACCGGCGCGCCGGGATCCGGCAAGTCCACCCTCATCGGCGCCCTGGTCAAGAACCGCCGCGCGCTGGAGCGTGAGGTGGCGGTCCTCTCGATCGACCCGTCCTCGCCGTTCACCAAGGGCGCGCTGCTCGGGGACCGCATCCGTCTGACCGAGCACTTCCTGGACCCGGGCGTGTTCATCCGCTCGATGGCCAACCGCGGCGCCCTGGGCGGCCTCAGCGAGGCGGCGCTGCAGGCGGCGCTGCTGATGGACGCGGCCGGCAAGGAGGACGTCTTCCTGGAGACCGTGGGTGTGGGCCAGGCGGAGATCGACATCATCGACCACGCCGACACTGTGGTGCTCGTGCTCATGCCCGGCAGCGGCGACTCCATCCAGGCCCTCAAGGCCGGGGTCATGGAGATCCCCGACATCATCGTCGTCAACAAGGCCGATCATCCGCTGACGGACACCATGGTCCGCGAGATCCGCGGGGTCCTGTCGCTGGCGCCGCAGCACGGCTGGCGGGTGCCGATCGTCAAGACCGAGGCGGTGCGCGGCGTCGGCATCGACGAGCTCGTGGTCAAGCTCGACGAGCACCGCGCGTTCATCGTGGAAGAGGGCACGCTCTCCGAGCGCCGCCGCCGCAACCTGCGCAACGAGGTCATCGCGATCTGCACCTCCCGCCTGCGCCGCGAGCTGGAGACGCGCCTGGACGCCGACGAGGAGTTCGCGGCGATGATCGACGAGGTCGTCAAGCGGCAGCTGGACCCGGCCACCGCCGCCACCCGGATCCTCGCCGAGGTCGAGGTCGAGGGCGGAAGCGAGGACGCGGCGGCCTGACGCCGCCCGCGCGCCTCAGTCGGGGCCCGGCAGCACGCGCTCCACCCCACCCCACGGCAGCGGGCCGCGCGGGGGCGCGACCCCGGCGCCGGCGTCCAGGCGCGCACCCGCCATGAGCCAGACCGACCCGGTGAGCGTCACGGCGACGAGTAGGCCGGCGGCCCGCGGGGAGCGCCGCAGGGCGAAGGCGACCAGCGCGGCCAGCAACGGCAGCACCGCCGCCAGGTCGGCGGGCACAAGCGTCCCGGTGCTCAGCGACGGCCGCGCGAACGCGGCGCTGATCACGGCCGCCGCCACGATCGCCGTCAGCGTCGCCGCACCGATCTCCCCGTCCCCCTGGTCGGTGATCGCCGCCGACAGCCGCTCCCGGCGCGAGCGCGTCAGAGACCAGAGGGTGACGGCGGCCAGCGCCAGCACCGGGGCCCAGCGCAGCGCGCCGGCGTCCTGGTCCAGGAGAGCGCCGGGGAGGCGCAGCAGCCGGCCGAGCTGGTCGCCGACGTCCTGCGCCCCGGCGGGCGGTCCGCCGGCCAGCCGCGGCGTGGCCGGGGTGAGGCCGCCGTACAGGCGCTCGTTGATCGTCAGGTAGAGCACGGCCGAGGTCAGGACGGCCTCCAGCGCCACGAACGCGGCGAGGGCCTGGTGGCGGCGGCGCAGCCAGCGCCACACGGCGAGGCCGATGACCGCCCCGGGGAGAGCGAGGTGGACGTCCAGCCACGCCGTCGTGGCCAGCAGCGTGCCGCAGGCCAGCGCGCCGCGCACCCGCGGATGCGCGCGCAGGTCCAGCGCCAGCAGCGCCGCGCCGGTGAGCACGAGCGCGCCCGCCGCGACGGGCGCGACGGTGGTCGACGCGACCAGCGCCGGAGGGGACAGGCCGACCGCGAGCGTGCCGCGCGTCGCCCACGGCTCGGGCACCAGGCGCCGCGCCAGGGCGACCGCCAGCGTGAAGGCGAGCGCGAGCAGCACGGCGTTCTGCAGTTCCACCGCGGTGGCGCCGCCGATCGCGTAGGCCGGGGCCATGAGCAGCGGGTAGCCGATGCCCTGGGCCTCGACGAGGCGGCCGGCCGTCACCCGCGCGGTCGGGGTCAGTGGCTGGCCGTCCCAGGCCCGCCAGGCGCGGGCCGTGTACTGGTTACGCAGGTTCAGGTCGCGGTCGTCGACGATCGAGGCGGTGCTCAGCAGGCGGTGACCCTCCGCCGAGGTGTACCGCTGGCCCGGGGTCGCGTGCAGGCCGAGCGTCGCCGCGTAGGCGGCGAGCAGGATGACGAAGAGGCCCAGCCGCGCGCACACGCCGATCAGTCTCCCAAGGCGGTCACAGCGCAGAGCCGGCCAGGCGGCCCACGGTGGCCGCGGCCAGGCCAGCGATCACAGCGAGCGCGACGAGCCCGGCCGCGTCCCGGCGCCGCCCCAGCGCCCACAGCCCGACGGTCTCGTGCATCCACGTCGAGAACGTCGTCAGCGCGCCGAGCAGCGCGGTCCCGGCGAGCAACTGCGCGTCCCCGGACACGCCGGCCCCGGACAGGACGCCGAGGGCGAAGGCGCCGGCGAGGTTGACGACCAGCGTGCCGCGGACGGGCAGGCCCCGGCCGAGCGAGACGGTCCCGAGCACGCGACCGACCGAGCCCAGCCCCCCGAGCGCCGCGACCGCGATCCAGGTCCCCGCGCTCACGCGGCCCCCGTCCGGCGGGCGGCACGGTCACCGGCGAGCACCGCGGCGAGCCCCGCCGCCAGGGTCGCGCTCGCGTACGCGGCGGCCAGCGCGACGTGGCCGTCGCGGAGCATGAGCACGAGCTCCAGCTGCAGGGCGGAGAAGGTGGTCAGCGCGCCGCAGAATCCGGTCCCCAGGAGGGCCCGCGGTACCCCGGCCCGCCCGGGCGCCCGGGCTGACCGGGCGGCGACGACGCCGAGGATCAGCGCGCCGGCCACGTTGACCAGGAACGTCGCCCAGGGCCAGGCGGCGGTGTCGTGGCTCCACGACTCGGCCAGCGCGACCCGCACCACGGCCCCGGCCGCACCACCGGCGAAGACCGCGGCCAGCTCGATCCGGTCCGGCGTCGGTGCCGGCACCGCCATCACGCCGGCGGCCTCACGCCCCGGTGTGGGCGGCGGCCAGCGCGACGAGCAGGCGCACCCCGAAGCCGCTGCCGCCCTTCTGCGCCCACGGCTTGCCCAGGTCCCAGCCCACCCCGGCCATGTCCACGTGCGCCCACGGCACGTCGCCGGCGAAGCGGTGCAGGAACTCCGCGCCGCTGATCGGGTGGGCCTTCCTGTCCTCGGGGGAGTTCGTGAGGTCGGCGAAGCGCCCCTTGACGCGGTCGGCGTACTCGGGGTCCAGCGGCAGGCGCCACAGCCGCTCGCCGCTGGTCGCGCCCGCGGCGACGACCTCCTCGCACCACCCGTCGTGGTTGGCGAACACGCCGGCGTACGTCGAGCCGAGCGCGGTGACCACCCCACCGGTCAGGGTGGCGATGTCGACCATCCGCTCGGCGCCGAGCGCAACGGCGTGCGTGAGGCAGTCGGCGAGGACCATGCGGCCCTCGGCGTCGGTGTTGTCGACCTCGATCGTCAGACCGGACATGGCGCGCACGATGTCGCCGGGCTTCATCGCCGACCCGTTGATCGCGTTCTCCGTCGCGCCGACGACTGCGAGCACCCGGACGGGCAGCGCGAGCTGGGCGATGGCCTGCACCGCACCGAGCACGGCGCCGCCGCCGCTCATGTCGTACTTCATGCGGTGCATGCCGCCCGCGGGCTTGATCGACAGGCCGCCGGTGTCGTGGGTGACCGCCTTGCCGACGAGTGCCACCAGCGGGCCGCGCGCCTCCGGCGGCTCGTAGCGCAACGTGATGAGCGCGGGCTCGACGCCGGTGCCCTGCGCCACCGCCGCGAACGCGCCCATGCCGCGGCCGACGATCTCGGCCCGTCCCTCGACCGAGGCGGTGACGTGCTCGTGGGCGTCGGCCAGCGTCAGCGCGAACTCGCCGAGGGCGGCCGGGGTCAGGTCGTTGGCCGGGCGGTCCTGGAGGATGCGCGTGGCGTTCTGGGCCCGGGCGACGACCGCCGCGCGGTCCACGGGGATGACCCGGTCGGCGTGGTCGGAGACGATGAGCTCGTCGAGGGTCGGCGTGCCGTCGTCGTCATCGCCGGCGGACTTGAACAGCGTGAAGCGGTAGCTGGCCAGGACGGTGCCCTCGACGAAACCGCCGACCTGCACGTCGTCCAGCCGGTGGGGCAGCTCCCAGCACAGCTTGCGGGTGCCCAGGTCGCGGCAGCGTGCGTGCACGAGAGCGGCGGCCACGCGGGCGCGCTCGGCGTCGAAGTCGTCGCGGTCGCCGAGGCCGACGATCACCCAGCGCCTGCCGGCGGCGTGGGTGACGGCCAGGTGCTTGGGCGTCGCCTTCGCCTCGCCGGAGTCCAGCAGCGCCTGCAGCGGGGCGCCCTCGACGTCGTGGGGGATGCGCTTGCTGGTGAAGACGCCGAGCGCCACGGTGTCCGCCGGGGTGTCGACGGGGGCATCGGTGGTCGCACGGACGAGCATGGCCGCAGGCTATCGACGCCGCCGGCCGCCCACGGCGCCGCGGCCGACGGCGGGGCGGGCCCGCGGGCCGGACAGGGTCGGTAGCAGGCAGCCACTATCCTGCGCTCCCGTTGTAGGACCCATCGGAAACGACCCCCGGAGACCTGTCCGCTCATGCCCAAGACCGTCATCCTCGGCAGCGCCCGCACCCCGATCGGCAAGATGGGCGGCGGTCTGTCGTCCCTGAAGGCCGTCGAGCTCGGCGGCATCGCCATCAAGTCCGCGCTGGAGCGCGCCGACGTCTCCGGCGACCAGGTCGACCACGTCGTCATGGGCACCGTCCTGCAGGCCGGCCAGGGCCAGATCCCCTCGCGCCAGGCCCAGATCGAGGGCGGCATCCCGAAGGAGGTCTCCTCGGAGACCGTCAACAAGGTCTGCGCCTCCGGCGTGCGGGCCGTGGTCATCCTCGACCAGGCGATCCGGGCCGGGGACGTGGAGGTCGGCGTCGGCGGCGGCATGGAGTCGATGTCCCAGGCGCCCTACCTGCTGCCCGAGGCGCGCTTCGGCTACCGCATGGGGGACGCCAAGACCCTCGACGCGATGGTCCACGACGGCCTGACCAACCCGTTCTCCGGGCGCCAGATGTTCGACGAGGCGACCGAGACGTCCGACGGCTTCGAGATCAGCCGCCCGGACCTGGACCGCTGGGCGCTGCGCTCCCACGAGCTGGCGCTGGCCGCGATCGACGACGGCCGCATGTCCGAGGAGATCGTCCCGGTCACCGTGAAGAGCCGCAAGGGCGACACGACCGTCGAGGTCGACGAGGGCCCGCGCCGCGGCTCCACGCTGGAGTCGCTGGCCAAGCTCCCCGGTCTCGTCGGGAAGGAGGGTTCGCACACCGCGGGCAACTCACCGGGCGTCAACGACGGCGGCGGCGCGATCGTGCTCGCCTCCGAGGAGTGGGCGGAGGCCAACGGCAAGACGGTGCTCGGCGAGATCGTCGCGCACGCCCAGTCGGCCAACGACTACGCGGTCCTGCACACCACCCCGGCCACCGCCGCGCAGAAGGCCCTGGACAAGGCGGGCCTGACCGTCGACCAGATCGACGTGTGGGAGATCAACGAGGCCTTCGCCTCCGTGACCCTCAACTCCATGCGCGTGCTCGGCGTCGACGAGGACAAGGTCAACGTCAACGGCGGCGCGGTCGCCCTCGGGCACCCGATCGGCGCCTCCGGCGCGCGCATCATCGGCTCGCTCGTCCACGAGCTGGGGCGGCGCGGCGGCGGCTACGGCTGCGCGGCGATCTGCTCCGGCGGCGGGCAGGGCGACGCGATCATCGTCAAGGTCTGATCCTCGGCTGCGCCTCGGATCAGATTGGCGGTTCCTCGCCCAGGGGCTCGGAACGCGCCGGCCGGGGCAGGATCAGCGCTCTGGTGGCCGGCTGCGCCTCGGATCAGATTGGCGGTTCCTCGCCCAGGGGCTCGCAACCTCCAACGCCCGGGTCGCCTCGTCCTAAGGTGACCGGAGTGACTGCCGCCGTTTTTTTCGACCTCGACCGCACCCTGATGGCGGGGTCGTCCGGCCTGCACTGGGCGCGGGCGGCGCGCAGCAACGGCCTGGTGACGCGGCGCAAGATGGCCGCATACGCGTGGCGGAACGTGAAGTTCCGCCTGCGCGGCTCCACCGACGAGGAGACCGACGCCGTCCGGGCCGAGGTGGCGACCATGCTGGAGGGCGTGCGGGTGCGCGACCTGCAGCGCCTGGCCCCCAAGGTCCTGGCCGGCGTGCTGCCGCGCCTGTACCCGCAGATGCTGCAGGTTGCCTACGAGCACCAGGACGCCGGACGCCCCGTGTACATCGTCACCGCCGCCTCGCAGGACCTCGCCTCCGTCATCGCCCAGATCGTCGGCTTCGACGGGGCCCTCGGCGCTCGCTACGAGGTCGTCGACGGCGTCTACACCGGTCGGGACGCGGGCATCTTCACCTACCGCGACGGCAAGCCGCTGGCGATGCGCGAGCTCGCTGCCGAGCACGGGCTGGACCTGGAGGCCAGCTGGGCGTACTCCGACAGCGAGTCCGACCTGCCGATGCTGCGCTCGGTCGGGCATCCGGTGGCCGTCAACCCGGACCCCGAGCTGGCCCGCGTGGCCCGCGAGGAGGGCTGGGAGGTCCTGCGCTTCGAGCAGCTCGGCCGCCGCCTGAAGGCGCTCGCGGCGCTCGTCGCCGCCGCGCTCGTCGGCGGGGCCGGGGGCGCGGCCACCCGCCGCAGCGTCGCCGCCCGTCGCACGCCGGCGCGCCTGGTCCCGGTGCCCGTGCCGGTGCCCGCGGGCCGTCGGCGTCGCCGCTGACCACCTCAGCCGGTTCGGTGCGTTCGCGCATCGGCGGGTGCGTCCGCCGGGTCCCACACGCCGGGACACAGCGGGCACACCCTCGGGCGCCAGCGCTCGTATGCTCGGGTTTCGTGTCGCTGCAGCTCGATCCCATCGCCGAGGCGCGTCGTCACTGGGAGGCGCGCTGGACGGCCGATCCGTCCCGGGCGATGGCGGCGATCACCTCGATCATGCGCAGCCAGCAGCTCCTGCTGGCCCGCTACGACGAGCTGCTCAAGCCCTTCAAGCTGACCTTCCCGCGGTACGAGGCGCTGATGCTGCTGTCGTTCACGCGTGCGGGTGAGCTGCCGGTCGGCAAGATGTCCGAGCGCCTGCAGGTCCACCGCAGCTCGGTGACCAACGTCGTGGACAAGCTCGTCGCGGACGGCCTGGCCGGGCGGGGGCGCCACCCGACCGACGGCCGCGCCACGCTCGTCCGCGTCACCGACACCGGCCGGCAGGTCGCCGAGGAGGCCACGGCCGTCCTGAACGCCGACGGCTTCGGCCTCGACGCGATCGCCGGGGCCGACCAGGAGCACCTCGTCCGCATCCTGCGTGACCTACGCGCCGACGTCGGCGACTTCGACCGCTGACCAGCGTCCCGGCCTGACCAGGCCCGTGGAAACCCCGCGGCATGTGCTCTACAATCCCCCGGTAGAGATACGCGGACGTCCACCTATTCCGGGAAACGGCACATGTCCATCGCAGACAGCAGCACTCCGACGACGCACGAGCAGTGGGCGCAGGCCTACGGCCTCTCCGAGGACCTCAAGCCGAAGTTCACGACGCTGTCGGACCTGGAGATCGACGCGCTCTACGTCCCCGGGGACGGCACGCCCGTCCCCGAGAAGATCGGCTACCCCGGCCAGTACCCGTACACCCGCGGTGTGTACCCGTCCATGTACCGCGGGCGGATGTGGACGATGCGCCAGTTCGCGGGCTTCGGCACCGCGGAGGAGACCAACGAGCGCTTCCGGTACCTGCTGGACCACGGCCAGACCGGGCTGTCGACCGCGTTCGACATGCCGTCGCTGATGGGGCACGACTCCGACCATCCGCTGTCGCTCGGCGAGGTCGGGCGCGAGGGCGTGGCCATCGACACCGTCGACGACATGCAGACGCTGTTCCAGGGCATCGACCTGGGCGAGGTCAGCGTGTCGATGACCATCAACGCCCCCGCGGCGATCATGCTCGCCAACTACATCGTCGCCGCCGAGCGCCAAGGCGTGGGCCCCGAGCGCCTGGGCGGCACGATCCAGGCCGACATCCTCAAGGAGTACATCGCCCAGAAGGAATGGTGCTTCCCGATCGACCCCGCCATGCGCCTGCTGGGGGACATGATCGAGTACTCCACCCGCCAGATGCCGCGCTGGAACTCGGTGTCGGTCTCCGGGTACCACATCCGGGAGGCGGGGGCGACCGCCGCCCAGGAGCTCGCCTTCACGCTCAAGGACGGCCTGACCTACGTCGAGGAGGCGATCGAGCGCGGCCTCGACGTCGACGACTTCGCCCCCCGGCTGTCGTTCTTCTTCAACGCTCAGATCGATTTCTTCGAGGAGATCTGCAAGTACCGGGCGGCGCGCCGCATCTGGGCGCGCGAGCTGCGCGAGACCTACGGGGCCAAGAACCCCAAGTCGTGGCTGATGCGCTTCCACACGCAGACCGCGGGCGTCTCGCTCACCGCCCAGCAGCCGCTGAACAACTGCGCACGGACCGCCATCGAGGCGCTCGCCGGCGTGCTCGGCGGCACCCAGTCGCTGCACACCAACTCGCACGACGAGGCGCTCGCGCTGCCCACCGAGGACGCGGTCCGCATCGCCCTGCGCACCCAGCAGATCATCGCCCACGAGTCGGGGGTGACCAACACCATCGACCCGCTCGGCGGCTCGTGGTTCGTGGAGCAGCTCACCGACCAGCTCGAGGCCGAGGCCTACGCGTACTTCGCGAAGATCGACGAGCTCGGCGGCATGGTCGAGGCGGTCAAGCAGAACTACCCGCAGCGCGAGATCGCCGACGCCTCCTACGAGCTTCAGGGCGAGATCGACTCCGGGCGGCGGATCGTCGTCGGCGTGAACGCCTACACCGAGGGCAACGAGCACGACGACATGGCCATTCATCGCGTGGACCCGTCGCTCGAGCGCAAGCAGATCGACCGCCTCCAGTCGGTCAAGGCCGCCCGCGACAGCCAGGAGGTGGAGGCGTGCCTGACCGAGCTCAAGCGCGCGTCGGCCACCGACGACGAGAACCTCATGCCCCCGCTCATCGAGGCTGCCCGTGCCCACGTCTCCGAGGGCGAGATCGTCGGCGCGATGCAGGAGGTCTGGGGCGACTACCGCGAGACGCCGGTCTTCTGAGCAGCCAGCCCCGGCCCCGCCGGCCGCCTGCTTCAGCCTAGCGGCGCGAGCAGGCCCGGCAGAAGGCGCGCGACCGGTGGCGGCTGGGACCCGTCAGCGCTCACGGCGATGGGCACGCCGTACTCGACGCTGCCGTCGTCGTGGATCCAGGCCAGCCGGTAGCTGCTCGGTCCGAGCGCCGGCGCGTAGCGCAGGAAGAACCCGGCGCGGTCGGTGACGAACTCCGGGTTGGTGGCATCGCAGGTCAGGCCGCCATGGGTGCGGACGGGTGCCCACGCCCCCGTGGCCGGGTCCTGGCGCTCGACGCGTACGGTGCGGGTGCCGTGGCCGGGCCGGACCTGGCCGAAGAGCAGCACCCGGCCCGTCCCCCCGGTGCCCTGCGCCTGCGCCCAGAACGGCAGCTTGAACGCGCTGGCCGCCGGCTTCGCCTTGCCGTCCTTGTCGTACAGGCCAGTCTGCCAGTCGCGGTAGTAGGAGCGCGTGCCGCGCTTGCGTCCGGACTCGGCGGGGTCCACGTCGCGCAGGAGGAACTGGGCCATCATCGTCGTGTCCGGGTCCTTCCACGCCAGGAACGTCGACCAGCCGATGAACGCGGCCTGCTGGTCGCGATCGAACGGCTGGTACGGATCGTCCTCCCGGGACTCGTAGCCGTACTCAGTGTTCAGGATGTGCAGGGGGGAGGCCAGGCGGCCTTCGGCGAACAGCTCTCCCAGCAGGTCGCCGAGCCTCGCGGAGTCGGCGATCCGCGCGTCGTCGGCCACCGGGTCCGGGGTGTCCGGAGCCACGAGGCGCGAGTACGGGTGGTGGGCGTAGCCGTCGGCCTTCAGTGGCTTGTAGTTCGCGCACTCGGGCACCTCCAGCGGGCGCAACTGGTCATCGACGCACGCCAGCGCACGGACGAACGCAAGCGGCGGGACGGCGCCCTTGCCCGGGACGGTCGAGCCCGTCGAGGCGGTGCCGCCGACGAGCACCCGGTCCACGCGGGAGACCTTCTTGATCGCGTCGTAGGCGGCGTTGTGCATGGCCCGGTAGATGTGCGGCGACTCCGGGCGGAAGCCGCCGCTGCTTGTGCGCACCCACTGGGGGTTGAGGAACGACGGGTGGTTGGGCTCGTTCCAGGTCGTG
>JBBSUL010000023.1:0-30384 GCA_038234375.1 Solirubrobacterales bacterium | reverse complement strand
TGGACATGCGCGTGGACCAGGTCAGGGTCATCGACTCTCGCGGGCGCAGCCTGCGCATCAGCGTCCGCTTCGCGCAGGCCTTCGGCCACGCCCTCTACGGTCCCGGCGGGCCGCCGGAGCCCCTGCAGGCCTCGCGCTATGACCAGGCGCGCCTCGGGGAGCGCGTCACCGTGCCCGCCGGCGAGCAGCAGCCGATCACGCTGGCCTGGCGGCAGAAGGCCGGCACGCCTGCCCGCGACATCGAGGTCTCGGGCTACCGCTTGGACCTGCCGTAGGCTCGACGGCCTGCGGCGCTATGAGCCGAATCCCAGCCTCGCCGTCTTCACGATGTACGTCGGCGACGACTTGCCGCGCAGCGACATCGAGCCGGCGCTCCCGCCGCACTGACGACGAAGGCCGAGCGCCGCGCCGCGCCGCAGGGCGCGACGACGGTGCGGCTGACGGCTACGCCACGTCGCGCAGCTTCTGGGCCTCCGCGAGGGACTGCAGCTTCTTCAGCGACTGGTTCTCGATCTGGCGGATGCGCTCGCGCGTGACGTTGAACGTGCGGCCGACCTCGTCGAGCGTGCGGGGGTGCTCGCCCCCGAGGCCGTAGCGCAGCTCCAGGACGCGGCGCTCGCGGTAGGAGAGGTTCTCCAGCGCCTCGCGCAACGCCTCCTTGGTGAGGATCTCCGCCGCGCGCTCGTAGGGAGACTCGGCCCGCTCGTCGGCGATGACCTGCCCGAACTCGGACTCCTCCTCGTCCCCGACCGGCTTCTCCAGCGAGACCGGGGCCTGCGCGGAGCGCTTGATCGAATCGACCTCCTCGGGGTCGATCCCGGTGACGTCGGCGATCTCCTGCGGCGTGGGCTCGCGGCCGAGCTCGGTGACGAGCTTGCGCTCGGCCCGCCCGATCTTGTTGAGCTTCTCGACGACGTGCACGGGGATGCGGATCGTGCGGGCCTTGTCGGCCAGGGCGCGGGCGATGGCCTGGCGGATCCACCACGTCGCGTAGGTGGAGAACTTGAAGCCCTTGCGGTAGTCGAACTTCTCGGCGGCGCGCACGAGGCCGAGCGTCCCCTCTTGGATCAGGTCGAGGAAGGGCAGGCCCTGGTTGCGGTAGTTCTTGGCGATCGAGACGACGAGGCGCAGGTTGGACTCGACCATCTTCTGCTTGGCGTCCAGGTCGCCGCGCTCGATGCGCTTGGCGAGGTCGACCTCCTCCTGGGCGGTGAGCAGGCGAACCTTGCCGATGTCCTTGAGGAACAGCTGCAGCGAGTCCGTCGTCATGTCCGGCTTGAGGTCCAGCGTCGCCTTGGCCTTGCGGCGCCCGCGCTTGTCCGGGGCGCGCTCGACCTGCTTGGTCACGGCGGTGGCCGGGTCGATCTCCTCGACGAGCTCGATCTCCGACTTCTCGAGGAACCCGTGGAGATCCTCGATGTCGGACTCGTCCAGGTCCAGCTCCCCGACGGCCTTGGCGATCTCCGCGAACGTCAGGACGCCAACCTGCGTCCCACGGCTGAGGAGGCCCTTGATCTCTTCGAGTTCCTGCAGTTCCACTACTGACATGGGGGTCCGTTTCGTTCGCCGCGCCGGGAGATCGGGACGGCAAGGATGCTGTTACGTCGAGGACGGTCGGGCGGATGCGTGCGTCGTGCACGGCCCGTTCCGAGCGGACAGACCATGGTAGTCGCTCGACTTTCGCAAGGCAAAAGCTGCGCCACCCGTCCGGCCGACCTCGCGGTCGCTTGTTACTACGGCGTTCGGGCCCCGGGGTTTCAGTCCCGGGCGCGTGATTGCGCGCAGCGGGACGGATTCGGCCGTGTCAAGCGCCGCGCGGGCTGGCATGATGGGCTCGTGAGCCCCAGCGACAAGCCCGATTCCGGGGACGGCGACGTCATGTCCGGTCTCCCCCGGACCCGCCCCCAGCGCCGCAGCAGCCGGCGCGGCGCCCCGGCCGGCGCAGGCGAAGCGCCCGCGGCAGACGCCCCGGCCACCGACGCGACGCCGGCCACCGTGGCCAGGAAGGCACCGGCGGCCAAGAAGGCCGCAGCGACCAAGAAGGCTCCGTCGACCAAGAAGGCGTCGCCCGGAACGAAGACCGCGTCGACCAAGAAGGCCGCACCCGCCAAGCGGTCGGCGACGGCCAGGAAGACCGCCCCTGCGAAGGCCGCGGCCAAGGCCCGCGCAGCGTCGCCGGGGGCCGCCCCGACCAGCGTCAGCGAACCGCTCCTGGATCATCCCGCGCCCGCGGCGATGCCCGGCGCACCGTTCGCCCCTCCGCCCGCGGACTCGGCCCCCGGCCGTCCGGCCCCCGACCCCGGCAAGGACCGCGGCCGGTCGGGCGAGGACCCCGTGTCCGCCGTCGTCCACGCGGCCGGGAACGTCGTCCAGGCCGGTGTCGACGTGGCCAAGGCCGTGCTCGGACGCCTGCCACGGCCCTGACGGCGGACCGCCGGACGGCGGCGTGCTGTTACCGGCGCCGGGCGCCCGTGTAGGATCCCGCAACAGACGCCGAGCCCCGGCGCGCCACGGCAGCCGGGGGCGGGGGACCCAACTGCGGGCCTTTCCAGGTCCGCCGGGGCGAATCGACTCACCCGAGCCGTAGCGCTGATCGTTCTGCGCGAGCCCGTCAGCTCACCCCGTAGGCCATCGAACGAGGACCTGCAGCCTTGCCCCGCACACTCTCCGCGAGCCTTCTCGCGCTGCTCATCGCGTGCCTTGCCTGCGCGCTCGTCCCCATGGCCGCCGGCGCCCAGGACGGTGGCGCGGGCTTCGGGACGCCCACCGGCACGCCGGCCGACCTCGCCCCTGCCGCCCCGGAGGCCGAGCCTGTGCCGACCCCCAGCCGGGTCGTCGCCGAGCCGTCCGACGGACCCGGCGGCACGCTGCTCGTGCGGTCGGCGGTCACGGTCAACAACCGCCTGCGCATCCGCGGGACGATGGACGACCACCGCTCCGGCCGGTCGGTCTCCGTCGAGCGCCGGCTCAAGGACGGCCGCTGGAAGCAGGTCGCCCGGACGCGGACGAAGACGGGCGGGACGTTCTCGGCGTCGTGGAAG
Source organism: Solirubrobacterales bacterium (assembly GCA_038234375.1). Taxonomy (GTDB): domain Bacteria; phylum Actinomycetota; class Thermoleophilia; order Solirubrobacterales; family Solirubrobacteraceae; genus Paraconexibacter. The sequence continues at coordinate 27,343 of JBBSUL010000023.1, read as the reverse complement.
ACCGACCACACCGGTGAGTACACCTTGCGAGCCGTCCACACCGCCGCCCGCACCCGCGCCAACACCGCGCGGGCGTCGGCGACGGGCACGACCGCGGTCCGGGTCTACCGCCGCTCGGCGGCGACGTTCTACGGACCGGGCTTCTACGGGAACAAGACCGCTTGCGGACAAACCCTGACGGAGACCACGATCGGCGTGGCGCACCGCACCCTGCCCTGCGGCACGATGGTCGACCTGTACTCCGGGGGGCGCCACTTCACGGTGCCGGTCATCGATCGCGGGCCGTTCCACAAGGGCATCGTGTGGGACCTGACGTCCGCGACGGCCGAGGCCATCGGCTTCCCGGGCAGCGGCACGATCGCGGCGCTGCGCCTGCCACGGGCCGGCAGCACCAAGAAGCGCTGAGATTCGCCCAGCTGAACCGCGGACGACCCGCGCTGGGCGCCACCGGGATGCCCACCGAGGCGACCGGCGCTCAGCGTGGTGCCTGGTCCACACCACCCGGCAGCGCGGCCTGCACCTGCGGGAAGTGCTGCGTACGGCCCTGGAAGGGCACGTCGGGGGCGACGAAGCACCCGGGCGTGGTGGTCGGGGCCTTGGGTCCGCCGACGTGCTTGCAGTCGAAGCTCGGCAGCGTGAACGTCGTCGGGTCCTTGATCAACGGCAGGGCCAGTGCACCGGGCGGGAGGTAGGCGTCGCCGCGGTTGTCGGCCGTGCGTGTCACGGCGGGAAGGGTCTGGCTGCCGGCCACGATGAGCTGGGGCAGGGCGTGCCCGTTGCTGGCCGACCCAGGGGGCGCGGGCAGCTTCAGGCCCAGGGCGCTCGGGCCGAGGTTCAGGAAGTCCGAGACCGTGGGCTGGTTGACCTCCAGATATTGCAGGATCGGGTTGACCTGCTGCAGGAACGGGCCGAGGGCGGCCAGCGTCGGCGTCAGGCCCCGCAGCACGGAGGACAGCGCCGGCAGGCCGGTGCGGCTGGCGGTGATCAGCGGCGGCAGGTCGTTGAAGAGGTTGCGCAGGTCAGGCGACAGGCGCGCCAGCGCCGCGACGGTCGGCGTCGTATCCCGCAGGACGGGGCGCAGCGAGCGCACGAGCGGCGTGGTGGCGTCCGAGAACCGGGCCAGGCGGGTGAAGGTCAGGCGCGACTGACGCAGGAACGGGGGCAGCGCCTTGATCGACGCCGCCAGCGCGTCGTGACGGCGCGAGAGGGTGGCGAACACCTGCGTAGAGCTCGTGATCGCCCCCTGCAGGGCGCCCTGGTCGCGGGTGAGGTCGGAGAACACCGAGTCGGTCCCGCGCACCAGGGAGGCCAGCGCGTCCTGGCGCCGGGCCAGGACGTCGAGGACGAGGCTGCCGTCGTCGGTGAACACGGGCAGGTTGCCCAGGGCGTCGCTGAGATCCTGCGTGCGGCCTCGGCCGGCCTCGGCGGCGCTCTGCTGCCACTGCCGGAAGGCCCGCCGGGTCTCCGGACCGAAGATCCGCAGGAAGTCGTCGAACGGGACGGTCGGCTCGACCTGGCCGTCGGCCAGCCGCCCGCCGTCGGCGATCGCCGGCCCGCCCGGTGTCCCGAGCGTCAGCTGCACGTAGGTCTCCCCCAGCAGCGTCTTCTGGCGCAAAATGGCGCGGGCGTCCTTGCGCAGCGGCACATACTGGGCTTCCAGCTCCAACGTGGCCAGGGTGCGGTTGCCCGCCGGGTCCCGAACCTTGTCGACGACCTTCCCGACGGTGATCCCGGCCACCCGGACGTCGGCCTGATCGGCCAGCTGCGAGGCGTTCTGGAAGGACGCCTGCACGCGGTAGCCCTTGGGCTGCAGCGGGACCGTCCCGCCGAAGGACAGCCACAGGAAGACGATCAGCCCGAAGCAGCTCAGCGAGAAGCCGACGATGACGAGGATCCGCGGAAGGGTCGCCCGGGTCTTGTCCATCAGCGCTTGCCCCCCTTCTTGTCGTCCGTGGCGCGCCGGACCGACGCGGTCGCCGGGTTGTCGCACAGCCCGGCGAGCACCGGGGACAGCGCCATGCCGAACTCCAGCTGCGGCATGAAGTTCACGAGGCCCGTGAGCGTCGCGCAGGTCCCCGAGAGGAAGACGGGGCGCTGCGGCCCGTTGGCGTCGTCGACGTTGATGAGGTTGTTGCCCTGGTGGGTCAGCCAGGCCAGCCAGAACAGGTAGCCCTCGTCGCGGCCGGGCTTGTCGGCCGCCTCGCGGCCGCCCTGGTTGTAGCCCAGGAGGTTGCCCAGGACATTGACGACCGCAGTGTCGCGGCGCAGCTCGGTGAAGCTCGGTGCCAGCGCCTGAGCGGCGGGCACCAGGTCCCGTACGAGCGGTCGCGCGGCGCGCACGAACGGCCGGATCTTGGTGCGGATTTGCGGCGTGGCCTGCCGGCCGAGCCGCACGAGGGCGGGGTTGGTGCGCTGCAGCGCCCGCACGACGGGCACGCCGGCGGTCGCGGCACCCTGCAGCGCCGAGGCCAGGGGCCGCACCCGGTCAAGCGTGACCGTCGCGCGCCGCAGGGTCCCCGGCAGCTGCGTGACGGTCTCACGCAGGTTGTCGTCCTCGGAGGCGAAGGCCCGGAAGGTCTGGGAGGCTGACGAGACCAGGCCCGAGAGCTGCCGCGGCTGCCGGGCCAGCCGGCCGTTCAGGCGCGCCAGCGCGCCGACGGTCTGGCGCAGGGCCACACGCTCTTGGCTGACCGCGCGGTTGACGCGGCCCAGGTCGCGGAACGTCGGCTCGAAACGGCGGAAGACCTCCGCCAGGTCGGTGCCACGACCGTCAAGCCCGCGGCCGGTGCCGTGGATGAGCAGCTGCAGATAGTCGCGTGTGCGCTGGTCCAGCTGCGCGAGGATCTGGTCGGTGTTCACGTCGGGCAGGGTGTTGCGGACCACGATCTGAAAGCCCTTGCCGGCAGCCGGCTGCTGCCACGAGCCCGGGAAGATCTGCAGGTACATGTCCTTCAGCGGGGTGCGCGGACGCAGGAGGGCGTGTGCGTTGGTCCGGACGAGGCCCTGCTGCATGTACTTGCGGTTCATGTCCAGCTGCAGCACGGCGCGTCCCCCCCGCAGCTTGACGTCGTGGATCTTGCCAACGATCACGCCGGCGACCTGCACCGACTGGCCCTGCCCCGGGGTCACGCCCTGCGCGGTGGACAGCACGGCAGTCATGCGCACCGGCGAGCTGGAGACCAGCGGGAAACGGCTGCCCTGCTGGGCGAAGATGTACGCGGCCACCAGGACCGCGATCACCGCCAGGCCGACGATCGCGGTGAACGGGCGGGCGTAGATGCGGATCGCTCTCACGGCGCCGCCCTCCGCACGGCCGCACGGCCGGCGCGCACGTCCGCGCCGGTGGCGGCGCGGGCACTGACCTTCAACTGCGACCCCGCGTCGCGCAGGGACCGGCGCATCGACTCGACGGCGGTCTGCTGGGCGGCACGCTCACGCCGGCGCGCCGCGGCCGAGGACGCGTCCGTGCGCACCGTCGCCGGCGGCGCACCGGGCGCGGTGGACAGGTCCGGGGGCTGCTGGGTCTCACACGGGACGTCGCCGCGCAGCGGGGAGATCTGGCGCTGCGGGGGCGGGTTGACGCCGACCATGGGGGAGGCGGTCGTCCCCAGCAGCCCGCTGCCCAGGGTCACGGTCTGCGGGCCGCCGGACCCGAGGATCTTGAAGAACTGGCCGTTGGCGTCGCTCGAGCGGCTCTCGCCGGCCAGCCCGACCAGGGACTTGGGGATCTCCTCGAACACCGGCCCGGTGGCCGGGAAGGCGGCGTCGGGCGTGGTCTGGTTGCCGAAGGGCACGATGACGTTGCTGGTGCACGAGGCCAGGGCCCGCAGTTGGCCGAGGAGGGGGACGGCGGTCTTGCTGACCTTGACGGTCGGGGGCACGGCGGCCCGCAGGTCGCGGGCCAGGCCGCCGAGCTCATCGGGGGCCACCAGGCCGCGCAGCTGCGCCACCAGCGGGGTGATGGCGCGGGCGGCCGGTCCGGTCGACCGGACCGGCTCCACGGCGGCGGAGGCGAAGCGGCGCACCGCCGGGAACGCCTCGTCGAGACGGTCGAACGTGCGCACCCCGCTGCGCAGGGTGCCGGGCAGCGCGGAGACGGCGGCGCGCAGGGACTGCTCACGGTCGGCCAGCGCGCCCGTCGTGGTGTTCAGGTCGCTGATGAGGCCCATGAGGGCCTGCGGGTCGCGGTCCAGGGCGGCGGAGACGACGCCCTGGTCGCGGATGTAGTCACCGAGATCCCCCGGGCGTTCGCCGAGCAGCGCCTCGGAGACGATGGCCGAGAACTTGAAGGCGGCGGGCTGGAACTTCAGCGAGCGGTTCAGAGCCTTGGCGCCACCGGCCGCCTGGGCGTAGAAGATCTCGGCGAACGTCGTGCGCAGATCGGCGCGGATGCCTGAGCGCAGCGTGTTGAGCACCTGGTCCAACTGCACGGGCGTCGAGGTCTGGCCTACGGGGATCGTGCCGTTGCGGGCGAGGTCGGGAGCGGACGGGCTGCCGGGCTTCAGGTCGATGAAGAAGTTACCCTCGAGGAAGATCCGCGGCCGGATCGCCGCGCGCGCGTCCTGGTGCAGTGGGCGGCCCTTCTTGTCGATGTCCATGGTCAGCAGCACCGCCTCACCGCGCGGGCCGGTGTGCTCGATGCCGGTGACCTTGCCGACGTCCACGCCGGCGATGCGGACCGGCGAGTTCTTGCGGATGCCGCTGGACTGCCGGAAGGCCGCCTGGACCTCGTAGGGCGGGTTGACGAAGGGAACGTCCTTGCGGAACCCCAGATAGACGAGGATCACGGCGACGACGAGGACGAACGCCCCCACGCGGAACGGGCTGGCGCTGCGCCGGCGCCTCATGGGGCCGCCACCTTCGGAGCGCGGCCGCCGGGCTCGGCCGTGAACGTCTCGCCCTTGGGGACCCGGGCCAGCCCGGTGAACGTCGGCCCCTGGTCGCCCGGCGTCCGCGGGTCGACCGCGATGTTCAGGCCGGCGGGGGCGCCCTGGGCCAGGCGGGTCGGGTAGCCGCGCTGCCCGCTCTCGCAGTCGGCGTTGCCCTGGGCGTCCACGGCGCGGCCGTAGGGCTGCGCGTGCAGGTTGGCCGCGTCCCCGAACGCCGCCTTCTGGACGGGGTCCACGGGGCCACCGTTGGCCGGCGCGGTCGCCCCGAAGCTCATCAGCGAGTTCTCCTGCCCGGGCGGGGCGGACTTGACCTCGATGCGCTGCACGGTGCCGCTGGGGACCTGCTCGGCCAGGTGGTCGGCGAGGTAGGTCCAGAAGTAGTTCCAGTAGTTGCAGACGGTGATGTGCGGCCCGAGGTAGCGCAGCGTCGGGTTCAGCGTGTCGGCGGTGCTCTGCAGGCCGCGCAGGGTGCGGTTGGTCGTCGGAGCGGCGGCGAACGTCCGCAGCGAGGCCAGCGTCGTGCGCAGGCGGTTGTTGAGCGGCGGTGTGGTGGGCAGCACCCTGGCGCCCGTCCGCAGAGCTGACGTGATCGCCGGTGCGCCCGCGGAGATCTGCCGGGAGGTCGCCTGCAGGTCCGGGCCGATGGCCGTCAGGGCCCGCAGCAGCGGCTGGGTGCGGGGCAGCGCGCGGATGCCCGCCTCCAGCGTCGGCGGGGACTCGGCGATCGAGTCGCGCAGCGCCTGGGGATCCTGGGAGAGCGCGTCGAAGGTGTTCGCGCCGACGGTGAAGCCGCGGGAGAACGAGTCGGCGACGGGTGCGACGGTGGCCGTGAAGCGCCCCAGCGCGCGGATCGCCCCGGTCAGGCGGGTGGACGGCGCGCTCAGCGTGCGGGCCACCGTCTGCAGGTCGCCGAGCAGGGCCGGTAGGTCGGCCAGCGCCCGGTTCAGATCGCCGCCACGGCCGGCCAGGGCCCCGCCGAAGTAGGTGAGGTTGGCGCGGATGGCCGTGCGGGTGGGCGGGTCGAAGATCTCAAAGAAGTCGTCGATCTCGGGGGCGGGGACCAGGCTCGTGGTGACGACCTGACCCTGGCGCAGGCTTGTGCTCGCGGTGCCGCGGACCAGCTGTATCTCCTTCTGGCCGATCGTCGACCGCGGGCTGATGAGGAACTGGGTGTCGGACGGCAGCGGGGTGGCGCTCGTCTGCAATTGGAGGGTCAGCTCGGCGCCGACGCGGCCGTCCGGACCGGGCCGGACGGGATCGATGGCCTTCAGCTGCCCGACGCGCTGCCCGCCCTCTTGGACGGTGGCGCCGACGACCAGACGCGCGGCGTCGGGCGTCTCGACCCGGACCTCGAAGGTGGGCACGAACGGCAGACCTTTGTTGGCGTTGTAGGCCAGCGTGACGCCGACGACGATCACGAGCAGGGTGACGGCCCCGATCAGGACGGGGTTGGCGGCGACGCTGGCGCGGCGACGTTTCATGAGCCCCCCAGCAGGTAGTCCAGCAGCGGGGCGACGGGACTAGGCCGCTTGCCGGACGAGCCCGGGCCGCCGGGCAGCGACGGCGACGGCAGGCCCGGGATCTTCAGCGGCGTGGCGGGTCGGCCCGACGGGTCCGGAGGCGCCGGCGTCCCTGCCGCGGGGGCTTGCGGGGCCGTCGCCGCGGACGGCGAGCGGCGGGCGGGACGCTTGTCGGAGGCCGTGTCCTTGCGCTCCGAGCGCGTGCTCGTGTCCGGAACCGGACCGCCGGGCCCCAGGGCGGCCGAGCAGCGCTTGGTGCGCTCAGGGCCGGCCACCGCGGTCGCCGCGTTCGTGTATTGCGAGCACTCGTTGATCAGGAGCGCGATCTTCAGCATGTAGCCGCGCGCGTCGTAAAGGTTGATCGCCTGGGCCTGGTTGAACGGGTACTGCAACAACGCCTCCAGGCCGGTGAAGCCTTTGCCCCCGGGGCTGGCCGGGTTGGGCTCCACGGCGAAGGCGCGGTCGTTGAGGTGCTCCAGGACGTAGCGCAGGTTCGTGGCGGGCTCCAGGGTCTTGGTGCCCACGCGGCGCAGCTCGCGGACGGTCGGCCGAGCGGTCCGGGCGGCGGTGATCCCGGTGCTCGAGGCGCGGGCCAGCGAGCTGACGAACGGACGGGTTGCGTCGGCGAACGGCCCCAGCTGCTGCAGGAGACCTGTCAGGCGCGGGGCGGCGGCGCTCAGGGCGTTCAGCGCCGGGGTCTGGGCGAGCGCTGTGTCCCCCAGGTCCCGGAGGGTGTCACGCAGCCGGGGCAGGAAGACGGGCAGCCGGCGGATCGTGGTGGCCAGGGCCTCCTTGCGGGACGCGGAGGCGGTCGCGGTGGCGTTGGCGGTGCGCACGAAGCGCGCGACGTTCTCGCGGTTGGCGGCCAGCGGGCGCAGCGTGGTGGCCGCGTCGCGCGTGAGCTGCTGCAGCGTCGCACGCTCACGGTCCAGCTTGGCCAGGACCTGGTCGGTCTGGCGCAGGGCCGGGATCGCGCGGCCGATCGCCTCGTTGACGTCGCCGCCGCGCGCGGCGAAGCCGGCGCCGAGCTCGGAGATCAGGACGCCGAGCCGCTGGCGGGAGGGCAGGCGCAGGATGTTCAGGACGAGGTCGGGCGGCACGGTGCCGGCCGTCTGCGAGATCGGGACGGTGCCCCCGGGCGCCAGCCGCTGCGGCGAGACGCCGGGATCGCAGTTGAGGAAGCTCTCGCCGATCAGCGACTGCGGCTGGACGGTGCAGAAGGTGTCCTTGCGCAGATCCCCGAACTCCGGCCGGTCGACGGTCACCCGCAGGACCGCGCGCGCGCGCCGGACCTGGAGGCCGATCTTGGCCACTGAGCCCACGCGCACGCCGGCGACGCGCACGTCGGCGCCGTCGGTCAGGCCGAAGGTGTTGTCGAGGATCACCCGGTAGCCGTCGGGCTCGGTGTTGCCGTCACGCGAACTCGCCACGACGATGACGACCGCGGCGACGGCGAGAATCCCGAAGGCGATGAGCAGGACGCGCCTCATGGCCCGATCGGCACCTGGGTCGGGTCGCAGTTGAAGCCCGGCGACGGCAGGTACGGGTTGGATCCGTCGGCGGCCGCGCGCTCGATCGACCCCGGGCAGCGGTTGTTGCGCCCGGCCGACAGCCCGGCGCTGAGCGCGTCGCGTAAGGGCGGCGGGATCGGGATCAGCGTGCTCAGCGTCGGCGAGAACGTGAAGCCGTTGAGTCCCAGGCCCGCGCGGGAGAAGCCGCCGAGGGCATCGTAGGCGCCGGTGGCGGAGAAGTCGTCGAACCAGCCGACGGCGTCGACGCTGTACGGCCGGGCGAAGGCGATCTGCGGGGTCACGCCCCGCAGCGCGGTCCGGATGGCCGGCAGCGCGCCGGGCCGGGTCTCGCCGTTGCGCTGCGCGGCGCGGTTGGCGATCCTGTCAACGGCGGGCTGGGCGCGCACGAGCTCGACGAGGTCGTTGTCGGGCCCGGGCTGGCGGATGGTGCGCGAGAGATCGCGGACCGGGGCGCGGGCGGCGGGCGCGAAGGCGCGCAGCTGGGTCAGCAGGGGCCGCAGGTCGTTCGCGACGACGGGCCCGGCCGCCGTCACCAGCGGGTCGAGCCGATCCAGGGTGCCGCGGAGGCCCGCGAACGTGCTGTCTGCGCGGCGCAGGAAGGACGGCAGCACCTCGACGGCGTCGCCGAGGTCGGCGCGCCGGGCCGCGAGAGCGCCCATGGTGGTGGACAGGTGCGGAATGAGCTCGGCCAGGGCGTCGCCGCGCGCGCTGATGTCGGTGAGCAGGCTCGAGGTGGCGGTCACGAAGCGCACCAGGTCCGGGCGGTCGCGGCCGACCTCCTCCAGCAGGCGGCTGGAGGACGACAGCGCCGGGTTCAGGTAGCGCAGCGACGCGTTGGCGCGCTGCTCGCGGCCGAGCGTCGTGTCGCGGAAGAAGTCCACGGACTTGGTCACGGCCACCCGAGCTATCGGGTCGAAAGTGTCGACGACCACGTCCAGCGGGACGCTGGAGTCGGTGTTGATGCCCCCGATCGTCGCGCCGTCGGGCAGGTCCTTCGCGTCGCCGGGGCCGAGCTGCAGGTCGATGTAGTCGCTGGCCTCACCGGACAGGGAGCGCTTGCGGATGACCGCGCGGGTGCCCTCCCGCAGCGGGGCGAACGCCGAATCGATGCCGACCTCGGCCACGGCCTGGCTCTCGTCGGACAGGCGGAGATCCTCGACGGTGCCGACCTTCTCCCCGGCCACCGTCACCACGCCGCCGTTGACCAGCAGCCCCGAGTCGGCGAAGCGGATCTGGACGTGATAGGCGTCGCCGCCGGAGCGCAACAGGACGATCGCCACGACAAGCGCGACCAGGGCGATGACCGCCCCTGCTGTCCGCCTGATCGTCAAGTCCTTCCCACCCCCATCGTCTCCTCTTGGTCATCGCCCGGATTCTCGGTGCGGCCTGCACCGTACCCGGCGCACCGGGCGAGCACGCCGGTTGTCCTCCGGACGCGCCTCACTGCCGTTTCAGGATATCGGTCAGGCCACCGGGACGCCCAGCGCACGCGCGGTGAACACGCCCTGGTCGGCGTGGTGCACGAGCGCGGACGCGTCCGTCCCGTCGTCCGGGCACACGGCCACGCCGATCGACGCCCGCAGCCTCGTCCCGTGGCGCTCGGGTGCCCGCTGGGCGACCGTGGCGCTGCAGCGCGCCGCCAGGTCCCGGGCGGCGTCGGTGTCCCTGGCCGGGGCGACGAGCCACCACCGTCCCGGCTCCTCGGGCACGAGGACCCCGTCGGGGCCCCCGAGCGCGGCGAGCGCCTCCTCGACGGGCGCCAGGCTCCGTGCGAGCTCCGCCTGCCCCTCGATCGCGCCGAGGCGCTCACGATCGTCGAGCTCGACCGCCAGCAGTGCGACCGGCCGGGTCCCCCGGCCGGCCAGCACCCGGCCCAGCGCACCGAGGGGCGCGCTGTCGGCCCGCAGGTCATGGGCGACGACGGTCGGGGCCGGAGATCCGAACGCGCCGGGGTCATCGTGGCGCACCGGTCCCGGTCTTGGCGGTCGCCGGGCCGGACCGGCGACCCGGTCGACGACGGGGCCAGGGTCGGTGCCGGTCGCGCGAGCGGTTCCTGCGCCTGTCGCCGCCGGCAGCGAGGCGGCGGTCAGGTTCGCGCACACGTGCGCGAGGCGGTCACCCGTGTCCCAGGCCAGCCCGGCATCCTCGGAGGTGCGCAGCGCCCGGTGCAGCACCGCCCGCAGCGCCTCCACCCCGGCGACCACGGCGACCGGCCCGGCGGCGCCGCTCAGGACGCCGGCACGTGCGGCCAGGGCAGCGTCGGCGCCACCGGGCAGCAGCCGGGCCAGCGCCGCGTCGCTGCTCATCGCCTCGACGACCAGACCGCACAGCGCCGGAGCCTCACGGGCCAGCAGATCGACGGGCACCGCCGTGATGTCCTGCAGGTCGGTGGCGTGCAGCAGCTCCAGCAGCCACGCCTTGGCGACCGCCTCGGCGGCGGGCTCAGGCAGTCCGGCGACGGGTCGCGGACGACGACCGGGGGCAGGGACCGCGACGCTCATCAGGTGCGGTTGATATCACCATGCGCCGACGTACCGCCGCGCCGAGCGCCCGGCGGCGTACCGGGCACGCGGTCCGGCATCCGTGCCGCGGCCTTTGCGGCGCCCTCCGCCTCGCCGAACCCTGATCGTGCCCACCCGGCCCGCTCACCCGCGCGGCTGTGGCCGCCACACGCGACAATGCGCCAATGCCCGAGCTGCTGGACGTCCAGACCGCCCGCGATCGTGTCCTGGCCGCCGTTCGGCGGCTCGACGCCGAGGCGGTGCCCTTGGCCCACGCGGCGGGTCGGACCCTCGCGGTCGATGTGTGCGCCGGAGGCGACGTGCCGCCCTTCACCAACAGCGCGATGGACGGCTTTGCGATCCGCTCGGGGCCGGCCGGACGGGTCCTGCAGATCACCGGCGAGTCGCGGGCCGGGCATCCGGCGCAGGTGGCGGTCACCGACCACACCGCTGTGCGGATCTCCACCGGAGCGGTCCTGCCCGACGGCGCCGACGCCGTGATCATGGTCGAGCGCACCCGCGAGGACCGGGCCACCGCGACCGTCGCCCTCGACACGGACGTCCAGCCCGGCCAGAACGTGCGCGGCGCCGGGGAGGACATGCAGTCCGGGACCGTCGTGCTGGCCGCCGGCACGGTCGTCGACGCCGCCGCGGTGGGCATCGCCGCCGGCGCCGGGGTGGCGGCGGTCAGCTGCGGCCGCCGGCCGCGGGTGGCCGTCCTGTCCACCGGCGACGAGCTCGTCGCCCCCGGCGCCGTGCTCGCCCCCGGCCAGATCCACAACTCCAACGCACTGACCCTGGCGGCGCTGGCCACACAGGCCGGCGCCGAGGTGGTCGCCGTCGAGCACGTGTCCGACGCGGCGGACGCGACACGTGCCTCCGTGGCGGCGGCGCTGGAGGCCTGCGACGTGCTGGTGCTCTCCGGCGGCGTGTCGGTCGGGCCGCACGATCACGTCAAGGAGGCCCTGGCCGCCTGCGACGTGGTCGAGGACTTCTGGCGGGTGGCCCTGCGCCCGGGGAAGCCGACGTGGTTCGGCACGCGCAGGGCGCAGCTCGTGTTCGGCCTCCCGGGCAACCCGGTCAGCGCCATGGTCACCTTCCTGCTGTTCGCTCGCCCGGCGCTGCTGGCGCTCCAGGGGGCGGACCCGACGGCCCGCCGGGTCCGGATGCCGCTGGCCGAGGCGGTCGGGCGGACCCCGGGCCGCGACGAGCTCGTCCGGGTGACGTTCGCCGGCAACGTCGCCGTCCTGACGGGCCCCCAGGGGTCGCACGTGCTGACGTCGATGCGCGGCGCGGACGGCCTGGCCCACATCCCCGCCGGCGACGGCGAGCTGGTCGCCGGCACCGTGGTCGACGTCGAGCTGATCCGCTGACCTGCCGGCACGGTCTCCGGCGCCGATCTGCTCCAATGGACCGCATGGGACGCGGCACGGGATTCGCCCTTCGCACCGCTGTCGTCACGTTCGCGCTCGCCGCGGCGGCGCTCCCGTCAGCCGCAGCGCAGGCCCAGACGACACCCCCGGACGGCATCGGCCTCCTGGCCTCGATCGAGCACACCGGGGTCGTCGACCTCGGCCTCTTCGGCCCTCCGGGCTCTCGCGTGCGCTTCACCGAGCGGGTCGGTGGCTCGGACCGCCCGCTCGGGGACGGGGTGGTCGGCGACGACCACTTCGCCCCGCTGCTGGGCGCCGTGACGTGGCGCTGTGACCGCCGCTCGCGGCACTTCGACGCCGGCGTCCTGCGTCCCGACGGACCCCTGGCGACGTCGGCGGCCGAGATCCGGACCCCGTCGTGTGCCCGGCGCCTGTCGGTGGCCGTGCCCCGCCACGTGTCCCGCCGGGGCCTGGTCACCGTGCGCATCGTGGACCGCTGGCGCCTGGGCGACCGGCGCGTGCGGCTGTGCGCGAGCGGCGCCGGGGCACGGGGGCCGTGCCGCCTGGTCGGGCTGTCGCGTTCGGCGAACGGCGTGCGCCGCCGGATCCGCGTGTCGCGCTCGGGGATCCTGAAGGTGACGGTGCGCCTGGACGCCCACCGCACCGTGCAGAAGGTCGGGGCCGGCAGCGCGCCCGCGCAGGCCAACGCGTCCGCGCCGGCCGTGCTGGCGACCGGGGACTCGACGATCGAGGGCATCGACAGCTTCCTCGGGGACCGCCTGGGCTCGACGGCGCGCACCCGCTCGGCGTCACGGCCGGGGACCGGGCTGTCCAAGGCCTCGTTCGACGGCGAGGCCTGGCCGGCGGCCGCGCGCAGCCAGGTCAGCCGCTTCAAGCCGCGGATCACGGTGATGCTGCTCGGGGCCAACGACGGCTTCCCGATGCAGACCGCGGACGGCGCGCAGGTGACGTGCTGCGAGGACCCGTGGGTCGCCGAGTACGCCCTGCGGGCCCGGAGCCTCATGCGCACCTACACGCGCAGCCGGGGCCACGTGCTGTGGCTCCTGCTCCCCACCCCCCGGGACGACGCGAAGGCCTCCATCGTCGCCCAGGTCAACCGCGCGGTGACGGCGGCGTCCGACGGGCTGAAGGACGTCCGCGTCCTGGACCTCGGCCCCCGCCTGAGCCCCGGCGGGCGGTACGCCGAGCAGGTCCGCCGCGACGGCCGCGACGTCACCGTGCGGGCCGACGACGGGCTGCACCTGACCAACGCGGGCGCGGCGATCGCCGCCGACCTGGCCGCTGCCGAGATCCGCCGCACCGGCTGGCTGGACGCGCCGTAGCGCGACCCCGACCGCTCCCGCTCAGCCGTCACGCACCACGACGGTCGCCTGCATCCCGGGCGCGTGCAGCGAGCACACGACGCTGTAGGTCCCCGCCCGCTGGAAGCGGTACTGGTAGGAGCCGCGGTTGCGGATGGCCGAGCCGACCGTGCTTCCGGGGAGCCGGATGCGGACGCTGTGGGACTGGCGGGCACGCCACAGCCACCGCACGGCCTCGCCCGTCCGGATGCGGACGACGGGCCGCTGCGTCCGGCGGACGAAGGCGTTGTCGGTCACGAACACCGTCTCGGCCGCGCCGTCGGTGCCGTCGGCGGCCACGGGCGTGCGCGATGCCGCGGGTGTCGGGGCCGACGCGGTCGGCGGCGGCGAGGACCCGGGCGGCAGGGTCCGCCCGGCGTAGGCGACGTCGACGTCGCTGACCCGGCGCGTGCGATGGGTCCGCAAATCGCGGACGTAGATGGCCTGCGCCCCGCGCACCTCCGCGGCGCCCGGGAGGTTCGTCGCGGTCGAGGCGAACGCCAGGATGCGCCCGTCCGCCGACAGCGACGCGTCCGACGCCCGCCCGTCGGCCACCTCACCGCCGACCCCGTCCGCCCGGCCGGCGACCCGCACCGCCCCCGTGGCCGCCCGCCAGACCATGACGCGGGACCGGTCGCCCCGCACGGCGGTGAAGGCGACGACCGAGCCGTCACACGAGACCACGGGCTCCAGGACGCGCGTCCCGGGGGCCGTGACGATGTGCCGCGTGCGCCCGCGGCGCAGATCGCGGACGAACAGCCCCATCTCGCCCCGCGGCAGGCCGAGCACCGGGTCGGTGGAGGTGAAGGCCACGACGTTCCCGTCCGCCGACAGGGCCGGGTCGGCGGAGAACGCGTCGGCCACCTTGCCGCCGCGGCCGTTCGCGCGGCCGGCGACGATCCGCTGGCCGGTGCGCAGGTCGCGCACCCGGACCGTGGACCGGGCCGACCCCGGGTCGGACACGGAACCGGAGGCCACCGAGAAGGCGACCCGCATGCCGTCCTGGGACATCGACGGCTCGTAGGGGTCGGAATACCGGCCGCCCCCGGCCGGCAGGCCGGCGAACACCGTACGCTCGCGCCCGGTCCCGCGCTGCCGCGACACGATGACCGTGCGCCCGCCGCGGACGGCCTGGTAGAGCACGCGCCGCCCGGACGCGGCCACGTCGGGGTTGTAGGCCGACTGCGACTCCGCGCGGGCGCGCACCGGGCGGCTGGCCGGCGTGGTCCGCCGGGCGCGGATGTCGCGCGCGACGACGGTGATCGGGCCGTAGCGCTTGGCGAAGTTCTGGTTGCCGGCGGATGCCTCGTAGACCACCCGGCGCCCGTCGGCGGTGATCGCCGGGTTGTAGAAGGACACCGGGTTCGGGCCGCTGGGCCCGTCCGCCGGAATGCGGCTGGCCAGCGTCGTTGACCCGGTGCGCAGGTCCGTGCGCAGCACGGCGATCTCCCCGAGCTTCACCGCGAGCGGCAGCTTCTGGCGGTAGGCCTCGTAGGCCACGTAGCGCCCGTCCGCCGAGACCGCGGGGTTGGAGGCGTAGTCCTGCGGTCTGACCTCCAGGTTGCCGCGGTAGGTCGTGGGCGGGCCGTTGTAGCGGGCCTGGTCCAGCCAGCGCGGCAGCTGGGTGAGCTGCCGGGCCAGCAGCAGCCGGCCCTGGCGCGCGGTCATGGCCTTCCCGCGCACCCCGGCGTTCACGCGCTCGCGCAGCACCGCGGTCGCCGCCCCCTGCACGCGGCCCGGAGAGCGGCCGTGCAGGCGGCCGATCGCCATCGGGCTGAGCTCGTCGCGGCGCAGGACGCGGAACTCGGCGTCGGGGAGTCCGAAGATGTCCGGGGCGGCGCTGGGGATCGCGAACTGGTGCAGCGAGTGAAAGAACAGGTGCTGGGCCAGGTGGCCCTGGGTCAGCGTGGCCAGCGCGCGGCGCTGCAGCTCGGCGGCGCGCGCGGGGCCGACCGCCTGGCGCTGCGGGGCGACGAGGGCACGGGCCAGCGCGACCGGATCCCTCCGCCCGCGCCGCGCCGCCAGCTGGGCGAGGGTGCGGTGGTCGTCGCGCAGCTGCATCGAGAGCTGGTCGCGGGTGATGTCCAACAGGGTGTACAGGCGCCCCTCGTCGTAGGGCAGCCAGTGGTTGTAGACCCACGGCTCGGGCGGCAGCCAGTGGGCGGGCGCCGACGCCGGGGCCTGCGAGTCCGGGGACTTCTTCTGCGCCACGGGCACGGCGGTCCCTGACGTGGTCGCCGAGCCACTGCCGCAACCGACGGCGCCGAGGCAGATCGTCAGGACGCAGGCCAGACCCGGCCCCCGGTGGCTCATGGCGCGTGACCCTACTCCCGTGACCGCGACGCGACAACACCGGCGCTCCGCGCGGCGCCCTGCCTCAGGCGTCGATGTACGCGACCATCCGGTTGGTCAGCGCGGTGAGCGCCGGGAGGGGCTGCTCGAGGGCCAGCGACTGGTCCTCCAGCGTCCGGGTCAGGCGCTCGCCGAGCGCGGCGTCGGCGTTCCCGGCCAGCCGCGCGGCGGCCTGTGACGCGCACCGGGTCGCGGCCGGGTCCACGGTCCAGATCGCCTCGAAGCGCCGGTCCAGGTCCTCGGGGTCCCCCGGCTCGGTGACCCCCGGCACCTCCCAGGCCAGCAGGCACGCGCAGTAGCCGGGCGCGTCGACGATGACCGCCCACTCGTTGCCAAGCTTGTCCTCGGGGCCGATCGGGATCTCGATGGGGCCGCCGTGCTCGGGGCGGTGGACCTTGGGAAAGTCGGCGAAGACGACGGCGGCGTCGCTGAAGCGCGCGATGCGCTCATACCGGGTCTGGACCTCGCGGTAGAAGGCCTGGTGCTGGAAGGCCCCGACCAGCAGGCCCGTGGCCGCCTGGGCGAGCGCCTCGTGCTCGATCGCCCGGCTCATCGCCACGAGCGTCGCCTTGCGCAGGACCTGCGGACGGGCGCCGTGGTCGGTGGCGGCCACCGCCGCGTAGATGGACGGCTGCCCGCCGTCACCGCCGGCCTCCGTGGCCCGGGCGATGGCGGCGCCGACCGACAGGCCCCGGTGACGGTAGGCCAGCACGCGCCGCAGCGCGAGGACATCGTCATGCGTGTAGACCCGGTATCCCCCGGCGGTACGTCCCGGCTCCGGGAAGCCGTACCGCTGCTCCCACATGCGGATGGTTCCGGCGGCGACCCCGGTCTGCTCGGCCACATCCTTGATCCTCAGTTCGCTGCTCATGATGGGTTCCCCCGGAAGGGCCGGCCGGCGGCGCGCCGGTGTCTCGCCCTCCCCGGCGATGCTGAAGGTACGTGATGGGCCCCCGCAGGGGTCATCTCGACGGCCGCCGGGCACGTACGATGGCTATATGCCCTCTGCCAGCGCTCCGCGGACGATCCTCCTGACCGGCGCCACCGGCTACGTCGGCGGCGCGCTGGCGCCCGTGCTGCTCGCGCGCGGCCACACCGTGCGCTGCCTGGTCCGTGATGCCGCGAAGGCGCGCGACGGGTTGCCCGAGGACGTGGACATCCTCGAGGGTGATGTGCTCAGCGGCGACGGCCTCGACGACGCCCTGGCCGGCGCCGACGTCGCCTACTACCTCGTGCACTCGATGGGCCGGGGAGGCGACGGGGACTTCGCGGCCAACGACCGCCAGGGGGCGCGGACCTTCGGCGACGCGGTGGCCCGCGCACAGGTCGCGCGAACGGTCTACCTCGGTGGCCTGGAGGGCAGCGGCGACGCCGACGCCTCCGCGCACCTGCGCAGCCGACACGAGGTCGCCGACCTGCTGCGCGAGCGGGTGCCGTCACTCGTCTATGCGCGGGCGGCGATGATCGTCGGAGCCGGGAGCGCGTCGTTCGAGATCCTCCGCCACCTCGTCAAGCGGCTGCCGGTCATGCTCACGCCCCGCTGGGTGGACACGCGCTCGCAGCCCGTGGCCATCGGCGACGTCGTGGCCGCGCTCGCGGTGCTCGCCGATCGACCCGACACCCCCGACGAGGTCCAGCTCGGGGGCGCCGACGTGCTGACCTACCGCGAGATGATGGCCCGCTTCGCCGCGGTCGCCGGGCGCCGTGCCCCCGCCACGCTGCCCGTCCCGGTGCTGACCCCGGGGCTGTCGTCGCACTGGGTCGCGCTGTTCACCCCGATCGAGGCCGACCTGGTGCGTCCGCTGGTGGACGGGCTGAGCGTCGAGACGGTGGTCTCGCGGCCGCCGCCGGCCGGGATCAACGACGAGCCGCTCGGGTTCGACGACGCGGTGCGCTCGGCCCTGGCGGCCTCGTGATTGGCATCATGGACCGACATGAAGCCCGCCGCCCTCCTGGCCGCCCTGCTCGCCTTCGCCGCCGCGGCCGTCACCGTCTTCCGGCGCCTGCGCCCCCACTCGGCCGCCATCCGCGGGGCCGTCGTGCACGACCCGACCGACGACACGTCGGCCGACGCCGACGGGGCGGTCCGCTCGGTGCAGTCGGCCGACATCGACCTGCCGCCCGAGGCCTTCGGGGAGCTGTGGACCCCGGCGACGCTCGAGCGCCTGGCCCGCACCTACTGGGCGTTTCTCACGCGCTGCACCCTGGGCCTGATCCGCGTCAAGTACAGCGACGAGGGTCGCGACGTCGTGCTGCTGACCCGCCCGTTCGTGCTGCTGCGCTTCCGCAGCCCCGAGTACGAGATGAACGCCGACCGCGGCATCGTCCGCTGGCCGATCGCCGACGGCCTGCTCGTCGCCGGCCCCGGCCGCGGCGCCGACGGCTACCTGGAGATCGACGTGCGCCGGCGCGGCACCATCCAGAACGACTGCGAGCGGGTCAACGTCGAGGTCGAGGTCGCCAACTTCTACCCACAGCTCGCGCACTGGCTCAGCCGCTTCGTCTACACGAACACCCAGTCGCGGATCCACGTCCTTGTGACCTATGGCTTTCTGCGCCGCCTGGTCAGCCGTGAGCTGGAGGAGTCGGTGACCGGCAAATACGCCGGCCCGCGGTCGGTCGACGAGACCCCCGAGCCGCGCCGGGCCCGCGACCGCGCCGCCGCGTAGGGCCTACAGCGGGGGCAGGTCCTCGGCCGCACCCCGGAGCCCGGCCGCCGGTGGAGGGCTACTGTGGATGTGGATGGTGTCGATCGGCGCGCTGCTGCTGGTCCTGGGGGTCGTCCTTGCGGTCGCCGAGAGCCACCTGCCCACCGGCGGTGCCCTCGGGGCGCCCGGCGTGCTCGGAATCGCCGCCGGCACCTGGGTGCTCATCGCCGCGGCCGGGGGCGGCGTGCTCGTGGCCGCCTCGGCCGCTGCGGTGCTGCTCGCAGGCGGGGCGGCGGCCCTGGCGCTCACCGTCCGCGCGGTGCGGGCGACCGGCCGCCAGGCCCTGCCCTCGGGGACCGCGCGCCTGCGCGGCACGACCGCCACCGTCCGCTCCTGGAGCGGGCGCACCGGGCAGGTCGCCGCCGACGGGACCCTGTGGCGCGCGCGCTGGGCCTGGCCCCAGGACGAGCACGACCCGCCGCTGCCCGACCACCTCGTCGTCATCGACCACGTGGAGAACCTCACGCTGCTCGTCCGCCCCGCCGAACCCTGGGAGCTCGAATGACCGTCGTCCTCATCGTCCTGGCCAGCCTCGTCGGCCTGCTGCTCGTCGGCGCCGCCGCCTCGATCCGCGTCCTGCGCGAGTACGAGCGCGGCGTCGTCTTCCGCCTCGGCCGCCTCATCGACGAACGCGGGCCGGGGCTGATCCTCCTCATCCCGGTCATCGACCGGATGGTCCGTGTGAGCCTGCGGACCGTGACGCTGGACATCCCGCCGCAGGAGGTGATCACGCGCGACAACGTGCCTGCGCGCGTCAACGCCGTGACGTACTTCCGCATCGTGGACGCCAACCGCTCGATCGTCGAGATCGAGGATTTCCGGCAGGCCACCACGCAGATCGCCCAGACCACGCTGCGGTCGATCCTCGGCAAGGCCGACCTGGATCAGCTGCTGACCGAGCGCGAGCGCCTGAACGCCGACCTGCAGCAGGTCATCGACGAGCAGACCGACCCTTGGGGCATCAAGGTCACCAGCGTCGAGATCAAGGACGTCGAGATCCCGACCGACATGCAGCGTGCGATCGCCCGGCAGGCCGAAGCCGAGCGCGAGCGCCGGGCGAAGATCATCAACGCCGAGGGCGAGTTCCAGGCCGCCGGCAAGCTCGCCGACGCGGCCGACGTCATCTCCCGCAACCCGGTGACGATCCAGCTGCGCTACCTGCAGACCCTGCTGGAGATGAGCCCGGAGCAGTCGACGATCGTCTTCCCGCTGCCGCTGGACATGCTCCGCCCGTTGATGGGGGCCGTCGAGGCGGGTGCGGCCGGTCCGCCAGACCCCGAGGCCGCCGCGCGCAAGCACGAGCAGGCCTCTCGGGAGGCGGCCGAGATCGAGGAGCGCACCCAGCAGGCCGGCGAGGTCACGGGCGAACTGGCCGCGGGCACGCGGGCGGGCGACGGCTCGGCGTCGCCGACCCCGGACCGGTGACGGCGGCCGGCCGGCGCCCCGCGGTTCTTACAGACCGGTGACGCTGGCACACGTAGACCTTGACACCCAGTGCCCGCGCGTAGTCAGCTAGGTCTCATATGTCTCGCCTCAGGCACCTGATGACCCGTGGTCCCGGAGGCCCGTACGACCCCGCGATCTGGCGCAGCCCCATACGGGGGGCGTGGCTGGCCTCGTTCCTGAGCGTCGGACTGCTCGTCCTCTTCGGAATCGACCTGATCACGGGATACCTGTCGCACGCCGCCTACCAGCCGGACCTCGGGCAGTCCTTCAGCGGCGGCGGCCTGGATCGCCACTTGTACGGCTGGGACTGGCCGACGAGCCCAGCGTGGCTGTACGCGTTCACGCAGGGCCTGCACATCACCGCCGGGATCGCCGTGCTGCCGATCCTCGCCGCCAAGCTCTGGGCGGTCATCCCGAAGTTCTACAAGTGGCCGCCGGTGACCTGCATCGCGGACGCGCTGGAGCGGCTGCTGCTGGGCCTGCTCGTCGGCAGTGGCATCCTGCTCATCTTCACCGGCCTGTGGGACATCTCCTACTGGTACACGTTCCCCTTCTCGTTCATCATCGTGCACTACTACGCCGCCTGGATCTTCCTCGGCACGGTGCTCGGCCATGTGCTCATCAAGCTGCCGGTGATGCGCGAGGCCTTCCGGACACGCGGCGCCCTGAAGCCGCTGCGCGAGGACCTCGCCCAGACCCGGCCGGAGCCGCCGTCAGAGACGACGAGCGCGCCGTCGAACCCCGCCGAACCGACCGTCTCCCGCCGCGGCTTCATCGGGGTGGTCGGCGCGGGCTCGCTCGGGCTCGTGCTGCTGACCGTCGGCGAGTCCCTCGGCGGGCCGCTGCGCAGCATCGCGCTGCTGTCGCCCCGCGGCCGCCAGCCCGGCTCGGGGGGGCCCAACGACTTCCAGGTCAACAAGACGGCTGACGGGCGGGGCATCAAGGCGAAGGACACCGGCGCGGCCTGGCGCCTGCTGCTGAAGGGCCCGGGCACCCTGATGATGCTCAGCCGCGACGAGCTGCTCGCCATGCCACAGCACACCTACACGCTGCCGATCGCCTGCGTGGAGGGCTGGTCCACGACCCAGGATTGGACGGGTGTCCGCCTCCGCGACCTGGCCGCCATGGCCGGCGTGAAGTCCCCCGACCGGGCAGACGTCGAGTCCCTGCAGCAGGGCGGGAGCTTCCGCCAGGCGGCACTGAACCCCGGCCAGGTCAACGACGACCGCGCCCTGCTGGCGCTGAAGGTCAACGGCGCGGACCTTTCGATGGACCACGGCTTCCCCGCCCGCATGATCGTCCCCGCCCTACCCGGGGTCCACAACACCAAATGGGTCAAGCAGATCCAGTTCAGCGGAGGCGCCAAGGCATGAGGCTCATGACGCGTGTGTACGGCAGCGGCCCGCGGCACCTGATCGCGATCCTGGTCGCCACCGTGCTGGCCGCCTACGGCTGGACGCGGCTGGTCCAGAACAGCCAGGCCGAGAAGACCCTCCTCTGGCTCGTCGCCGCGGTCATCCTGCACGACTTCGTCCTGTTCCCGGTGTATCACGGGCTCTACGAGGGTGCTCGTCGCGCCGGGCACGTCCGCGTCGACGAGCACCGGGACACGCGCGTGCCGGTCCTCGTGCACCTGGTGGTGCCCACCGTGCTGTCGGCCTTCCTGCTGCTGACGTGGATCCCGCTGATCCTGCAGCCGGGCATCGCCGCCTCGACTTACCAGGGCATCACGGGCGTCGACAGCGACGCGTTCCTCGAACGTTGGCTGCTCATCACCGCCGGGCTCTTCGTAGCCTCGGCGCTGGTCTTTCTCGTGCGCTCACGCACTGGAGGCGGCGTCGCCGCTGCGGGGGGCGACGATCCGCACGGGGTCCGCAAGGACGCCGACGCCACCTGACGCAAGAGGGGCAGCGGTCAGGTGACCGCTCCCCCTGAGGGCGGCCTGTCCACCGGCCCGAGGATCAGGTCCCGCGCTCCAGGTTGTCGACCTCGCGGGCCTTCGCGTTGGCGCTGTCGAGCGCCTGGTCGAGCTCTTCCTTGGCCTCGCCCTTGCGCTCTTCCTTGGCGCCCTCCCTGCGCAGTGACGCGTCGTCGGTGAGGTCGCCCGCGGCCTTCTTCAGGCGTCCGGTGATCTTGTCGGTGAGTTTGGACATGGCGTCGGCTTGCCCGCTGGCGGCCGATCGGGAACCTGTGACCGCGCCGCCGGCCGGTCCGCACGTCCCCATCGTCCGTCCGTCGCTCCGGTCAACGGGTGTGAGACGCCACCGCGTGGGTAAGAAAGTACTCATGCTCACCCCACGTCACCTGCTCATCGTCGGCGCCAGTGCGGTCGTGCTCGGAGGCTGCGGCTCCGACAACAACACCGGTTCGGTCAGCGACGCGGCGAGCACGCCGAGCGCCGCCCAGCAGCCGGTCAAGAAGGCCACGGACGGGCAAGCCGAGAAGGCGAAGGACAAGCTGTCCCCAGCCGCCCAGAAACTGCTCGAGAACGCACAGGCCCTCGCGGGCGACGTGGCGACGACCGGGAAGCAGTACACGGCGGACAAGCTCCCGCGCGAGCAGGCGCAGAGCAGACTCGACGGCTACCGCCAGCGTGCGGGCGCGCTGGCCAAGCGCGCGCGGGCACTGCCCCAGAACGACCCCGCGCGAGCCCGTCTCACACGGCTGACCGACCAGGTGAACCGCACCGTGAAGAGCCTGCAGGCCGACGTCAACGGCGGGTCGAACACGGCCAAGAGCTCGCTCGAGCAGCTCCGGCGCACCGCGAACGACACCTACAAGCAGTTCGAGGACCAGATCCCCGCCGACGCCCGCAGTCGCGTCGACAAGGCCCTCAAGGCGCTCGGCGGAGGCTGACGCCGACCCTTATCCGTAGCGCTCGCCGGTGTACTCGCGCAGCTTCTCGCGGTTGTGGGTGCCCATGATCCGCCGGACGGTGCCCGACCGTGAGCGCATGACCAGCGACTCGGTGGTGGCCGAGCGCTTGCCCTGGTAGCGCACGCCCTGCAGGACGTCCCCGTCGGTGACGCCGGTGGCGCTGAAGAAGCAGTCGTCGCTGGCGATGAGGTCGTCCTGGGTGAGCTGCTTGTCCAGGTCGTAGCCGCCGTCGATGGCGGCCTGGCGCTCGGCGTCGTCGCGCGGGTACAGCCGGGTGACCAGGCCGCCGCCGGTGCACTTCAGCGCGGCGGCGCTGATGACGCCCTCCGGCGTGCCCCCGACCCCCCACATCAGGTCGACGGGAGCCCGGTGGCTGGCGGCCAACACGGCGGCGGAGACGTCGCCGTCGGCGATCAGGCGCACCCGGGCTCCGGCCGTACGGATCTCGGCGATGCCCTCCTCGTGCCGTGGCCGGTCCAGGACCACGACGACGAGGTCGCGGATGTCGACGTCCTTGCGCTCGGCCACGAGCCTGAGCGTGTCGCTCAAGGGGCGATCCAGATCCAGCAGGTCGGCGACCTCGGGGCCGCCGGCGAGCTTGGTCATGTAGACGCAAGGGCCCGGATCGAACATCGTCCCGCGCGGCGACATGGCGATCACGCTGAGGGCCGACGGCATGCCCTTGGCGGTGAGCGTGGTGCCCTCCAGCGGGTCCACGGCGATGTCCATGGACGGCGAGGAGCCGTCGCCGATGTGCTCGCCGTTGTAGAGCATCGGCGCCTCGTCCTTCTCCCCCTCGCCGATGACGACGAGGCCGTCCATGCTCACGGTGTCCAGCACGATCCGCATGGCGTCCACCGCGGCCTGGTCGGCGGCGATCTTGTCGCCCATGCCGACGAGGCGGGCGGCGGCCAGTGCGGCGGCCTCGGTGGTGCGGACGAGCTCGAGCGCGAGGTTGCGATCGGGCCGGCCGAGCGTGGAGCTCTGCGTCATCGGTGGGTTCCTTGGGTCGTTGCGGCGGACCGCCCAAGTGTCCCGGAAGCGGGCTACACCGTGCCGGGCGGCTTGCGCCGCATCTCGGTCTCCTGCTGGCGCATGACGCTGCCGCCGAGCATGAGGAACGCCCCGAGGAAGGCGATGTACCACCCGATCGACAGACCGACGAGGCCCGACGGATCGCCAGGCCTGTCGACGATCCCGTTGTAGAAGATCAAGCCGATCGCGGCGATCGCGACGACAGCGGTGAACTCGCCGCGCGGCCAGCTCAGCTTGTGGTCGCGCAGGATGATGTAGGCGAGGACGATCGGCGCAATCGCGGCGAGCAGCAGCAGGATCCGGAGGATCGGCTGGACCTGCCAGACGCTGAAGTCGCCCGGGCCCCGCTTGCCGTCCAGGATGCCGTTCTTGTTGGCCACGGAGTACCACTTGAGGAAAACGGCCACGAGCAGCAGGATGCTGCCCAGCACGGCAACCCCCTCGCCCCGACTGAGTCTGCTGAAGTTCACGACGCGACCCTATCCGAACGGCTCACCGCGGTGCGACCGTTGCCTCGGCGCTCATGAACACCGGTGCCGGGGGCGGGTCCGCGGCGAAGATGCCCTGCAGGCCGGTGGGCTTGGCCGCCCCGGGCGGTGACCAGCGGTAGCGGTAGGTCCCGGCCTGGGCCACCGGCAGCTCGCCGGTGACGACGCCGTCGGCGCCCACCGGGAGCGCGATGCCCATGTCCTGGAAGCCGTCGGCACCGGGCGCCCGGAACTGCAGCTGGGCCGTACCGGGCTCCTTGACGTCCCCGCCGTTGACCGGGCGGACGAGGCCCCACACCGGCACCGTGCCGCCCGCCTTGGTCCCGGGGGCGATGACGAAGGGCATCCGGTAGGCGTCGTAGCCCGGCTTGGCGGTGCCGTCGGCCAAGCGGATGCCCGTCTGGTAGGTCCCCCACTTGCGCTGCTCGGTCTGCCCGGGCTCGTCGCGGGGCAGGTCGTCGACGAGCAGGAACTGGGTCAGCGCCGCGGTCCGCGGGTCGTCCCGGGTCTGCTTCTCGGCCTCGGCGATCCACTCGGCCTGGAGCGCCGGGTCCACGCCGCGGATCGGGTCCGGCGGCAGCGTCTGCCAGCCGTACTCCGTCCACCAGTAGGGCAGCCGGGCGGGCAGGCGCCTGTTGCGTGCCCCCGCGTCCAGCAGCCGGCCCAGGCGCGCCGAGTCGGCCAGCGTGATGTCGTCCGTGTTGCGGTCGGGCGTCGCGGGCGAGGAGACGATCGAGTACGGATGGTGACCGTAGGCGCTGACGTCCAGGCGCCGCCTGGCGCTCCTGGTGGTGCAGCCCTGGTCGCTCGAGGCGCGGCCGCGCAGCGTCTTCAGGGTCTTGGGGTCCAGGCACAACACGCCGGCCAGGAAGGGAACCGGGCGCAGGCTGCCCGTCGTGGTCCGCCGGTTCACGCCGCGCGGCGCCGTCTCACCCAGCAGGATGGTGTCCTTGCCGTGGCCGGTCGCCTGCAGCGCGCTGATGCCGTTCTGCGCCAGGCCGCGGTAGATCCGCGGGGCTACGGGGACCAGGCGCTTCTTGGAGTTGCGCTCCCACTGGGGCTGGAGCTGGGCACCCTGGTTGGGCTCGTTCCACAGCGACCACTGCTCCACGCGCGGGATCCGCAGCCGGCCCTGGTTCTCGTCGGTGTGGGTGCCGTCGTAGCGCGTGCCGAGCATCTGCATGAACCGGCGGTACTGCGTGGAGCTCGGCTTGTACTGCAGGCCCACGTGCTTGCCGCGGCGCGTGGCCGTGGCCCACAGCGGCGCCCCGCCGGTGACGTTGAACAGCACCTTGATGCCCAGGCGATCCGCGACGCGCAGGACGTGGTCGTGCAGGTCGAAGACGATCGGGTCGTACTGGGAGGCGTCGGTCGGGTCCTTGAAGCCCGACGGCTGCCGCGTCGCGCGACGTCCGGGGGCGAACGCTCGCCACGGCACGGTCAGGCGCACCGTGGTGACCCCGAGGCCCTTCAGCTCGCGCAGGGTCTTGTCGGAGGTCTCGTCGCCCCGGTACAGGAGCAGGTTGTCGTCCTGGAAGACGTTTTCCTGCGTGGCGCTGGCCGCCGCCGGCGCGACCGGCACGCCGACGGTCAGCGCCGCCGACGCCGTGAGCACCGCCAGGCCCGTCGTGATGTGCGCGCGCGTGCGCGCCCGGCTGCCGCATTCGCCTGACATCCGCGGGAGGCTACCGGCGTTCGCGGCCCCAGCGTCACCCGGCCCGTCGCGGCCCGGTACGTTGGCGCCATGCCGCGCATCACGTCCGCCCGGAACCGGACGGTCCCCATGCCTGATATCCGCTGGGGACTGACCGTCCCGTTCACCGGGGTGCCGCTCGCGCATCACGCCGACCTGTACCGGGCCGCCGAGGCGGCAGGCTACGACGACCTGTGGACCGGGGAGACCGCCGGCCCGGACGGCTTCACGCCCCTGGCGCTGGCGGCGGCGGTCACCGACCGGGTGCGCCTGGGCACGGGGATCGTCAACCCGTTCACCCGCGGCCCCGCCGTCCTGGCCCAGCACGCCGCCGCGCTGGCCGACGCGTCAGAGGGACGCTTCGTCCTCGGGCTGGGCTCGTCGTCGAACGTCATCGTCGAGCGCTGGAACGAGGTCCCGTTCGTCAAGCCGCTCTCGAAGGTCCGTGAGGCGGTGGCGCAGCTGCGGCCGGTGCTCGAAGGCGGGCGCGGGGTGGGCGGGTTCAAGCTGGAGACCAAGCCCGAGCATGAGATCCCCATCGTCCTGGCCGCGCTGCGGGGGAAGATGCTCGGCCTGGCCGCCGAGGTCGCCGACGGGGCGTTCACCAACTGGCTGCCGGTCAGCGGCACGCGGCAGGTCGCCGACGCCTTCGGCGCGCCCGACAAGGAGCTCGTCTGCCGCTTCTTCTGCATCCCCAAGCCCGCCGAGGAGGCGATGGGCCTGGCCAAGTGGATGTTCTGCGCCTACGGGACGGTGCCCGTGTACACGGAGTTCTTCCGCTGGCTGGGCTTCGCCGAGCAGATCGACCCGGTGGCCGAGGCCTGGCACGGCTCAGACCGTCAGCGCGCCCTGGAGCTCGTCGACGAGGACCTCATGCGCGAGATCTTCCTGTTCGGCGAGGAGGCGGCGATGCGCGAGCGCTTGGTGCAGTTCGCCGAGGGCGGGATCACGACGTTCGTGCTGACGGCGATCACCGAGCCCGCTGACCTGCCGCGGATGATCGACGCGCTGGCGACCGCGCGACCCTGATCGTGTGAGCACGGTGGTACATCTCCTCCGTGTACTCACCGCACCGCGCGGCACCGGTGCAGCGCGCGCGGTGGCGGTGCTGCGCGCGGGCGCAGAGCCACGCCTGTGCGACACTCGGCGGCATGACCGGATCCTCGGCGCCCCCAGAGAAGACAGGCCCCCTCCGCGCCGCCTTCGCGCCGGACGCCATGCGCGCCGCCATGCGCCTGCGGCGCCCCGTCTTCCGGGATCCCTGGGACTCGCCGGGCGACATGGGCTTCGCCTACCTCAGCGTGAGCATCGTCAACCCGTTGCTGCTGTTCGCCGGAGCCCAGGCGCTGGGGGTGGCGGGCCTGGACTCCCGGTGGCCGCTGGGCGTCTTCATGGCCGCCGGGCTGGTCGGTGGCGTCGGGCTCGTCACCATCGTCGGCCGCGAGCGCTCGAGCCTCTCGGTCGACGTCGTGGCCGTCGCCGTCTGGCTCCTCCTGGGCCTCGTGGTCGCGCCGCTGATCGGCCTCGCCCTCCCGGCCGGGGTGGCCGTCGCCTGCTACGGGGCGATG
>JBBSUL010000022.1:0-30477 GCA_038234375.1 Solirubrobacterales bacterium | reverse complement strand
GCGTGGGTTCGACGGACATGCGCGCCAGGGTACCCGAGCGCTCGGGGCGGCGACCCGGCGAAGGGTGCGCGCGGATCTTCGAACGATCGAGTCCGCGCGCGGCGGGTCGGCGCGCGAGCAATGACCGATTCGACCGACCAGCTGTGCATCGACACCATCCGCGGCCTGAGCATGGACTCAGTCCAGGCGGCGAACTCCGGGCACCCGGGCCTGCCGCTGGGCATGGCCCCGGCCGCCTTCGTGCTCTACGCCGACGTCATGCGCCATGACCCCGCCGACGTCGACTGGCCCGACCGCGACCGCTTCGTGCTGTCCGCCGGCCACGGGTCGATGCTGCAGTACAGCGCGCTGCACCTGGCCGGCTACGACCTCTCCCTCGACGACCTCAAGCAGTTCCGACAGTGGGACTCGCGCACGCCCGGGCACCCCGAGCGCGAGCGCCACGAGGGCGGCTGGCGCACCCCCGGCGTCGAGATCACCACCGGCCCGCTGGGGCAGGGCTTTGCCAACGGCGTGGGGATGGCGATCGCCGAGCAGCACCTGCGCCACACCTTCGGCTCCGAGGTCGTCGACCACCACGTCTACGCGATCGTCTCCGACGGCGACCTCATGGAGGGCATCGCCTCCGAGGCGGCGTCGATGGCCGGCCAGCTCGGCCTCGGGCGGCTCGTCTACCTCTACGACGACAACGACATCTCGCTGGACGGCCCGACCTCGCTGAGCTTTGACTCCGAGGACGTCACCAAGCGCTTCGAGGCCTACGGCTGGCACGTCCTGGACGTGGCGGACGCCAACGATCTGGACGCCCTGCGCGACGCGCTGGCCGCGGGCAAGGCGGAGACCGAGCGCCCGACGCTCATCCACGTGCACTCGATCATCGGGTACCCGTCCCCGAACAAGCAGGGCACGTCCGGCGCGCACGGCTCGCCGCTGGGCGACGACGAGGTCCGCCTGACCAAGGAGGCGATGGGCTGGGACCCGGACAAGACGTTCTTCGTCCCCGACGGGGTGCGCGAGCGGTTCGGCGAGGCGGGGCGCCGGGGCGCCGAGGCCCGCGCGGAGTGGCAGCAGCGCCTGGACGGCCTCAAGGCCGACGCGGCCAAGGCCGAGCTCTGGGACACCGCGTGGCGCGGGAAGCCGCTGCCCGGGGTAGCCGACGCGCTGGCGCCGGGTGCGATCGACTGGGGCAAGCCCGAGCTGGCCACGCGCGCGGCGGGCAAGCAGGCGATGCAGGCCTTCGGCTCGTTCGTGCCGACGATGGTCGGCGGCGCCGCGGACCTGTCGGGCTCGACGAACACCGAGTTCCCCGGCGGCGACGACGAGCGCCTGACGCGCGACCACGTCGGTCGCAACGTCTACTACGGGGTGCGCGAGCACGCGATGGGCGGTGCGGTCAACGGCATGGCCGCGCACGGCGGCATCGTGCGCCCGTACGGCTCGACCTTCCTGCAGTTCTCGGACTACATGCGCGGCTCGGTGCGGCTGTCGGCGCTCATGCAGCTGCCGGTCGTCTGGGTCTACACCCACGACTCCGTGGCGCTGGGGGAGGACGGGCCGACGCACCAGCCGGTCGAGCACCTCGCCGCCCTGCGCGCGATCCCCGGACTGACGGTCATGCGCCCCGGCGACCCCATGGAGACCGCCGAGTGCTGGCGCGTCGTCCTGGAGGAGCTCGACGGGCCGGCCGTCCTGATCCTCAGCCGCCAGGGCCTGCCGGTCATGCCGGACGCTCCCGTCCGCGACGGCGTGGCCCGCGGCGCCTACGTGCTGCGCGCGTGCGACGATCCGCCGCAGGCCGTGCTCGTGGCCACCGGCTCGGAGGTCCACACGGCCCTGGAGGCCGCCGACCTGCTGGCCGGTGACGGCCTGTCGGTCCAGGTCGTGTCGATGCCCTCGTGGGAGCTGTTCGCCGCCCAGGACGACGCCTACCACCAGGACGTGCTGCCCGCCGGGGTGCCGAAGGTCTCGGTCGAGGCGGGCATCGCCATGGGCTGGAGCCGCTGGGTGGACGCTTCGGTGTCGATCGAGCGCTTCGGCGCTTCGGCGCCCGGTCCGGAGGTCCTCGAGCGCCTCGGGATCACCGCGGCCGCCGCGGCGGCGAAGGTGCGCGAGCTCATCGGGTAGGCGACCCGTCTCGCGGTGCCGGGCTACCGGTTGCGACGGCGCTGCCGGTCGCGGCCGGCGCCGGGCTCGCGCACCCACAGGGTGATGAGCGCATAGGACGCGCCGACGAGCACCGCCACGATCACGAACAGCGTCGACGAGGCGCCGGTCAGCGCCAGGACGACGAAGATCAGCCCGCTGAGGACACCGATGGTTCCGTACAGGCGGTTGCGCAGCGGCATGCCCCGGCGCTACCCATCGTGGCTTGCGCTGAACCGCGTGACGAGCGTCCGTCCGGCGTCGAGGGTCTGTGCTCGATCCCTCAGCGTCCGGCCTTCGCCTTCGCCTTCGCCGGCGCGACCGCGTCCGGCGGGACGGGCGCCCCGTCCTTGAGCAGGCCCAGCAGCTCCGGGACGTCCTGGCTGACCGTGACGTGGATGGCCCCGGGCTCGCGGACCCAGGCGATGATGTTCAGCGCGGTCAGGCGGTCCAGGCCGAACTGGAAGGCCTGCGACTGCGCCTTGCTCACGTACTGGCGCGCGATGTCGAAGGTGTAGCCGGTGGTGTGCAGCGAGTAGGCCTTCGTGGCCTCGGGGTTGCGGCGGACGAGCAGCCGCTGGTAGGTGCGGTCGCGGATCGTGCTCGTGACGACCAGCGGCCCGTTGCCGGAGATGCCCTGCGCGGCCGCCCCGAGATACAGGAGTACCGCGAGCGCCTCGGGGCGCACCGCCCGGTACAGGCGCCGGGACTGCTTGAGCTTGGGGGCCAGCTCGCCCATGGCCGGCGAGATGACCAGGCCGTAGCTGGCCAGCTGGTCGCGGTCCAGGCGCTTGAGCTCGCCGCCGGCCTCCGCGCGCCCGAGCGCGAACGGGTCGGGGTAGGCGGGGACCGAGCCCTCCGGGTGCAGGACCTCCTCGGCGGAGTTCTTGCGCGTCTGCAGCGCGGCCGTGCGCGCCAGCGCGTCCGGGTCGGTGCGGTACCGGGCCATGATCGCCTCGGCCGCCCGCACCCGCCACAGGTAGGTGGACGAGTCGTCCCCCAGCCCGGTGAGGAAGCCGTAGGCCTTGCTGTGGTCCAGTGGCGTGGTGCCGAAGTACAGCTGCGCGTAGGCGACGTCGTCCGCGCCGTATTTCTTCAGGACGGTCTGCAGGTTCCCGACCCCCATGTGGTAGCTGACGACCGCGAGCTCCAGGTTGTCGCCGAGCTTGTCCTTGGCGAACTGCAGGTAGCGGACGGTGGCCGCCAGCGCCTTGTCGGGGTCGAAGCGCTCGTCGACGCGGCGCCGCTCCCGCCGCCTCGCGGCGACCTTTGTGCCGCGGGCGATGCCGCGGGTCAGCTTGGTGGACGCTCCGACGTCGATCCGCATGTCCAGCAGGTTCTCCCCGGTCTCGGCGAGGATCTGCGTCAGGCCAGCGGCGCCGGAGAGGTCCTTCGAGTCGGCGATCGCGTCGGGCCGCCCGGCGCTCTCCAGGAAGACGATCCCCTCCAGCACGTCGGCGTCGACCCCGCCCGCCTGCGCGGCCCGCTCGACCTTCGGCCGCAGGGCGTCGACCCGGCGCGCCGTGAGCACCGCTCCGCCGGGAGACTTGGCGTACAGCACGTGGGCCAGGCCCGCGGTGGCGCGGGCCTCGCGGTCGGCCCGCAGCGCGGGCGTGTAGCGCAGCGGGTCGATCCCGTCGTCGGCGGTGCTCCCGGGCAGCAGCGTCCCGGTGTCCGCCCCGGATCCGCCCAGGCCGAGGCCGAGGCCGAGCGGACCGCCCCCGGTGGCGTCGCGTAGGAGGACCGCCGCGAGGACCGCGCCGGCGAGGACGGCGAGCAGCAGCAGGGCGCCGGCGCGCAGGTGGGCGCGGGTCACGCGGGGGACGCGCCCCGGACACGGGCAGGACAGGGCGGGACGGCCATCGCCGAAACGGTGGCACACCGACCTCAAGGGGGCGTGTGCGACCCATCGGGCCGATGGTGTCGGGTCCCCACCGAACCGGCACGCCCGACGTCGAGGTTGTCCACGCCTTCCTCAGCCTGAGGCCCGGCGGCAGGCTTCTGAACGCGCCGCCGGCCGGGTGCGTGGAGCTTCGGTGACGTACGGCGGCACTCAGGTTCCGCGCAGTCGAGGCGACGAAGACCCGTCGGTGTGCGTGACGGAACGGGTTGACCGCGCCGGCCGCCGTCGCGTCAGCACAGCTCGCGCTTGAGGACCTTGCCCGTCGCGTTGCGGGGGATCACGTCGACGAAGACGACCTCACGCGGGACCTTGTGGCGGGCGAGCTGGCTGCGCACGTGGCCGGTCAGCGTGCCCGAGTCCAGATCCGTGCTCGGGGTACGGACGACGAAGGCCTTCAGGCGCTGGCCGAACTCCGCGTCGTCCACGCCGATCACCGCGACGTCGTCCACCCCGCCGTGGCGGGCGAGGAGGTCCTCGACCTCGCTGGGGAACACGTTCTCGCCGCCCGAGACGATCATGTCGTCGTCGCGGCCGTCGACGTGCAGGCGCCCGCCGGCGTCGAAGTGCCCGACGTCCCCGGTGCTCATGTGGCCGTCGACGACCTGCTTGGTCTGCCCGTCGGTGTAGCCGCCGAAGGTCATGGGGTTCTTGACGAAGATGCGCCCCGGCTGCCCCTCCGGGACCCGGCGGCCGTCGTCGTCGAGCAGGCGGACCGTCGTCGCCCGGGGCGGCCGGCCCGCGCAGCCGGGGGCGGCGCGCAGGTCCTGAGGCGTGGCGATCGTCACCCACGCGACCTCCGTGGAGCCGTAGAGGCTGTAGAGGACGTCCCCGTACTCGTCCAGCGCGCGCTGGGCCAGCGGCGCGCCCATCGCCGAGCCCGTCGCGTGGATGATCCGCAGGGCCGACACGTCGTAGCGGGCGGACGTCGTCGGGCAGGTCGAGGATCCGCTTGAGCATCACCGGGACGACCACGAGCACGCGGCAGTCGTGGTCGCAGGTCGCGGCGAGCGCGGCCTCGGGGTCGAAGTGCCGGCGCAGGACGAGCGTGCCGCCGAGCACCAGCGTCAGCAGGGTGTGGCCGAACCCGAGGGTGTGGAAGGCGGGTGCGGCCACGTGCGTGGGCTCGCCGGCGCGCAGCGGGATCTTCGACAGCAGCGCGCCGGCCAGGCCCAGGCCGCGGGGGGCGGAGTCGCGCGCCGCCCCCTTCGGCGCACCCGTCGTGCCGCTGGTCAGCAGGACCACGTGGCCGTGCGACGCGGGGGCCGGCAGGTCGCGCCCGTCCCCGGAGGCGATGAGCGCGTCGAGCGTGCGGGTGCCCGCGGGCAGCGCCGCCGGGTCCTCGCACCAGGCCACGATCCCGAGCCGCCCGTCCAGGGTCGGACCGGCCAGATCGGCGAACTCCTCGTCGTGCACGACGACGGACACGCCTTCGCGCGCCGCGACGTCCGCGAGCTGCGGCCCGGCGAAGCCCGTGTTCAGCAGCACGATGTTCGCGCCGAGCTTGTCGGCGGCGATCGTCGCCTCCAGCAGCCCGCGGTGGTTGCGGCACAGGACCCCGACGGTGTCGCCGGCCCGCAGGCCGAGGTCGGCGAATGCGGCGGCCAGATCGCTCGTGCGGTCCTCCAGCTCGCGGAAGCTCAGGGTGCCGCGCTCGTCGCTCAGTGCAGGCGCGTCACCGAAGCGGGCCGCCGAGGCCGCGCACGCCATCGCCGGTCCGATCCCGTATCGCCGGACGGCGTCGGCCATGCGCACGAGCCGGTCCGGGCGGACCGGCGCGAGGATCCCGGCCTGGACGAGCAGTGGCAGCTCGAGCGCCTGGTCGGTGGCCGCCGTCGCGGCCCCGCGCAGCAGTCGGGCGACGGGGGACACGAGCGGCACGCGCATCGTCCGACGGTACCGGTCGCGACCGCTGCCGGACACGGGCGGGGCGAGCGTGCGACCCTCCCCGCGTGCCCGACGTCTGGCTCATCCGCCACGCGCCCGCCGCCGGGAACCTCGAGGGGACCTTCATGGGGCAGCTCGACCCCGAGCCCGACGCGGCCGGATTGCGGGCCGCGGCCGCGCTGGCCGGGACGGTGGAGGCCGGCCGGGTGCTGGCCAGCCCGCTGCGCCGGGCGGCTCGCACCGCGGCCGCGATCTTCCCGCGGCAGGTGATCGCGGTCGACCTGCGCCTGGCCGAGCGCCATCTCGGGGCCTGGCAGGGCCGCGGCAAGGAGGCGGTGCGCGCCGAGCGGCCCGAGGCGTTCACCGCCGCCGGCACGCTGGACTTGCGCGTCACGCCGCCGGAGGGAGAGCCCTTCGACGCGCTGTGTGATCGCGTGCGTGACGTGCTGGCCGAGCTGGCCGCCGGCCCGGAGGACGAGCGCGTGGCCGTCGTCGCTCACAACGGGGTCCTACGCACCGCGCGCGTCCTGCTCGGCCTGCTCGACGTGGAGACCGCCTCGGCCACCCCGGAGCGCTTCGCCGAGCCCGCGCTCGTGCGTGTGGACACGGCGGCGCTGGCGTCCGGCCCCTGACGCCGCCCGCGGTGGCCGGAGCCACGTCCTACGCGCAGGCTGGCGCGCTCAGCGCGGCGCGGCGAACGCCGGGTCGGCCTGCCGCAGGTACCACGAGAACGCCCGGTCGACGATGCGCTGGGCGCCGAACAGCTTCAAGGCGACGGTCAGCGCCCGCGGCGGTATCACCGGCAGCAGGCGCTGCAGCGCCAGCGCCCGGCGGAACGCGCGGCCGTGCGACGCACTGAACTCGTGGTAGCGCACCAGCGCCCGCTCCAGCGGCTGCTCGCCCGCGTGCACGGCCCGCAGCTCTCGCCCGCACGCCACCCCGAAGTACAGCGCGGTCCGGATCCCCTCGCCCGACAGCGGGAAGCAGTGCCCGGCGCTGTCGCCGACGAAGAACGTCCCCGGCTCGGTCGCCGCACGCAGGCGGTGGGGGAACCAGTTGCCCTGGTAGCGCACCGCGTCCACGTCCAGGCGCTGCGCCAGTGCCACGGTCGGCTCGCGCACGTGATCGCGCGGGGCGTAGCTGCCCACCCCGACGCGCTGCTCACCGGCCGCCGGCACGCGCCAGCCGTAGCCGGCCCGGACGAGGTCCCGCTCGATCCAGATGTCCAGCGCATCGTCGGGCGCCGCGTGGTGCGGGTGGACCTCCAGCCCGCGGCTCAGCGGCGCGTCGGGCGGCTGGTAGCCGTCGGACGCCAGCACCCGCCGCCAGCCCAGCGCGTCGACGACCGCCGGGGCCAAGAGGTCCCCGCGGTCGGTCCGCACCCCGCCGGGGATCCGCTGGCGCACCTTGGCCGTCTCGAAGCGAGCGTCGCACTGCGCGAACAGCAGCCGGCACAGCTCGCGGTAGTCGAAGGCCGACCAGCTCCACGGCAGGCGGTAGCGCGCCGTGCCGTGCGGCGTGGTGAACGTCATGTCCGGCAGCTCCTGGCAGATGGCGTCCTGCACCCCCAGCGCGTGCAGCCACGGGGTCGGCGCCGCGCAGGCCGACGTGGCGCGCTCCCCGATCGCGTAGCGGTCGACGAGCAGGACGTCCGCCCCGCTGTCCGCCAGCTCGCGCGCGACGGCCAGCCCGGCGAAGGACGCGCCGCAGACCACCACGTCGGCGCGCGTGCCGTCCAGCGAC
Organism: Solirubrobacterales bacterium; assembly: GCA_038234375.1. Classification (GTDB taxonomy): domain Bacteria; phylum Actinomycetota; class Thermoleophilia; order Solirubrobacterales; family Solirubrobacteraceae; genus Paraconexibacter. Next base: position 22,805 of record JBBSUL010000022.1, on the reverse strand, counting down.
GTGCGCTGCGCTCCGCGGGTGGTGGCGCGCTCGGGCATCGACTGAGACTACCGGCGCGCCCGCGATCGGGATGCCCGCGACGGGCGGTAGGGTCCGCGACCGTGCCGCACCCCACCGACGTCCTGCCGCTGCCCGCGCGCCCCGCCAAGCCGCGGACCTCGGGCCTGACCCACGTCCTGGACCAGGGGCTGGGCCCGGCCGAGGTGGAAAGCCTGCTCGCCGTCGCCGGCCCGCACATCGACCTCGTGCGCCTGGGTTGGGGCTCCGCGCTGGTCACCGCCAACCTGCGCGAGAAGCTCGCGCTCTACCGCGAGCAGGGCGTCCCGGTCATGGTCGGCGGGACGCTCAGCGAGCTGGCCTGGCTGCACGGCCGCGTCGACGCGCTGCGCGCCTGGCTGCACGACAACGACTTCGACCGCGTCGAGGTGTCCTCCGGCGTCGTGCCCATCCCGCCGGACGAGAAGCACGCGCTCATCACCCAGCTCGCTCAGGACTTCGTCGTCTACGCCGAGGTCGGCGAGAAGGACAGCGACGCGATCCTCGCCCCCTACCGCTGGGTGGAGCTCATCCGGGCCGCCCTGGACGCCGGGGCACAGCTCGTCGTCTGCGAGGGGCGAGCCACGGGCACCGCGGGCCTGTACCGAGCCGACGGCGAGGCGCGGACGGGGCTCATCGACGAGATCGTGCACGAGCTCGACCTCGGCTCCCTGGTCTTCGAGGCCCCGCAGAAGGACCAGCAGGCGTGGCTGGTCAATCGCTTCGGCGGCGCCGTGAACCTCGGGAACATCCCCCCGAGCGAGGTCATCTCCCTGGAGAGCCTGCGCCTCGGGCTGCGGGCCGACACGCTCGACACGTTCCACGCCCGATGAGCGCGCGCGCCGACGGACGGCCCGCGGTGGTGTTGACGGGGGTGGGCAAGCGCTTTGACATCGTCTCGGCCTTCGCCCGGCACGCCTTCACGATCGCCGCGGACCCGAGCCTCCTGGCCCCCGCCCGCTACGCCGCCGACCTCGCGGTCGTCCCGCCGCGCATCGACGACCCCGACTACGTCCCCTTTCTGCACCGCCTCGTCGTCGAGCACGACGTGCAGGCCGTCGTCCCGCTGACCGACCTGGACATCCACGTCCTCGCCGCGGCCGGCGGCGCGCTGCCCGCCTTCGTCGCGCCCGTGGCCACCTGCGAGGCGATGTACGACAAGCACCGCACGCACGAGGAGCTCACCGCCCGCGGCCTGCCGTCCCCGCCGACCGTCCTGCCGCCGCAGCTGCCCGAGTCCTATCCGGTCATGGTCAAGCCCGTCCACGGCTCCGGCGCCCGCTCGATCCACCCGTGCTCCGACCGCGCGGAGATGGAGTTCTTCGTCGGCTACGTCAAGGAGCCCGTCATGGTCCAGCGGCTCATGGGTGGTCCGGAGTTCTCCGTCGACGTGCTCTGCGACCTGGACGGACGCTGCCTGAACGCGATCCCCCGCACGATGCTCGAGTCCCGCGGCGGGGAGTCGATCAAGGGACAGGTCATCCACGACTCAGAGCTCATCGACCTCGCGCGTCGCGTGGCGGAGAGCTTCACCTTCCGCGGTCCGGGGACGATCCAGATGTTCCGCGACCCGGAGATCGGGCTGGGTATCACCGACGTGAACCCGCGCTTCGGCGGGGCCTTCCCCGCCCCGATGTACGCGGCGCTGGACGGGCGCACCTACCCCGAGCTCATCGTCCGCATGGCCCAGGGAGAGCGGATCGAGCCGCACGTCGGCGAGTTCCGCCACGGCCACCACTTCACCCGCTACTACGAGCAGCTCGAGCTCGACGCCGACCGCGTGCCCACCGGCCGGCCGATGCTCGGCTGACGGATCAGGCGGCGGGGTCGACGTAGTTCAGGTCGGCCGACAGACCGCTGTTCTGCGGGGAGAAGATCGTCGTGACGCCCTCGTCCCAGCGCACCTCGTAGCGCGGGTTGGGGTCCCCCCGCAGGACGCGCTCGACCACGCCGTGGCGCGGCGGCCGCAGCGGCCCGCTCTCGGAGCGGCGACGACGGCCGGTCCGCTCGGCGATGACACGCTGTCCGACGTCGAAGGCCATATCCCCAACCTTAGTCGACCTTCCTGCCTGCCGGTCCGTCAGTCCGTTCCGCGGGCCGCCCGTTCGGCGTGGCGCACGACGAGGTTCAGGGGCTCGGCCCCGATGAGACGCTCGAACGGCCCGACCGCGAGCCACAGGGAGCGCAGCGCCCACCGGGCGCGGCGGTCGACGGGCTCCACGCGGGCGTCGCTGTGGATGGTGCTGCGCCCGCCCGCGTCTTCGGTCACCCAGTGGGCCATGGCCACGCGCACAGTGCCGGGCTCGTCCCAGGCGCAGAAGGTGCGCGCGTCGACCAGCGGGTAGTCCACGGCGGTCGTCCAGATCCGCCCGCACAGGCCGGAGACCGACCACCGCTCGCCCGCGTCCAGGACGGTGAACGGCGCGGTGGCCAGCAGCTCACGGAAGCCGATCGACGCCGGCGTGCCCGGGATCCGCCACTGCACGAGGCGCCCGATCGTGCCCGTCTGGTCGAGCCTCAGTGCCGCCGCCGCGTCCCACACGGCCTGCGGGTCGGCCGCCGCGGTCCGGCGGTGACGCGTGCGGATCGCCGGATCCGGGAGCCACGCGTCGAGATCGGGGGCGGTCACGCCCGGGCCTCGGCCTCGGCCACGGCCACGCCCTCGCGCGCACGGCGCCGGGCCAGCTCGTCGGCCAGCCGGGCCTGGCCGCCGTGCTCGAGCCCGGCGAGGGACGAGGTGCCCGTGAACACGGTCTGCCGGCCCCGCCGCAGGACGACGTCCAGTTCACCGGCGAAGTGCTGCAGCGCGCCGGCGACGCTGTGCCCGGCGGCCGGGAGCGGCACGGGCAGGACGTGGGCCTGCCGCGGGTCCGCGCGCGCGGAGATCTCCACGGCGTGACGCGGTCCGCGGGCGGACAGGCGCCAGCGCCCGTCGCCGATGTGCACCCGCGCCGGGGACACGACCGGGTCGCCGAGGCGGACCGTCGTGGAGCCGGCCCGGACGACGATCGCGGTGGCCGTGGTGCGCACCGGCCCGACGCCGACCTCGCCGCCGGCGAAGGCCACGCACGCATCCGCGTCCAGGAAGTCGTGCGCCTGCCCCCACCACCAGTGTTCGGGGAATCCCGCGCGGCCCCAGTTCTTCTCCGCGTACACGCGCCAGCCGGTCAGGTCCAGGCACTCGGAGCCGAACCGGGCGCTGCCGTGGGCGCGCCCTCCGAGGACGTGCGGGTGCCAGTGCTGGCTGAGGGCGGGGACGAGGTGCCCGGACCCCAGGCCGCCGAACGCACGGCGCGGCCAGGCCCGCACCTCGTGGAGGCGGACGTCGAGGCACGCGTCCTCGCGGAGGTCCACGCGCACGTGCCCGGGCCCGGCGTCGAAGGCCCCGTCGCCGGCCACGACGCCGAGGCGCGCGGGATCGGCCCGGCCCGTCGGCACGTCGCGGGCGCGGACGACATCGCCGGGGTGGGCGGCGACGGCGACGTTCGCCCAGCGGCTGCCGTCACCACGGCGATGCACGCCGCACAGCGCGACGACCACCCGGCCCGAGGTCGGGTCGGTGAAGCGCCAGAAGTACCCCTCCATCGCCACGTCGTGCGCCCGGGTCGGATCGCCGAAGGGCAGGTCGGCGCCCGTCGCGCGGTAGCGGCGCCTCAGCCCCATCGGCCCTCCGGCGGTCGCCCGCGGCGCGCAGCATTCACGACGGCCACCCTACGCGAGGGCCGCTCACCGGTCCGCCCGGACCTGGGCGTACGCGGTGGCGTCGCCGCCCAGGAGCGTGAGCACCGCTCCCTCGACCTCGCCGTGGACGGCGGTGTCGCTGAGCCCACCGTCGTCGTTTGCGGCCAGGGTGGTGACGGCGTCGCGGATCGTCTCCCCGGCGGCGTACTTGTCGAAGATCCGGGGGTCGATGTACGAGCTGCGGCAGACCGCAGGCGTGTTGCCCAGATGGCGGGCGACCTCCTTGACCGCGTGCACGACGACGCGCTTGCGGGCCGGGGCGTGCGTCGGGTCGACCTCGGCCACGGCGACCGCCACGGCGGCCAGAACCGTGGCGTGCCACGTGCGGAAGCTCTTCGCCGACCCCGTCGGCACGCGCTCGGCCAGGTACTCCGAGACATCCGAGCTGCGCAGCGCGCGCCAGCCGCCGCGCTCGCGCCAGCCGAAGAGCTGACCGTCCCCGCTGCGCCCGCGTCGCAGCCGCGCGACGAGCTGTGCCGACAGCGGGTCGACGACGTGCTGCACCCGCCGCTGGCCCGACTTGGCCGGATAGTCGAAGGTGACGATCCCGTCCTCGGAGACCTGCACGTGCTCGCGGCGCATCGACGTCAGCCCGTAGGTCCCGTTCTCGCGGGCGTAGGTCTCCGAGCCGATACGGAAGAAGCCGACGTCGAGCAGGCGGGCGACGCAGGCCAGGACCGCCTCGGCCGAGGGGCGGCCGTCCTCCGCGGTGAGCGTGTCAAGGACCTCCTGGCGCAGCAGCGGCAGGCCGGCGGCGAACACGAGCGTGTCGTCGAACTTGCGGCGCGCGCGTCGCCGGCTCCAATCGTCGTGGTAGCGGTACTGGCGACGACCCGCGTCGTCGATGCCCGTGGCCTGCAGGTGCCCGTCCGCCTGCGGGCAGATCCACACCTCGCGCCACGCGGGTGGGATGGCCAGGGCGGCCACCCGGGCCTTGGCCGCCTTGTCGGTGATGGTCCGCCCGTCCTCGTCGAGCAGCTGGAAGCCGCGCCCGCGCCCGCGGCGCGACCATCCCGGCCCGGCACAGTCCACGCGGCGCACGTGTGGTCGGTGCCCGCGACCCGCACCGGCCAAACGGCGCGGCGCCGGCCTGGCGCAACCGCGCGTCAGCCGGGGTCACCGGCGCCGATCGCGCGGCGCACGAACGCGCTCAGCGCGGCGACGATGACCGCGGCGTCCGGGGGCGCGTCGGCCAGCGGCGACGTGGGTCCCACGAGCGCCTCGCCGACGCCGCCGACCAGCGCCGCGGCGGTCAGGTCGGGGTCCTGCGGCGGCAGGTCCCCCGCGTCCACCCCGGTGCGCAGCAGCGCGGCCAGGCCCTCCCGGTAGGTGCGCCGGTAGGCCAGGCGCTCGGCCTCGACCAGCGGGTCGACCGGTTCGGCGATGAGCGCCCAGGCCAGACGGGGGTTGCGCAGCGCGCGGGAGGAGAACGTGGTCAGCACCGCCTCCACGCGCTCCGCCGCGGTGGTGTGCCGAGGGGATGCGCCGGCCGCGGTCATCTCCTCCAGCTCACGGGAGCAGACGGTGCGGAACAGCTCGGCGAACAGCTCGCCCTTGGAGGACCAGTGCCGGTACAGAGCGCCGTTGGAGACCCCGGCCTGCGCGGCGATCGCCGCCACCGACGCGGCGGCGTAGCCCCCCTCGCCGGTCAGCGCCAGGGCGGCCTCGAGCAGCCGCGCGCGCGTGGTGCCCGAGGCCGAGGAGGAAGAGCCGGCCATCCGCGCGTCACCCCTTGAACGTCGAGGGGCCGCGGTCGCCGTACGGTCCGTCGCGCTCGGCCACCACCTGCGTGAAGCCCGCCTCCGCGGCGCGCTGCTGGAAGGCGTAGCCCTCGGCCGTGTGTCGGGTGATGCCGTCGAACACCGTGCCGAGGACCTGCGTGGCGTGCAGGCCGCGGGCCATCGTCTCCTGGTTGACCAGCAGCTTCATCATCATCAGCTGGTTCACGGGCGTGCGGGCGATCCGCTCGACGAGGACCTCGGTGCGGGCGTCCAGCACCTCCGGGGCCGGCGCCTCGATGGCCAGGCCCCAGTCGACGGCCTCGGTCCCCGACAGCGAGTCCCCCGTGAACAGCAGCCGCTTGGCGCGCTGGGGCCCGAGGCGGTGCGCCCACATCGACGTGGTCGGGGACCCCCACACCCGCGCCGGCGGGTAGCCGATCTTCGCGTCGGCGGCGATGACCAGCAGGTCCGAGCACAGGGCCATGTCCGTCCCGCCGGCCACGCAGAAGCCGTGGACCTTGCACACGACGGGCTTGCCGCAGTGGAACAGCGACATGAAGGCCCGCACGTTGCGGCCCATCATCGCGTAGTCGACCATCGGGTCCCAGGTGGAGGCGGGGTCGTGGTTGGCGGCCATGACCGCCGGGTCAAGCGGCGAGCCCGCGGGCGGCGTGACACCCTCCTCGCCCATCCGGCCCTGGCCCTCGGCGGACTCGACGAGGTCATAGCCTCCGCAGAACCCCTTCCCGTTGCCCGACAGCAGGATCACGTGGACGGCCGGGTCCAGATCGGCGCGCTCCACGCACGCCTCCAGCTCGGACACCAGGCGGCGGGTGATGCCGTTGCCGCGGGCAGGGCGGTCCAGGGTGATCCGCGCCACGCGGTCGGCCACCGCGTAGGTCATCGTCTCCGGCTCGCCCACGACGCGCATCGCCGGCTACGCGGCCAGGACGCGGTCGATGAGCGCGCCCGCGTCGACGCCGGCCGGCAGCGTCCCGTACACCCGGCCGCCGCCGCCCCGCCGGGCGGCGCAGAACGCGTCGGCGACGGCCGGCTCCGCGTGCCGCACGAGCAGGCTGCCCTGGAGGCCGACGGCGAGGTCCTCGACCAGCGTCCGGGCGCCGAACTGCGCGGCGGCCAGGGCGGCCTGCGCGTCCTCGCCCGGGCCCGACAGCGCGGCCAGGCTCGCCTTCACGGACGCCACGTGGGCGTCCAGGCGAGCGTCGGCCCCTGAGGCCAGCTCGCACTCGGCCAGGAAGGCGGGCAGCCCCTCGGGGTCCTTGACCATCGCGCGCAGCACGTCCAGGGCCATGACGTTGCCCGACCCCTCCCAGATGCCCTGCAGCGGGGCGTCGCGGTACAGGAGCGGCAGCCCCGAGTCCTCGACGAAGCCGTTGCCGCCCAGGCACTCCAGCGCCTCGGCGGCGTGCGCGGCCGCGCGCTTGCACACCCAGTACTTGGCGACCGCGGTGCCGAAGCGCCGGAACGCAGACTCGTCGGCGTCGTAGGCGCGAGCCATCCGCAGCGCCAGCACGGTGGCCGCCTCGGACTCCAGCGCCAGGTCGGCCAGCACGTTGCGCATCGCCGGCTGATCGACGAGCGGTGCCCCGAAGGCCGAGCGGTGGCGCGCGTGGTGGACGGCCTCCAGCGCGCCGCGCCGGATGCCGCCGGTGGACCCGAGCAGGCAGTCCAGGCGGGTGTGGCCGACCATCTGGATGATCGCCGCCACGCCGCGGCCCTCCTCGCCGACCAGTCGCCCGGCGATGCCGCGGAACTCGACCTCCGAGGAGGGCAGCGAGCGCGTGCCGAGCTTGTCCTTGAGGCGCTGGAACTCCATGCCCGGCCCGCGCTCCACGAGGAAGCAGGACAGGCCGGCCGGCGCCTGGGCGAGGACGAGGAAGACGTCGCACGGCGGATAGGAGCAGAACCACTTGTGGCCGTGCAGCTCGTAGGTGCCGTCGCTGAGAGGCAGCGCCCGGGTCGTGTTGGCGCGCACGTCCGAGCCGCCCTGGCGCTCGGTCATCGCCATCCCGGCCAGCGCGCCGGTGTCGTAGTCCGGGCGGGTCAGGCGCTCCTCCCACTCGGCGGCCAGATCCGGTGCGCCGGCCCGCAGGGCGGGGATGACGGCGTAGGTCATCGACACCGGGCACAGCACGCCGCCGTTGATCTGGCCCATGAGCATGAGCAGGCCGCCGCGCACGACGTGGCCGCCGGAGCGCTGCTCGCGCCAGGGCAGCGAGTGTGTCTCGCGCTCGACGGCGGCGCGCAGCATCCAGTGCCAGGACGGGTCCAGGTCCACGGTGTCCACGCGGTTGCCGTAGCGGTCGTACGGGACCAGGACGGGCTCGTGGCGCTCGGCCCGGCGGCCGTGCTCGCGCGCCTCGGGGGACCCGGCCAGCGCCCCGGCGTCGCGCAGGCGGTCCACGCCCCATCCCCCGCCCTCGCGGTCGATGCCGTCCACGAGCGCGGGCCACGACGTGTAGTGGTCGACGGGCTCCAGCGGCGGAGCCTGGTTGAGCACGTCGCGGGTCTGGGGCTGGGCGTCGAGCAGGCTCATCGGCGGTCTCCGGGGGGATGGACGGTGAATCACGATTCACATCGTCGTGAATCCGCGTTCACCTGTCAAGCCCGGCGGCGGCCACGTCGTCGGGCGGTCTCGGCGTCGGTGCCCAAGATGGACGTGCCCGACGAACGCGGGCCCGCCGCGCCTGTTCACCGCCCGGTCGCTACGGGGCCTGGCGTGGTGTGACGAACGTCGTGACCAGTTCGGTCGCGAAGGTGATGAGGCGCTCGTCGGTGTAGTGCTCGGGGTCGGTCAGGGCCAGGCGGATGCCGTGCTCGGACGCGGCGATGAGGATGCTCGTGGTCAGCTCGGCGTCCAGGTGGCGCAGCCCCAGGCGCTCCAGTCCCCAGGACACCAGCGGCTCGATCTGCAGCAGGAAGCGGTCGTGGTGGTGCTCGACGTCCTCGCGGGCGGCGGGCGGCATGCCGTCGGGCGGCAGGACGAACAGCCGCCACGTGGCCGGGCGCCGGCGCGCCGAGCGCAGGACCTCCAGCAGCGCCAGCTGCAGCACGGTGGCCGGGTCCTCGTACGGGGGACGGGGGATCGCGGCGGCCAGGTCGGAGACGGCGCGGTCCAGCTCCCGGTCCACGAGCGCGCGCAGCAGCTCCTGCGGGTTGTCGAAGGACGCGTAGACGACCGTCTTGGCGAGGCTGACCTCCCGGGCGACGGCCTCGATGGAGAAGGCGCCGAAGCCCTGCGTGTCCACGATGGCCAGGGCGGCGTCCAGCAGCTGCTCCCGGCGCTCCTCGCGCGAGCGCCGGGGGGAGTACTTGCGGGTGCGGGCGCCGGCCATCGGCCTCCAGCTTGACATCCCCGACAACCTGCAGGAAGGATCCGCATTATGTACGCCTGCGTAGCTTTCGCGGGGAGGGCGCGGTGAGCGCGCCAAGCTCGCGCGGCTGCTCGGCCCTGAGGACCTGGCCTGTCCGGACGGCGTGCCCGCCGTCGAGGTCCGTGCCTACCGGCGTGCGCGGACGATGAGCCGGTCCAGCGGCGCCCAGAACGCCGCTCGCGCCGCCGCGTCGTCCCGGGTCGGCGCGCGGTGGTCGTCGACGCGGTCGTCGGTCACCGCGACGTAGCGCCCGAGGCGTCCGATACGCCGCGCGACCTTCGTGCCGACGGTCAGGTCGCGGGCGCTGCCCAGCGCCACGACGCGCACACCCTCGGGCGTGCGATCGGGGTCGACCTCGGGGATGGTCAACGGGATGCCCTCCAGCGACCGGCCCGGGTAGACCGCGAACACGCCCGCGGGGACGGGGAGGTCCAGCCGCCGGGCCGAGGCGGCGTAGTCGGCGCTCAACGCGCCGCCCGCCGAGTGCCCGGCGACGACGAGCGAGCCTGGCGACGGAGGCGCGACCGCGAACGCGGCCTTCAACCCGGCGACGGCCGCGCCGAGCGCCTCGGCCGGCGGGGAGACGAACGACACCTGGTAGCGCGGGTAGATCACGGTGTTGCCGGTGCGGACGAGGTGCACGAGCCAGGGCGCGTACACGCGCGGGCTGATGGCACTCCAGCCGTGGAGGAAGACGACGACCGGGCGCCGGCCCGCGGCCTGGCCGTCGGGCTCGAGCACGGTGACCGCCTGCGCCCCCGGGCCGAGGACGCGCTGGCGCACGCCGTCGACCGGCTGGATGCGGCCGCGCTGCCGGTCGCGTTCGGCTGCCGTCGGACGGGAGGCCGACGGGAGGGATGCCGTGGTGCCGTCGTCCCCGGCGCCCGATCCCGAGCCGCCGCACCCCGCGAGGACGACGGTGACGAGCAGGAGCGCCAGGGAGCGAGGGTCACGCAGCACCCCCACGACGCTAGCTGCGCGACACAGCCACGCTGGGGCCCGTTGGTTCTCGAGGCCCTTTCCCCGGGGCCTGCCTGCCGATTAGGCTCGCCCTATGAGCTCTCAGCATCCCGTCGTCGTCTACGGAGCCAGCGGCTACACCGGCCGCCTGGTCGCCGAATACCTGCGCGAGCACCACGTGCCGTTCGTCGCCGCCGGGCGTGACGCGGACAAGCTGCAGGCGATCATGGACAAGGTCCCCGGGATCGAGACCGCGACGTACGAGGTCGCGGCCGTCGAGCACACCGTCGAGGCGCTCACCGAGCTGTTCTCCGGGGCCGAGGTCGTCTGCAACATGGTCGGCCCGTTCGCCACCCACGGCATGGCGGTCGCCGAGGCCGCGCTGGCCGCCGGGTGCCATTACCTGGACACCACCGGCGAGCAGAACTGGATGATCGACGTCCGCGACAAGCTCGGCGCCGCCTACGCCGAGGCGGGCCTGCTGCTCGCGCCCTGCGTCGCGCAGATGTACACCAACGGGGAGATCGCGGCGAACATCGCCCTCGAGGACCCGGGGGTTGACACCCTCGACACGCTGGTGCTGTGGGGCGGTGCGCCGACCATCGCCTCGACGGACTCGATCTTCACCATCCTCATGGCCGAGCACTTCTTCCTCGAGCACGACCAGCTCGTGGCCTGGCCGGGCGCCACGTCGTTCGAGGTCTCGGTCCCCGGGCAGCACGAGACCAGCCTCGTGCTCCCGTGGGGCGGCACCGCGCAGCCGGTGTGGTTCCAGGACGACCCGCGGGTGACCTCCTGCAAGTCCTACGGTGGCGTGTTCAGCCGCGAGGTCATGTCCGGGGTGGTCCAGATCGCCCAGATCGTCGAGGAGCAGGTCAAGTCGCTCGAGACGCCCGACGAGCAGCAGGCCGCCCTGGCCGGTGTAATGGCGCAGATGCCGGAGACCCAGACGCCGCCGCGCGAGAACCCGCGCGTCAACCGCTCGCTGGACAGCGTCGTGGGCAGCGGGCCGCTCGGCTCCACCCAGGTCGTCATCCGCGGCGCCTGCAACTACAAGCAGACCGGACTGCTGCAGGCCCACTGCGCGCACGCCCTGCTGCACCAGCCCCCGCGCCGGGTCGGCTTCGCCTCGGCCTGCCAGGCCTTCGGCCACCGCGAGCTGCTCGGGGTCCTGCAGCGCTTCGGGCTCGTGGGGCAGCCGCTCGTCGCGCCGGCCTGACGGTCACGGCGGGCGGTCGCCAGGAGCGGCTGTCCGCCAGCTGGGCGTGCGCACTCATCCATCTGTCCGCCCGGACCGATATCTACACTGAGAATCCGTGGTCCTGCTTCCCCACCACATCGAGACCTATCCCGACCGCGACGGCCTCCCGTCGGTGGCCGTCACGTTCGACCTCACCCCGCCGCAGATCGAGGCCACGCTCCACGCCCTGCGCAGCGCGCGGGACGCCCGCTTCCGGGTCCCGGAGATCAGCACCGACGACGCCTTGGCCCTCGGCGAGCTGACGTCGCTCGTCGACGTCCTCGCCGACCTGGCCGCCGGCGAGGCCATCGGCCGGGTGCAGATGACCGTCGCCCGGCTCGGCGTCCTGCGGGACGGCCTGGCCGAGTTCCTCTCCGGTGAGCACCTGGAGCGCGAGGGCGACGCCGCCGCCCGCCCTGAAGTCTTCGAGGTCCTGGACGCCGTCGAGGACCTGCACGCACGCGCGGTGCGCGCCGCGCTGGACAACGCGCTGCCCACCGGGCGCTGAGCACCCCGCCGCCGGTCAGCCCGGCGGGGGGATCTCCCGCACCATGATGAGGCTGGTCGCCCCCGGCATCCCCGTCTGGCGGCCCGCGGTCAGCACGACGCGCCCGTCCACCGGCACGCCGCCGGCGTCCCGCGCCGCGGCCAGCGACTGGTCGACGAGCTCGTCGACGGAGTCGGCGTCGGACGCCGCCACCGGGATCACCCCCCATTCCAGGCTCAGCTGACGGGCGACGACGGGGTCCTGGGCCAGGGCGATGATCGGGCGGTCCGGGCGGTACTTCGCGCACGCACGCGCGCCGCCCCCGCTGGCGGTGGGGATGAGCAGCGCGTCGGTCTGCAGGTCGTGGGCGAGCTGGACGGCGGCGTGCAGCACGGTCGCGGCCGCCGATCCGGTCGGGTGCGCGTCACGCGCCCGCCCGTGGATGACCGGGTACTCCTCCGCGGCGTGGGCGATGCTGGCCATGGCCCGGACCGCCTCGGCCGGGTAGTCGCCGATCCCGGTCTCGGCCGAGAGCATCATCGCCGAGGTGCCGTCGATGACCGCGTTGGCCACGTCCGCGGCCTCGGCGCGGGTGGGCTCGGGGGCGTGGATCATCGACTCGAGCATCTGGGTGGCCGTAACGACGACCTTGCCGACCTGTGTGGCCCGGTGGATCGTGTCCTTCTGCATGAGCGGGACCCGAGCCGATCCGGCCTCGACGCCGTAGTCGCCACGGGCGACCATGACCCCGTCGGAGGCCTCGAGGATCTCGTCCAGGTGCTCGTGCGCCTCGATCTTCTCGATCTTGGCGATCGTCCGCGCTCGGGAGCCCAGGGCCAGCAGGCGGGCGCGGAGGTCCTCCATGTCGGCCCCGGAGCGGACGAAGGACAGGGCGACGAAGTCGGCCTCCATCTCGGCGGCCAGGGCGAGGTCGTCGACGTCCTTGGCGGTGATCGCCGGCAGGTTGGGCCGCGCGTAGGTGATGTTGATGCCCTTGCGCGCCGACAGCGACCCGCCGCTGAGCGCGACCGCGTCCACCCGGTCGGGTCCGACGGCGCGGACGGCGAAGCGCGGCAGGCCGTCCCCGATCACGAGCTCGGAGCGCTCGGTGACCAGGGCGACGAAGTCGGGGAAGTCGACGATCACGTCCTCGGGACGGGCCTCGCCGGTTGAGCCGACGAAGGAGACGAGGTCCCCGGCGCCGACCAGACGAGGGTCCGTGGACATGGCCAGGCGCAGCTTCGGCCCCTGCAGGTCGAAGAGCACACCCACCGTGAGCCCGGCCCGGTCGGCCGCGGCGCGCGCGTCCGCCGTCCGCCGCCGGCGCTCCTCCTCGGTGCCGTGAGAGCAGTTGATCCGCACGCAGTCCACCCCTGCGGCCAACAGCCGGTCGAGCATCTGCGGTGACTCGCTGGCCGGCCCCAGGGTCGCGACGATCTTCGTCCGGCGTCGGATGCTCACGCGCGGGAGTCTGCCGCACTCTGGCTGCCGGGAGAAGGGCGGGAGCGGAGAGAAGCGCGGGAGCCGGGAGATGGAGCTGAGGGGACTCGAACCCCTGGCCTCCGCCATGCGAAGGCGGCGCTCTACCAGCTGAGCTACAGCCCCGGACCGCCTCAAGCCTACAACGCGCGCGCCCGGCCCGGCGCCCGCCCACGACCCGCGCCGCACGGGCTCACCCAGGAGACCGACCCTGCCGATAGAAGGGATACCCTGACCGGGATGCACGGCCGGGCGGCCGGGCCGCAGGAGCCTCGACCGGCACGGGAACCCCACCATGAGCTTCCGCAGTCGTCTGACGCTGTTCTTCGTCCTCATCGTCATCGTGCCGATGGTGTCGCTGACGGTCGTGCTGTTCGCGCTCATCTCCGACAACGAGAACGGCAAGCAGGACGCCCGGGTGGCCGCACGGCAGTCGGCGGCGATCAACCTCTACCGCGCCGGGGAGGAGGACGCCCGTCGCGCCCTGGTCACCGTGAGCAAGGACGTGCGCCTGGCCACCGCGCTGCGCGCGGACGACGCAGCCGCGGCGAGCCGGCGCGCGTCGCAGCTGCTGCAGACGGTCGACCTCAAGCGCATCGTCATCACCCGCGGGGCGGTGGCCTTCGTCGACGTGGGCTCGCAGACCGCGACCTTCCCGGTCAGCGGCGAGTTGCTGGACGCCGACCGCACGCGCATCGGCCGCCTGCAGGTGTCGGCTTCGGGGCCGAAGGCCTACAGCCGCCTGGTCAAGCGCGTGACGGGCCTGGACGTCGTGCTCACCCGGGACGGGCGTCCGCTGGCCAGCACCCTCGGAGACGGCGTCACGCTCCCGCCGCTCGGGGGCAGGCCCGCGACGGCGACGGTCGCCGGCGAGGAGTACCGCACGGCCGCCTTCCCGGTCCCCGGGTTCGGGGACGCCGACGTGCAGGTCGCCGTCCTGGACCCCAACGCGCGCACCCAGTCCAGCGTCCGCGAGTCGCGCCTGGTCGCCGGCGGGATCCTGCTCGGCTTCTTCCTGCTGGCCTTCCTCTTCGCCGTCCTCGTCTCGCGGTCGCTGCAGCGGCAGATCGGCGGCTTCCTGCAGGCTGCGCGTCGGGTCGGGGCCGGGGACTTCAGCGCCCGGGTGCCCACCGTCGGCAACGACGAGTTCGCGGCGCTCGGGGAGGAGTTCAACGACATGTCCGCGCACCTGGCCGATCAGATCCAGCAGGTGCAGGACGAGCAGGCCCGTCTGGCCACGGCGATGCGCCGCATCGGTGAGACCTTCGCCTCCAACCTGGACCGCGACGCCCTGCTGGAGATCGTCCTGCGCACCGCGGTCGACGGGGCGGCGGCCGCCGGCGGGCGCGCGACGATGCGCACGCGCCCCGACGGCCAGCTGCGGCAGGTCGCCCAGGCCGGCAGCCTCGACGATGTCACCACGGCGCTGCGGCAGGCCGAGGCGATGGTGCTCGAGGCCGGTGCCCCGCGCGAGGCGACCGTGGGCGGCGTCGCCGCCCTCGCCCACCCGCTGCGCGCCGCCGAGCAGCACGACGACGACGGGCCGCCCCGGGTCACCGGCATCGTGTCCGTCGCCCGCGACGGCGAACCCTTCGGTCCGTCCGAGCGTGAGCTCTTCCACTACCTGGCCGGGCAGGCGTCGGTGTCGCTGGAGAACGTCGGGCTGCACGAGCGCGTCGAGCGTCAGGCCGTCACCGACGAGCTGACCGGCCTGTCCAACCGCCGCCGCTTCCAGGGCGTGCTCGGCAGCGAGGTCGAGCGCTCGCGGCGCTTCGGCGCCCCGGTCGGCCTCGTGATGCTCGACATCGACAACTTCAAGTCCGTCAACGACACCTATGGGCACCCGGCCGGTGACCTCGTCCTGCGTGAGGTCGCCCGCGTCCTGCGCGAGGTCTCGCGCGAGATCGACGAGCCGGCCCGCTACGGGGGTGAGGAGATGGCGGTCATCCTGCCCGGCACCGACCTGGACGGCGCTCACCAGTTGGCCGAGCGCATCCGGCTGGGGATCGAGGCGCTGCGCCTCCCGATCCGGACCGCGGCGGACGAGCCGCTGCGCATCACCGCCAGCTTCGGCGTGGCCACCCACCCGGACTCCGCGCGCGACGACCGCGGGCTTGTCGCCGGGGCCGACGCCGCGCTCTACGAGGCCAAGCACTCGGGGAAGAACTGCACGATGCGGGCGGCCGAGCTGCCCGCCTGACCCGGACGCTGGCAGGGCGGCGACGGTCCGTGGGCCGGTCGCTGCACCGTCGTCGGGGTGGGTGGGTAGGCTTCGAGATGATGGGACTGCTCGACGAAGCCATCCGTGAGCACCTCGAGCTCAAGCGCCGGCACGGCGCCGAGGCCAGCGAGGTCGCCCGCCAGGAGCACGATGCCCTTGGGCCCGTGCGCCGCGAGGACATCGCGATCCCCGACGTCCCAGCCGGGGACGGCGAGGCCGCCGACCCCGACGGGACCGGCCCCGCGGCGCCCGACGCCGTGACGCCGTCCGCGAGCGCGGTGGAGCCCCAGATCGCCCCGGACCCCAAGCCGCCCGTGTCCCTGGAGTCCGACCTGGCGCCCCTGGCGGACGTCGAAGCGGAGCCGGAGGCGGTGGCGCCGGACGAACCGATGGCCGACGCCGGGCTCGGCCAGCCGACCATCGCCTTCTCGCTCGCCGACCTGGAGGCCGCCGAGGCGGCCAGCACCGTCGACGAGCCCACGCAGGCCCACCCGGCCCCGCCGCCGCCCGACGGGCCCGAGCCCGAGCCCGCCAGGCCCGAGCCGCCCGCCAGGGCCGAGACCGCCGAGCCTGCGCCGCCCGCCGAGCCCGCGTCTGCCGAGCCGGCACGGACCGAGGACCTGGCCTGGGATCCGCCTCCGCCGGAGCCGGAGCCCGCCGCTCCCGCCCCGGATGTCGACCCCGGTGACGTGGGCCACGACGAGCTGGAGGAGACGCCCGACTTCCTCCAGGAGACGCCGGAGCACGACCGGCTCTGGTTCGAGCAGAAGCCGCCGCGGGACTTCGACTTCTAGCGACGGGCCCGTCCGGGCCCGTACCGGCGAGGCGCACGGTGACGGGTTCTCCGGGATGCTTCACCGCGCATGTACGACGACCGAGGCACCTCCGGAACGAGCACCGACCCTTCCGCCGCCACCGCGAACCGGCCCCGGACCGGCCCCAGGGTCGGTGTCGTCCTGCCCGGCGGCGGCGCACGGGGCGCCTACGAGGCCGGGGCGCTCTCGGTGCTGCTGCCCGAGCTGCACGCCCGCGGCGAGCGGATCAGCATCGCCTGCGGGACCAGCGTCGGCGCGATCAACGTCGCCTTCCTGGGGTCGATGGCCGACCGGCCCGCCGCCGAGCAGGCGCAGATGTTCCTCGCCCGCTGGCGGGAGATGCGCAAGGGCGACGTCATCCGGCCGCTGCTCGGACCGTCCCTCGGGCTGAAGGCGCTGCGGTTCGTCGGCGAGTTGCTGGAGGTGCCCGGGGTCCGCCTGGCCTCGATCATGGATCCCGCCCCGCTGGCCGGCTCCCTGGACCGATGGGTGGATTGGGAGGCTCTGGCGCGCAATGTCCGCCGCGGGGACATGGACGCGGTGTGCGTCATCGCGACGGCGCTGGGGTCGGGCGGCCCGGTCGCCTTCGTCCACACCACCGGTGACCTGCCGACCTCGAAGGCCTCCGACGACGTGCGCTACGTGGCCGTCGACGCCCTGGAAGCCGAGCACGTCCGGGCCAGCGCGGCGATCCCGCTGCTGTTCCCGCCCGTCGAGGTCACCTCACCACCCGGTGCCGCGGACTTCTACATCGACGGCGGCACCCGTCTGAACTCCCCGATCGCACCCGCCCTGGCGCTCGGGGCCGAGCGGATCATCGTCGTCGGCTTCGAGCCCTTCGCCAGCCGGCCGACCCCCGTCACCACCCCGGTGCAGCCGCGGCTGGCCGACGTGACCGCGAACATCCTCGACGGCCTGCTCGTCGACCAGGTCGCCTCCGACCTGCAGCGGATGGCCTCGGTCAACACGTTCTACGCCGAGCAGGCCGACGGCAGCGGCTCCTCGCAGTCCGCCCGCGAGTACCGCACCTCCCACGGCAAGAAGCCCTACAAGATGATCTCCTACGCGCTGGTCGCGCCGGCGCGCAAGGGTCAGATCGGCGAGATCGCCGAGGAGGTCTTCCAGCGCCACTACGCGGGGTGGCGGGGCCTGCGCTCGCCCGACTACCCGGCGCTGTCGCGGATTCTCGGCGGGGGCGGCACCCGGGCCCGGGGCGAGCTGCTGTCCTTCCTCATGTTCGACGAGCACTTCGTCGAGCGGCTGCTGGAGGCGGGCGCGGCCGACGCTCAGGCGTGGCTGGACCGGCATCCGCACTTCTGGTGCTCGGACGCCGAGCACGACTTCCAGGTCAGCGCGCCGGACCCGTCCGAGCACCGTGAGCAGGACGTCCTGGGCGAGTTCCGCCAGATGCGCCGCCGCTGAGCAGGGTCCGCTGCTGTCAGGTGGCGTCGGCGTCGACGCTGCGCACCCGGAGGTCCCGCGGCGCGCCGTCGGCCTTCAGGCGCTTGCGGCGGCCGAAGCGGAAGGCGGTTGCGTCGGCGCCGGAGTCGGCGAGGACCCGGTCGGCGACCGGGTCGGAGACGAGGACCTCGCCGCCCTTGGCCGCGTCGGCGACACGCGCCGCGACGTTCACGTCGACGCCGAGATAGTCGCCGCCGAGCTTGCGCGGCGTCCCCAGGTGCACGCCGGCCCGCAGTTGGGGACGGTAGCCGTCGACCTCGACGCCGTCCATCGCCGCCTGCACGGCGAGGGCGGCGGCGACGGCGGCGACCGGACGGGGGAAGACCGCCATCAGCCCGTCGCCCAGCCGCTTGACGACGCGTCCGCCGTGGCGGCCGACGGCGTCCTGCTGGGCGTCCCCGGCGGCGCGCAGCAGCCGCACCGCTGCGCCGTCACCGGCGTCCAGCGCCCAGGAGGAGAAGCCGACGATGTCGGTGAAGAGGATCGCCACCTCCTGGGAGCCGTGGCCGCGCCCGACGCCCTCCGAGAGCGCCTGCCAGACCTGAAGGGCGCCGAGGGAGAGCTCGCGCGCCGCGCTGGGGCGCTCGGCGCTCATCACCGCCAGCTCTCGGCCGATGAGGTCGTGGGCGCGATCGGAGGCCGTCGACAGCGTGTCGCCGTAGCGCGCGTCCCCGGGCAGCAGCCGCCGCAGGCGGGAGGCGGCGGTGACCGCCACGGCCGAGCCGTCGGCGGCGCGCAGGCGCCGGGTGACCCCCCGGCCGTCGGTGCGGTGGTCGTCGACCGGATCGGGATGCGCGTCGTCGGTCACGGGTCCCCAGGGTACCGTCGCCCGCCCTCCGGTCAGGGTCTCAGGCGTCCACGGCGAGCACGAGCTTGCCGAGGTTCTCGCCGTGGAACAGGCGCAGCAGGGCGTCCGGAAAGGTGTCCAGGCCGTCGACGACGTCCACCTGCGAGCGCAGGCTGCCGTCGGCCATCCACCCGGCCATCTCCTCGGCCGCCTCGCCGTAGCGGTCGGCGTAGTCGAAGACGACCATCCCGGTCATCGACGCGCGGCTGACCAACAGCGACAGGTAGTTGGACGGCCCGGTCACCGTGTCGGTCGCGTTGTACTGGGAGATCGCGCCGCAGATGACGATCCGGGCGTGCATGGCCAGGCGGCCGAGCGCGGCGTCGAGGATCTCCCCGCCGACGTTGTCGAAGTACACGTCGATGCGGTCCGGGCACTCGCGCTTGAGGCCCGCGCCGACGTCCTGGCCCTTGTAGTCGATGCAGGCGTCGAAGCCCAGGTCGTCGACGACGTGCGCGCACTTGTGCGCGCCGCCGGCGATGCCGACGACCCGGCAGCCCTTGCGCTTGGCGATCTGCCCGACGACGCCGCCGACCGCACCCGCCGCTCCGGAGACCACGACGGTCTGCCCGGCCTCGGGTCGTCCGACATCGAGCAGGCCGAAGTACGCGGTCATGCCCGTCATCCCGAGGACGCCGAGGTAGACGGGCAGGTCCGCGAGGGCGGGGTCGACGGTGATGACGCCCTGGCCGTCGCTGATCGCGTGCGACTGGACGCCGAACGCGCCGGAGACGTGGTCGCCGACGGCGAACGCATCGTTGCTCGATTCGAGGACCCGGCCGACCGCGCCGGCCCGCATGACCTCACCGATGCCGACCGGGGCGATGTACGAGCGGCCCTCGTTCATCCACCCGCGCATCGCCGGGTCAAGAGAGATGTGGGAGACCTCGACGAGCAGTTCGCCGTCGCTGATCGCGGGCAGCTCCTCCTCGACGTAGTCCCAGTCGTCGGGCTTCGGGAGGCCGACGGGGCGGGCGGCGAGGCGGAACTGGCGGCTGATGGTGGGCACGGACCCAACCTACCGCCGGTGAGCGCTCACCCAGCAGCACTCAGGCTCCACGCGCCCTCCGGCGTCCGGACACCGGCGGACATCTGCATGGAGCCGGACGGATTCGAACCGACGGCATTCGCCTTGCAAAGACGACGCTCTACCAACTGAGCTACGGCCCCGGAGCATCGAAGTCTAGCCCGCGCGGAAGGTTGCCGGTGGCGTCTCTCGGAGGCGTAGCATTGGGGGCCATGAGCTCGCCCCGCGTCACCGTCACCGTCGCCGACCACGTGGCCACCGTCACGATGGTCCGCGCGGACAAGCACAACGCCCTGGACGGGCACATGTTCGTCGGCCTACGCGACGCGATCGGCGAGGTCGCGGCCACCGAAGGCGTCCGTGCCGTCGTCCTGCACGGCGAGGGCAAGAGCTTCTGCTCGGGGCTGGACGTCGGCTCGTTCATGGGCGACGACGCGCCGGTGACCATGGACGACCTTGTGGATCGTGCTGACGGACGCACAAATCTGGCCCAGCAGGTGTGCGTCGGTTGGATCGACCTTCCAGTGCCCGTGATCGCCGCGATCCACGGCAACTGCTTCGGCGGGGGCATGCAGATCGCCCTGGGGGCCGACATCCGCATCGCTGCGCCCGACGCGAAGCTGTCGATCATGGAGATCCGCTGGGGCCTGATCCCGGACATGGGCATCACGCAGACCCTGCCGCGCCTGCTGGGACTCGACGTCGCCAAGGAGCTGACCTATACCGGGCGGCAGGTCAGCGGCGAGGAGGCCGCAGCGCTCGGCCTCGTGACGCGGGCGGCGGCCGACCCGCTGGCCGCCGCGCAGGAACTGGCCGCCGAGATCGCCTCCAAGTCGCCGACCGCGGTGCAGGCGGCCAAGCGCCTGTACGACGAGACGTGGCCGGGCAACGACCCAGACGGCGCGCTCGTCGTGGAGACGGACCTGCAGGTCGGCCTCATCGGGTCGCCGAACCAGATGGCCTCGGTGACCGCGTTCTACAACAAGGCGCCGGGGGTCTTCGATGACCCCGCGCCCGCGGGCACGCCGGTCGCCTGACCCGCGTCGGCGGTGGGGGGTACAGACGAGCACCGCGCAAGCCGCGGTCTTCGTCAGCGCCTCCTGGCGGAGGTCTGCGTCACGAAGGCGCCTACCCTCAGTCCCATGACCGCGCTCAGCGTCCTGGACCTCTCGCCCGTGACCGCGGGCTCCAGCGAGTCCGACGCGCTGCATCACACGATCGACCTCGCCCGCCACGTCGAGGCGCTGGGGTACCGTCGGCACTGGCTGGCCGAGCACCACGGCATCCCGAGCGTGGCGTCCTCCTCGCCGGAGGTGCTCATCGGCCACGTGGCCATGGCCACCTCCCGGATCCGGGTCGGGTCCGGCGGGATCATGCTCCCCAACCACGCGTCGCTGCGCATCGCCGAGGCCTTCAAGGTGCTTGAGGGCCTGCATCCCGGCCGCATCGACCTGGGGATCGGCCGCGCGCCGGGCACCGACCAGCTCACCGCGCTGGCCCTGCGCCGCTCCCGGGAGGCGCTCGGCGCCGACGACTTCCCCGACCAGCTCGGCGAGCTACTGGCCTTCGGCGGCGTGGGCGCGTTTCCGCCGGGGCATCCGTTCAAGCGGATCAAGGCGATCCCCACGGACGTCCAGTTGCCGCCCGTGTTCCTGCTCGGCTCCAGCGGGTTCTCGGCGCAGCTGGCCGCCGAGTGGGGCCTGGGCTTCGCCTACGCCGCCCACATCAACCCGGGGGGCGCGGCCGACGCGCTGCGCGCCTACCGGGAGCGCTTCACCCCCGGAGTCGTCGACGCACCGCACGCGATCCTCACCCTGTCGATCGTCGTCGGGGAGGACGACGAGCACGGCGACGCGCTGGCCTCCTCGGCCAACCTGTCGATGGTCATGCTCCGCTCCGGTCGCCCGGGCCCGCTGCCCGCCGTGGAGACCGCGCTGGCCTTCCGCCCGACCCCGGACCAGGACGCGATCCTCGCCCAGACCCGCCGCGCCATGATCAGCGGCGGCCCGGACCGCGTGCGCGCCCGCGTGGAGGAGCTGATGGTCGCCACCGCCGCCGACGAGCTCATGGTCACCACCAACGTCCACGAGCACGAGCAGCGCAAGGCGTCCTACACCCGTCTGGCGCAGACCCTGGACATCGCCCCCGCCCCGCAGATCACCGGGGCCGCCGCCTGACCCCGGCGCTCAGGCGGTCGCGGCGGCCATGAGCAACTCGCCCGCGACGCGGTCGGCCGCGTCGTGCGTCCCGCCGAGCAGACGGCGTGACAGCTGCGAGCGGCGGAAGAACAGCGGCGCGTCGTGCTCCCAGGTCGCGCCGATGCCGCCGTGGACGTTGATGTTCGACCGTGCGGCGTAGTCCAGCGCGTGCCCGGCCGCGTTGCGGAAGGCGGACGCCGCGAGCGGGAACTCGTCGTTCCTGTCGGCGGCCGCCCAGCCGGCGTAGAACTGCAGCGAGCGGCTGTTCTCCATCTGGCGCAGGACCTCGGTGAGCTCGTGCTTGACCGCCTGGTAGGAGCCGATGGCCCGCCCGAAGGTGAACCGCTCCTTGGCGTACTCCACGCTCATGGCCAGCGTGGTCTGCACGCTGCCCAGCGACTCGGCGGCGATCAGCGTGTGCGCCAGGTACCAGGCGTACGCCAACGCGTTCTCGCCGACGTCCAGACGCCGGCCGGGGGTAGCGTCGAAGGTCACGTGGCCGAGGGACCGGGTGGCGTCGTAGCGATCGGCGGCCTCCACCCTCGCCGCGGACGCCTCCACCGCGGACGCGGCGGCCGCGCCCGAGCCGTCGACCCCGACGACGACGAGCAGCTGCGCGCCCGGGGCGTCTGGCACCCAGGCCACCGTGCCGGTCACGCTGCCGTCGGCGGCGATCCGCGGCGCGTCGCCGCGGGCGAACCCGGACAGAGACTCGACCGACCACTCGGCGTGCACGTCGCTCGGCGGCCGGGCGGGCACGTAGGCGGGACGCACGTCGCCGGAGACGATCGCGGCCAGCGACTCGTCACCGGCCGCGTTGAGGATGGCGGTCGCGGGCAGCAGGCCGAGCAACGGTGTGGGCGCGAGCACCCGGCCGCACTCCTCCAGGACGAGCATGGCCTCGAAGGCGCCTAGTCCGGCGCCGCCGTGCTCCTCGTCGATCAGCAGCCCGTTCCAGCCGGCGTCGGTGACCAGCGTCCACAGGTCCGGCAGCTTGGCCGGATCCTCCAGCGCCTCGCGGGCGGCCTCGACGGTCTTCACGCGGGCCAGCGCGCCGGCCGCGGCCTCGCGCAGGAACTCCTGCTCGTCGCTCAAAGACAGGTTCATGCGAGACCACCAGTCGTCGTAGTACCTCGGTAGCGCATCACGAGACCGCCTCCTTCTCTTTGGCGCGCAG
>JBBSUL010000021.1:0-33197 GCA_038234375.1 Solirubrobacterales bacterium | reverse complement strand
GACCTCGGCGACATCTTCCAGCGCGTGCGCTCCCAGCAGGAGGTGCTTCCGCTCGCGCGCATGGCCGGCGGCTTCGCGGGCGCGCTCGCGCACGACGTTCGGCACGCGCCCCGCGCACTGCCGAGAACGCTTCGCGGTGGCCTGGCCGATCTGTGGACCGACCTGCAGGTGCGCGCGGAGGAGCGGGCCGGGCGGTTCCGCTCGACGCGACGGGTGCGGGGCTCCGAGCACCCGGGGGTGGAGTGGCCCGAGCCGCCGAGGCGTCCGGCGTCGGTCTCCATCGCGAAACCGGCTCCGGTCGCGCAGCTCTCGGTGGTCGCATGAGCTCGCGCACCCCGGTTCGCGTCGCAGCGGTCCAGCCTCACCTGGAGCTCGGGGAGGTCGAGCGGAACCTCGTCCACCTCGAGGATCTCATCCGCGACGCGCACCGCGAGCATGCCCCGCAGGTGATCGTCGTGCCCGAGGCGTGCACCTCGCCGAACGTCTTCGATGCGCAGCTGCGCGGCGCCGCCCGCCCGGTCGACGGTGCGGCCTTCCAGCTGCTCACACGGCTGGCCCGCGAGCTCGAGGTCGTAGTCGCCGGAGGGTCGCTGTCGCGGCGCGGAAAGGACACCTACGGCACCTACCTCGTGGCCGAGCCCGACGGTCGCGCGCACCTGCACGACAAGGACATCCCGACCGCCTGGGAGAACCACTACTACACCGGCGGGGACGACGACGGCCGCGTGCACTGCAGCGATCTGGCCCTGGATGTCGGCCTGGCCTCCGGCTGGGAGTGGGCGCGCTACCGGACCTCAGCCCGCCTGCGCGGCGTCGACCTCGTCCTCGGCGGCATGTGCTGGCCCTCGTTCCCGCTGAACTGGACGGTGCCGCCGCTGAACCTGTGGGTCCGCCGCGAGCACGCGATCTGGCGCCGCCAGTGCCGCGAGCTCCCGGGCCAG
Source organism: Solirubrobacterales bacterium (assembly GCA_038234375.1). Taxonomy (GTDB): domain Bacteria; phylum Actinomycetota; class Thermoleophilia; order Solirubrobacterales; family Solirubrobacteraceae; genus Paraconexibacter. The sequence goes on along the minus strand of JBBSUL010000021.1, from coordinate 32,256 downwards.
GTCGCCCGGCTCGTCGGCGCGCCCGTCGTGCCCGCCGCGCACGTCGGGCCGGTGGACGCCGAGTTCCCCGCCGCCCCGGTGGTGCCGTGGAAGACCGAGATGCTCGGGGAGACGCAGATCTGCGCCGCCGACGGCTCCGTCCTGGCGCGCCTGACGCTGGAGGACGGCGAGGGGCACATCGCCGCCGACGTCACCCCCGGCGCCGTGGCGCCGATCGACCCCCTCACCGACCGCTTCTGGATCCCGGTCATGACGATGTCCACGCACGTGGCCGCCTGGCACATGATGAACAACCACGGGCGCCTGGACTACAAGCTGCGCAAGCTGCGCGGCCGGCACGAGTGGCAGCAGTTCCCCGCCGGCGACCTGGCCGACGAGTTGCCCCCGGTGCCCGACGAGCAGGCCCAGCACTTCGCCACCACCCGGTGATCGGGAGGCGCGTGCGCGCAAGCGCTTCGCCCCACGACCGGGCCTGAACGACGGCGGCGGACGCCGCCGCAAGCCGGGCTCAGGCTGCCGCGTACGCCTGCGCCGGTGAGGGGGGCCCCGCCACCCGGTCGCCGACGATCGTCGCCAGCAGCACGGCGAGCAGCAGCAGACCGACGACGAGGCCGTCCGTGTCCTGGGCGGCCAGGGCGACCAGCAGGCAGGCGGTGGCTCCCGCCAGACGGTGCCAGGAGATGCTGCCCGCCAGCCTCAGCCGGATCGCGGTGTGCGCCAGGAGGTAGAGCGCCGGCCCGGCCACCACCGCGATCAGCTCGGCGGTCTGCAGCGGCTCGGTCGGGTGGGCGATCACGAGCTCGTCGCCGACCGCGGCGACCATCACGCCCGCGATCAGCACCGCGTGCAGGTAGGTGTAGGCGTCCCGGGCGGCGGTCGTCCGGTTGGGGGCGGTCTGCAGGTGATGCTCGGCCATCCGGGAGGCAGTGGCGAAGTACAGCCACCACAGCGCCCCGGTGGCCAGGAACGCTCCGGCGAAGGCCACCGAGGTCGCGGTGGTCAGCGGCGCCTTGCCGACCGCGTCGCCGGTGGTGACGATCGACTCGCCCAGCGCGATGATGACGAACAGGCCGTAGCGCTCGGCGAAGTGCGAGGTCTGCACGGTCCAGGCCGAGGCGTCGACGCGCGGCAGGCCGGGCACGCGGAAGAGGGCGAGTGGCCCACCGTAGTCAATAACCACCGCCACGAGCCAGAGCGCCGTCCGCGCCGGCCCGTCGACGGCGGCGCCGGCGGCCCAGAAGATCCCCGCCGCCACGAACCAGATCAGGATGCGGCTGGCCCGCCGGCGCTCGGGCGTGCCAGGGCCGGCGGCGGCGAAGGTGAGAAACGCGTGGCGCCCAAGCTGGATGAACAGGTAGGCGCCGATGAACAGGGGGGCACCGGCGCCGCCGAACACGTCCGGGATGGCGATCGCCATCATCAGGCTGGCGAGCATGACCGCCAGGAGCACCAGGCGGACCACGGTGGCCTCCGGGTCAAGCTCGTTGGTCAGCCAGGTCGTGAAGTTCCACGACCACCAGACGACGGCGAGCATGAGGGCCGCCTGCCCGGCGCCGGTCCAGGTCAGATGCTCGAGCAGGTGGTGGGTGATCTGCGTGATCGCGAAGACGAACACGAGGTCGTAGAACAGCTCCAGCGTGGACGCGGACTCCGTGGCGTCGGCGTCCCGGCGGGCGAAGCTGCGTTGCATGCGGCAACTGTAGTTCGGGCCCCGCGGCGGAGCGAGTTCACGCGGCGGACGGGGCGGGCGTGCGTCCAGGCCGCTCCGCCACCGGCTGCGCCGGCCGCCGGATGCGCCCAAGCGCCTCCTCGGAGGCCACGAGCCCCTCGTCGGTGGGGAGCAGGCCCTGCTCGATGGCTCGTCGGGTCTGACGGGCGCGCAGCTCGAGGTGCGCATCCGCCGGCCGTGCGAAGCCGTACCGGTCCTGCGCCTCGTACGGCGTCATCGTGATCTCCTCGGCGGCCGGGATCCCGAGCAGCGCCGGGGCGACCACCTTCACGGTCGACGGCGAGAGGTTCTGGAGCAGCGCAAGCTCGAGCTGCGGATGGAGCTGCGCCGCCCACATCGATCCCTTGAGCAGGGGACGGACGAGGACGTCGACGAGGCGGGACTGCGGCGTTCCCCCCATGCGCCGCATCCAGTGGGGCAGCGTCGAGATCGTCCCCGCCCGCAGCACCGCCGCGGAGAGCTTCAACAGGGGCCGCAGCACCCGCGGATGCGGGGGCAGCATGACTTCGGCCCGCAGCAGGTGGGCCATCGCCTCCTGCGCGGCCTCGGAGCCCACGAGCTTCGGCCGCCACGCCTCGAAGTAGGCGCGCACCTCCTCGCGGCTCCGCGGGACGTCGGCCGGGTCGATGGTCTGGCACTGCGCGGCGACCGCGCACTGGCTCCAGTACTGCCGCTCCTCCTCCGCGGAGAGCGGGCCGGGGCCGAAGCGCTCGTAGCTCTTCAGGATCGAGTGCCACGCGGTCACGAGGATCCACAGCTGGGAGTTCGGATCGTTGGCGTCGTACGCGCGCTGGGTCACCGGGTCCACGCCGATGCCCCGCGTGTGCACCTTGACGAGCACGTCGGCCGCCTTCGTGGCCGCGCGGGTGTCGCCGAAGGCGATCGTCGCGAAGTACTTCACCGTGCGGTCATAGCGGCTGCGCGGCCGGGAGAAGATGTCACCGGTCGCATCGACGGAGGCGATCAGCTCGGGGTCGAGCTCCTCGACGACGACCGCCCGCTGGAAGCCGACCGTCAGCGAGGTCGGGTAGGACCAGACCTTCCAGGTGACCGAGCCGGGACCGAAGAACCCGTGGTCCTCGGCGGGCTGGATGTCGACCTTGCGTGCGAACGCGGGCATGGAGATACCTCCGGTTGGGTAGTTTCCTACAGTGCCGTAGTAATAGCAGAGCTACAGAGCCGTAGCATGTGTCGACCGTGACCCGCCGCCCCTACGCCGCCCGCCTGCCGCCGAAGCAGCGCAAGGCCCAGCTGCTCGACGCGGCGCTGACGCTGATCCTCCGCGACGGCTACGGCGGCGTGAGCATCGAGGCGATCGCCGCCGAGGCCGGCGTCACCCGGCCCGTGGTCTACGGCGTCTACCGCGGGCTCGGCCCCCTGCTCTCCGACCTGCTCGACCGCCAGCAGGCCCGTGCGCTCGCCCAGCTCTTCGAAGTGCTTCCGGAGGAGCTCTGGCTTCAAGACGCCGCGACGGTGTTTGACGTCGTCGAGCGGCTCGGGCGCCGGGTCGTCGCCGACCCCGCCACCTGGAGGCCGATCCTCGCCGCCGGTCCCGGTATGCCCGTTGCCGTGTGGGAGCGGATCGACGCCGACAAGGCCCGGCTGCGGCGGCAGCTCACCCTGATCCTCGAGCGCTCGCGAGCCGACCTCGGCCTCGCCCCGCAGCTCGACGCCGAGGCGCTCGCCCACGCGTGCGTCGCCCTGGCCGAGCACTTCGGCCGGCTCCTCCTCGAGGACGAGGAGTTCGGGAGCGAGCGGGTGATGCGCGCGCTGCGGGGCCTGCTGCCACCGGGCCGGGGCGCCATGCGGCCCGTCCCCGGATGACGGCTACTCGGCGGCGAGGTCTGCGGCGAGCGGCGGCGCCCCTCTCGGATCGGGGCCCAGATCCCCGGGCGCCGGGAGGCCCCACCGGCGCCGCCCGAGCCCTCACGCAGGCTCAGCGTCCTCCAGGATGGTGAGCAGCCGGGCTCGCACCGTCTGCCAGCGGCGCAGCTGGTGCTCGGAGTCCGGGCGCATGACGTCGAGGATCGCCACCCCGCGCACGGCGGCCAGCACGAAGGTCATGAGCTCGTCGAAGTCGGGGCGGCCGGCGTGGGCGCCGAACAGGTCGCGGCACAGCGCGTGGGCGCCGCGGGAGACCGTGCGCTCCAGCGGGTCGACGGTGGCCGCCAGGGCGGGGTCGGTGCGGGCCGCGGCCTTGATGTCGATGACGGCGACGAACAGCGGACCCGTGTACAGCGACCACAGGATCTCCAGCCCCTCCCGGTCAGCTGAGCGATCGTCCTGCGGATTCTGCCGGTCCAGGAGCGTGTGGGTGTCGAGCATGCGCTCGGCCAGGCGCTCCAGCGTCGCGGCGATCAGGCTGTCGCGGGTCCCGAAGTGGTGCAGGTGGGCGCCGCGGGAAAGTCCCGCGCGCCGGCTGACCGCCGCGGCGGTCGCCGCGGCGTAGCCCTCGTGCACAAGCACGTCGACCGCCGCGTCCAGCAGTGCCTCGCGCGTGGCCTGGCTGCGCTCCCCCTGCGTGCGGCGCCGGGAAGCCCGCGGAGGGCGTGTGACGATGGCCATGCGCGGCAGCATACGCTGCACAGACGCCGCTGCGGTACATATTTGCGCGCATGAACGCAACTGCGGTACCGTCGCCGCGAGGAGAGGCAGATGGCGACGTCACAGACATCCGGGGAGGCCTCCGGGTCCCGCCGGGGACCCGCGTCCCGCGGCGTGCTCGCCGCCGTCGCGGTCCTCGTCGTCGTGCTCGCGGTCGTCGCCCTGCGGGCAGGTAGCGACCCGTACCGCCTGCACCTGCGCCTGACCGACGCCAGCCAGGTCGTCAACGGCAACGTGGTGGAGGTCGGCGGCCTGAAGGTCGGCACCGTGCAGGACATCGTGCTGGCCGACGACAACGCGGCCGACATCACCATCGGCATCACCGACGACCGCTTCACGCCGCTGCACGCGGGCACGCGGGCGATTATCCGCTCGGCCTCGGTGTCGGGTGTGGCCAACCGCTACGTCGCGCTGGAGCCCGGCCCGGACAACGCCGACGAGCTGGCCGACGGCGGCACGATCCCGGCCCAGGACACCCAGGCGGCGACGGAGCTGGACTCCGTCCTGTCGACCCTGGACGCCGACACCCGCCAGAAGCTGCAGGCGACGATCCAGGGCAGCGATGCCGCCCTGTCCCGCGGTGGCTCGGCGGGCATGAACGAGGCGCTGCGCTACCTGAACCCCGCGCTGGCGCAGATCGAGGGCACGCTCGGCGAGCTCGTCCGCGACCGGGCGGCGCTGCAGCAGTTCATCGTCGCCTCCTCCGGCGTGGTCTCCGCCGTTGCCGACCGCCGCGACGATCTGGCCCAGGGCCTGTCCTCGGCGGCCACCACGGCGGGCGCCCTGGCGTCCCAGCGCCGCACGCTGTCGGACGTGCTGGCCCGCGCGCCGTCGACCCTGACCGGTGCCGGCGACACCCTCGGCCGCCTGGCCTCGACGCTCGACGAGGTCCGGCCCACGGTGAAGCTGGCCGCGCCCGTGGCCCCGCGCCTGAGCAGGGTCCTGACCACCGCCACCCCCGCCCTGCAGCGCACCGCGCGGGTCCTGCCCAACGTCCGGTCGCTGCTGCCCTCGCTGCGCACGACGCTGACCGGTCTGCCGCCGCTGCGCGACAGCGCCGTGCCCGCCTTCGGGTCCGCGACGGCCGCCATCCGCGCGGTGCTGCCGATCGTCACCGCCGGGCGCGCCGCGTTCCCGGACCTGCTGCTCGGGGCCACGAACGGCTTCGGGGGCACCGCGGGCGGCAACTACGACGCCAACGGCGAATACGCGCGGATCGCCTTCGTGTCCACGCCGGCGCCGGTGGTCGGGGCGCTGGGCAACGCGGTCCCGCCCGCGCTCACCGGCGCGGGCACGCGCTGGCACAACGTCGCGCGCTGCCCCGGGGGCGCAGGCGCGGTCGCCGCCGACGGCTCCAACGACTTCGACCCCGGCTACGCGTGCGACAAGGGCAGCCGGCCATGACCGCCCGCCGGCGCCGCCATCGGCCCCTCGCGGCGCTCCTCGCCGTCGTCGTCGCCGCGCTCACCGCCGCGCTGGCGCTCGCGTCCTGCGGCTCGTCGTCGTCGGCCCAGACCTACGCGGTGGCGGCGATCTTCGACAACGCGTCCTTCGTCACGCCCGACGTCGACGTGCGGATCGCCGGCGCCCGCGTGGGCAAGGTGGCCGACCTGTCGGTGACGCCCGAGCACAAGGCGCGCGTGCTCATGGAGATCGACGCCAAGTACGGGCCGTTCCACACCGACGCGGACTGCACGATCCAGCCGCAGTCGCTCATCTCCGAGCGCTTCATCAACTGCACCCCGGGCTCCAGCGACGCGCGCGACGTGGCCGACGACCGGTCCGGGACGCCGACACTGGGCGTCGAGGGCACCCACTCCCCCGTCGACATCGACCAGGTCCTGAACACGTTCGACCTGTCGACCCGAGAGCGCCTGACGCTGCTCCTGGACGGCCTCGGGGTCGGCCTGGCCGCGCGCGGCGAGGACCTGAACGCCGCGATCCGCCGTGCGGCCCCGGCGCTGCAGGCCACCCACCAGACACTGTCGATCCTCGACGCCGACCGCACGCAGCTGCGCCGGCTCATCACCGACAGCGACACCGTCCTGAAGAGCCTGGCCGCCGGGCGTGGGCGCGTCGCCGACTTCGTGCGCCAGGCGGGTGTGGTGGCCGAGACGACGGGCAAGCGGCGCAAGAACCTGGCCGCCGCCGTCCGCGACCTGCCCGCCCTGCTGGCCCAGGCGCGCCCGTCGCTGGACCGTCTGGGCACGTTCGCCGGCGTCGGCACGCCGTTCGCGCAGGACCTGCGCCGGGCCGCGCCCGGTCTGCGGTCGCTGGTCACGCAGCTGGCTCCGTTCTCCGACCAGGCCACCCCGACGCTCGTGCGCCTCGGGCAGTCCGCGCGCTCGACGACCGCCGCCCTGCCGGACATCGCGCCCCAGGTCCGCCGCCTGCGCCGCTTCGCGACGGCCGCCCGGCCCGCGGGCGCGCTCGTGGCCGAGCTCATGTCCAGCTTCCGCGCCCGCGGCACGATCGAGGGGGTGCAGGGCTTCGTGTATTACGCGGCCGCGGCCATCGCCCGCTTCGACAAGAACTCCCACTACCTGCCCGCCTACCTGCTGGCCTCCCCGTGCACGGTCTACGCGCGCACCCCGACCCCGGGCTGTGACGCCCACTTCGCCGCCTCGCGCGAGGGCATCAAGGGCACGGCGACAACCAGGCAGAAGTCGTCCCGTCGGTCCGGCGGCACCGACAAGTCGAAGACGAAGACGACCGCGGCCCCGTTGGCGGTCGTGCCCGCGGCCCCGGGCCCCCCCGCCCCCCCGCGCCCCCTGGCGCCCGTCCTCAAGGACGTCGTGCCCAAGGCCTTGGGCAACCTCCTGCAGGGCCTGGGTGACAAGGGGCGCGACGGCGCTGCCCCCTCCCCGTCCTCACCGCCCGCCAAGGGCCTTCTGGAGTACCTGTTCGGATGAGCCGGCGCCCTCGCAGCTCGGTCTACGCGCAGCCGACGCTGATCGGCGCGGTGTCGATCCTCGTCGTCGTCGTGGCCGTGTTCCTGGCCTACAACGCCAACAGCGGACTGCCCTTCGTCCCCACCTACGAGGTGAAGGTCACGCTCCCGGACGCCCAGACGCTGCTGCCCGGCAACGACGTGCGGGTGTCGGGCACCCGGGTCGGGCAGGTCACCGACGTGAAGCCGGAGCTGCGCCGCTCGGGGCCGGTCGCGGTCGCCACCCTGCAACTGGAGGATTCGCTGGCGCCGCTGGCCCCCGACACCCGGGTGCTCATCCGCCAGCGCTCCAACGTCGGCCTGAAGTTCCTCGAGGTGCAGCCGGGCAAGGCCGGCGGCACCGGGATCCCCAGCGGGGGGACGCTGCCCCTGCGCGCCGCGCTGGCCTCCGTCGACTTCAGCGACCTGGTCAACACCTTCGATCCCTCCACCCGCGACGCGCTGCGCGGGACCGTCAGCTCGCTGGGCGACGGGCTGGCCGGGCGCGGGGACGCGCTGAACCGCGGCCTGCAGGCCCTCCCGGACACCCTGGACGACCTGCGGGTGGTGATGCGGACGCTCGCGTCCTCCCGCGCCGACCTGGACGGCTTCGTCCGCGGCCTCGGCTCCGCGGTCGCGATGGTGGCCCCGCGCGCGGAGGACCTGCGCCGCGTCTTTGACACGGGGGCGACGACGTTCGCCGCGCTGGCCGCCGAGCGCGATGCCCTCGGCGCGACCATCGACCGCGGCTCGCCGACCGCCCGCGCCGCCACGCAGGGCTTCCGTGATCTGGACCCGGTCGTGGTCGCGGGGACCGCCCTCATCCGCGACGCCACGCCCGGCGTGCGCCAGTTGCCGGTCAGCGCCCCGGTCGTCGCCGACGCGCTGCGCGTCAGCGGCCCGGCGCTACGCCGGGCCCGGGCCATCCTGCCGCCGCTGGACGGCCTCGTCGCCCGAACGCGCCGCCTGACACGCTCGCCCGACACCACCGGCGCGCTGCAGCGCCTGACCGACACGGTCACCGGCCTGACCCCGCTGCTGAGGTTCGTCAACCCGTTCCAGACGAAGTGCAACGCGATCGCCATCTGGACGCGGAACGTCTCCTCGCTGGCCAGCGAGGGGACGCTGCAGGGCACCTGGTTCCGCTTCGTCAACCCGAGCGATCCCAGCCAGCTGCTCCCGCGCGCCACGCCCTCGGACGACCTGCACGCCATCACCACGCCCGACGTCGGCCAGAACGGCGAGTGCGAGTCGGGCAACACCGCCTATCTGCCCGGTCAGCGCATCGGGGACGCGCCGGGCCGCCAGCCGGACGCGACCGACATCACCGTCCCGGGCACGATCGCCGAGATGGTCGCGAGGGAGGGACGATGAGGCGCCGCACGGACCGCTTCAGCCCCTTCACCGTCGGCGCCGTGGTGATCGTGCTCGTCGCCGTGGGCACCTTCCTGGCCTTCACGAAGTCCAATCCGTTCGCCAACCCCTACACGCTGCACGGCGTGTTCTCCTCGGCGCTGAGCAACGGGGTGCGTCCGGGGTCACCGGTCCGCATCGCCGGCGTCAACGTCGGCAAGGTCAGCGAGGTCAAGCGCGGTGAGGGCAACACCGTGAACGTCGCCATGGAGATCAAGGACGAGGGCCTGCCGATCCACACCGATGCGACGATCAAGGCCCGGCCCCGGCTGTTCCTGGAGGGCAATTACTTCCTCGAGGTGCGGCCCGGGACGCCATCGGCCCCCGAGATCGCCGACGGGGGGACGGTGCCGCTCGGGCGGACAGCGGTTCCCGTGCAGTTCGACGAGGTCCTGGGGACCTTCCGCGCCGACACCCGCCGGTCCTTCCAGGCCTTCGTCGGCGGGCTGTCGACCGCGCTGCGCGAGGGCGGCGACCGCGCCCTGCGCGCGAACCTGCGCCGGGCGGCGGGCGCCCTGCGCCCGGGCTCGATCGCGCTGGAAGCCGCTCGCGGCACCCAGGACGGAGACCTGGCCGGCGTCGTCGCCGAGCAGGCGCGCCTGAACACCGTCCTCGACGACCACCGCGTGCAGCTGCAGGGCCTGCTGACCGGCTTCCGGCGCACCATGGACGCCACCGCCGCCGAGCAGGGGGCGCTGGCGGCGACCATCCCCGCCCTGGACGGGCTGCTGCAGCGGACCCCGGCGGCGGCCGCCGCCCTGGACGACGCCCTGCCGCCGCTGCGCACCCTGGCCTTGGCGCTGCGGCCCGGCCTGCGCGCCGCCCCGCCCGTTCTGGACGCCGCGCTGCCGTTCCTGTCGGCGCTGAACGGCCTGACGCGGCCGGATCGTCTCGACGCGCTCGTGGACCGCCTGCGTCCCACCCTGACCACGGTGCGCCGGCTCGAGGGTTCGCTGCCGCCGCTGCTGAACGTCGTGCGCCCCGTCTCGCAGTGTGTGACCGACCGCGTCGTCCCCGTGCTCAACGCCACCGTGCCCGACGGCGCCCTGACCACGAACCGGACCGTGTGGCAGGAGCTGTTCAGCCTCGGCACCGGCCTGCTCAGCTCCCAGCAGAACTTCGGCGGCGACGGGTACGCCGTGCGCTACAGCTTCGGGCTCGGCCTGGACAGCGTGGCGACCAAGCTGCCCGGCCCGGCCAACCTCGTCCAGATCGGGGACAGCGAGACGCTCGGCTCGCGTCCGGCCTTCCACAACAAGCAGCCCGCGTTCGCGCCCGACGCGCCGTGCGCCGACCAGCCGGCCACCACCCTGGAGGCCGAGACCGCGCCGCCCGCCGGATCCCAGACGCGGGTCAGTGTCCCGCGCAGTGCGCTGCCCACCAGCTCACAGCTGAAGGCCCGCGTGACCAAGAACGCCCGGCGCCTGCGGGGAGGCGGACGGTGAGCCGCCGCATCAAGGAGCAGCTGCGGCCGATGATCGCGATCGTCGGCCTCGGGCTCATCGCCCTGCTCGTCGGCGGCTACATCCTCGCCCACCAGCGGGTGCGCGGCCCGTTCAACGACGACTACACGGTCCGGGTGCAGATGCCCACCGGCCAGGCGCTGACCCCCGGCCAGGGGCAGGCCGCCACCGTCGCCGGGGTCAAGGTGGGGGAGATCGCCCGGGTGGTCCTGCTGGACGGGGTCGCGCTCGTCGACCTGCGCATCGATCCGAGCGAGCTGCCGCGCGCGGACCTGCGCACCGACGCCCAGCTCATCCTGCGCCCGCGGACCCCGCTGCTGGACATGACCGTCGACATCGACCCGGGGACCCCCGGGGCGCCACGCCTGGCCGACGGCGTGATCCTCGACCCCTCGCACACCACCGCCAACGTCAACCTCGACGAGGTCGAGGCGTCCCTGGACGAGGACACGCGTGACTGGATGCAGACGATGCTGCAGGCCGGCGGGCGCGGGCTGAAGGACCGCGGCACCGCGCTGCGCGAGGCCTTCCGGGCAGGAGCACCGACGCTGACCAGCGCAAAGCGCGTCTCCGAGGCGGTCGCCGGCCGGCGCCAGGAGCTGGCCCGAGCCGTGCACAACCTGCAGCTGCTCAGCGGCGCGGTGGGCCGCCAGGACCGCTCGGTCGCGCAGCTCATCGAGGGCGGCGACCAGACGTTCGGAGCGCTGGCCGGCGAGTCCGCCGCGCTGCGCTCGTCGATCGCCCAGCTGCCCGGGACGCTGACCAGCGCCCGCAACGCGGTGACGCAGCTGACGCCGTTCGCGCGGGCCGCGGCCCCGGCCTTCCGCGACCTCGTGCCCACCGCCAAAGCGCTGCCGGCCGCGCTGACCGGGGTGCGGCCGCTGCTGACCCGCGGAACCCCGGCGCTGCGCGACACGAGCACCCTGGCCGCGCGCGCGGTCTCCGTCGTCGGTCAGCTGCAGCAGGGCCTGGACTCCCTGCAGGCCCAGGTGCCCGACACGAAGACGACCTTCGACGTGCTGCAGCGGCTGACCAACGAGGTCGCGCACGTGCCCGAGGGCGAGGAGAGCTACCTGTTCTACCTGTCCTGGTTCGCCCACAACGCCAACTCGCTGGTCTCCGGCCAGGATGCCAACGGCGTCTTCTGGCACGGCAGCGTCATCGCCTCGTGCTCGAGCTCGACGTTGCTGAGCCCGGTCGCCGCGGTGGTCGGGCCGATCATCAAGGCCGCGAACGTGTGTCCCGGCTCCCCGGGGGACGGAGACGGCTGATGGGCACGCGTGGCGCCACCCTCAAACAGGTCCTCGTCGCCGTCGGGTTCTCGCTGTCGTGCGTCGGTCTGCTCCTGTTCCTGTGGACGTCGTTCGGGGGCGTGCTTCCGCTGAACGCCAAGGGCTACCGGGCGACGCTCGTGCTCCCCGACGCCTCCAACGTGGTCAAGGAGACCGACGTGCGGATCTCCGGGGTGAGCGTCGGCTCGGTGGTCAGGACCGAGCGCGTGGGCACCACCACCCAGGCGATCCTGCAGATCCAGCCGCGCTACGCCCCCCTGCGCACCGACGTGCGCGCGGTGCTGCGGCGCAAGTCGCTGCTCGGCGAGGCGTACATCGCGCTGTCGCCCGGCCGCCCGTCGGCGCCGGTGCTGGCCGAGGGCGGCAAGATCCCCGCGAACCAGGTGCAGGACGAGGTCGCCGTCGACAAGGTCTTGTCGACCTTCGACCCGCGCACCCGCGAGGCGCTGAAGGGGTGGCTGAAGGGCTGGGAGGCCGGCCTGAAGGACCGGGAGCCGGACCTGTCGGACGCGGTCGGCCGGCTGCCGTCGGCGGTCCAGACGAGCGACGACCTGCTGTCGGAGCTGCGGCGCCAGCGCACCGCGGTCACCACCCTCGTCCGCGACACCGGGGTGACCTTCAAGGCGATCGGCTCCCAGCAGGCCAGCGTCGACCGCCTCATCACGAACTCCCGCGACCTCTTCCAGACCACCGCCGCCTCCGACCGTGACCTGCGGCGGACCGTGGCCGCCCTGCCCCCGTTCCTGGACGGGCTGACGACGTCCGCCCGAGCGGTCAGCCGGATCTCCCCGACGCTGACCCCGGTGCTGGGCACGCTGCGCCCGGCCGCGCGGCAGCGGCCCGCGGCGCTGACGGCGGCCACCAGCGCGGGCCGCGAGCTGCGGCGCGCCGCCGCCCCGCTGGACGCGGTGACCCGGGCGGCGCCACGGGGCCTGTCCGCCGCGCGGCAGATCGTCAACGCCGCCGATCCGCTGCTGGCGCAGCTGCGTCCGCTGGCCCGCCAGCTGCCGGCGATGATCGCCTTCTCGCGCGTCTTCCGCCAGGAGCTCGTGCAGTCGTGGACGCAGACCGCCGCGGCCACCAACGCCGTGGCCGACAACCTGGAGGGCACCGCCATCCACTACCTCCGCGCGCCGGCGATCTTCCCCGCCGAGGCGTTCATCGGGGCGACCACGAAGGCGCCGTACTCGCGCTCCAACGCGTACATGGCGCCGTCGGGGATCGACGGCCTGGGCCAGGGCGGCATCAAGGCCTTCAGCTGCGAGAACACCGGCAACCCGCTGACCATCCCGCCCCTGGGCCCGGCGCCGGCGTGCGTGCAGCAGGGGCCGATCACCGTCGACGGGCGCACGGCGCAGTACCCGCAGCTGCAGGCCGCGCCGTAGCCGTCCTCCCACCCACGGACAAACCAATCAGATGATTGATAACTTGTCCGGGCTGCGTCACCGAACCCACGAGGACCCTTTCATCACATGAGCCAGCGCACGTTCGTCATCGGCGTCGGGATGACCAAGTTCGACAAGCCGGGCACCAAGGAGGGCGACTACCCCGACTGGGCCAAGGAGGCGGGTGAGATGGCGCTCGCCGACGCGGGCATCGCCTACGACCTCGTACAGGAGGCCTACGCCGGCTACTGCTACGGCGACTCGACCGCGGGACAGCGCGCCGTCTACGGCCTCGGTCTCACCGGGATCCCGGTCGTCAACGTCAACAACAACTGCTCGACCGGCTCCAGCGCCCTGTACCTCGCGCGCCGCGCGGTCAAGGGCGGCCTGGCCGACTGCGCCCTGGCGCTCGGCTTCGAGAAGATGGAGAAGGGGTCGCTGGGGGCGAAGTTCCTGGACCGCACCAACCCCATGGACAAGCACGTGATGGCGCTCATCGAGCTGCGCGCCTGGGAGGAGGCGCCGCCCGCCCCGCAGATGTTCGGCATGGCCGGGCGCGAGCACATGGAGAAGTACGGCTCCACCCCCGAGCACTTCGCGTGGATCGGCTGGAAGAACCACAAGCACTCGGTCAACAACCCGTACGCGCAGTTCCAGGACGAGTACTCCATGGAGGACATCAAGGGCGCGCGCGAGGTGTACGCGCCGCTGACCAAGCTGCAGTGCTCACCGACGAGCGACGGGGCGGGCGCGGTCATCGTCGCCTCCGAGCGGTTCGTCGACGAGCACGACCTGTGGGACAAGGCCGTCGAGATCGTCGGCCAGTCGCTGGTCACCGACGTGTCCACGACGTTCTCGGACAAGTCGGCGATCACCCTGGTCGGCGCGAAGATGAGCGCGCAGGCCGCGCGCGAGGCCCTGGAGGAGGCGCAGACGGACGTGGCCGACGTCGACGTCATCGAACTGCACGACTGCTTCAGCGCCAACGAGCTCATCACGTACGAGGCGCTCGGCCTGGCCGCCGAGGGCGAGGGGCACAAGCTCATCGAGGCCGAGGCCACGACCTACGGCGGGGACGGCCCGCTCGTCAACCCGTCCGGTGGGCTGATCTCCAAGGGGCACCCACTCGGCGCCACCGGGCTGGCGCAGGCCTCCGAGCTGACCTGGCAGCTGCGCGGGCAGGCCGGCAAGCGGCAGGTCGACTCAGCGAAGGTCGCCCTCCAGCACAACATCGGCCTCGGCGGCGCGGCCGTGGTCACCGTCTACAAGCAGGCGGCCTGAGCCATGGCGACCGTGATGCCCCCGCCGCTGGCCAAGCGCACCCTGTTCGAGGCCGAGCACGACGACTACCGCGAGAGCTACGCCCGCTTCCTGGCGGCCGAGGTCGTCCCCCACTACCCGCAGTGGAAGAAGGACGAGATCGTCCCCCGTGAGCTGTTCACCAAGTGCGCGGGGCACGGATTTCTGGCCATGGAGGTCCCCGAGCAGTACGGCGGCAACGGCGTCTCCGACTACCGCTTCAACGTGGTGCTGGCCGAGGAGTCGGTGAAGGCCGGCGTGGCCGACGCGATGGCCGGGCCGCTGCTGCACTCCGACGTCGTGCTGCCCTACCTCATGGCCTCCGCCGACGAGGAGCAGAAGGCGCGCTGGCTGCAGGGTGTGGCCTCCGGCGAGCAGGTCCTGGCCATCGCCATGACCGAGCCGGGCACCGGCTCGGACCTGGCCGGCATCAAGACCTCGGCCAAGCGCGACGGCGAGGACTACATCGTCAACGGGGCCAAGACGTTCATCACCAACGGGATCAACGCCGACCTCGTGCTCGTCGCCGCGCGCACGAGCGAGGACCGCCACGGAGGCCTGTCGATGTTCGTCCTGGAGCGCGGGATGGAGGGCTTCGAGCGCGGCAAGCAGATCGAGAAGCTCGGCCAGCACGCGTCCGACACCTCCGAGCTGTTCTTCCAGGACGTCCGGGTGCCCGCCTCAAACCGGCTGGGCGACGAGGGGTCGGGCTTCTTCCAGCTCGTCTCGCGCCTCGTGCCCGAACGCCTGATCCTCGCGGTCAGCTCAACGATGGGCTGCGAGACGGCGCTGCAGATGACGCTGGACTACGTCAAGGAACGCAAGGCGTTCGGCAAGCCGATCGGCTCCTTCCAGAACTCGCGTTTCGCGCTGGCCGAGCTGAAGACGAAGACCGAGATCACGCGCTGCTTCGTGGACCGCTGCGTACAGCGGTACATCGACGGCACCTGCACGGTGGAGGAGGCGGCGATGGCCAAATACTGGTCCACCGACCTGCTGTGCGAGGTCACCGACGTCGGGGTGCAGCTGCACGGCGGCTACGGCTACACGATGGAGTACCCGATCGGCCAGGCGTGGGTCGACGCGCGCGTCGGGCGCATCTACGCCGGGACGAACGAGATCATGAAGGAGCTCATCGGCCGGACGATGGGGCTCTGAGATGGAGGCCTCCACGGACCTGCAGTGGAACGTCGACCAGCTCGGCGTGTGGAGCGACCCCGTCGACTTCGTCGTGGAGCGCGAGCGGATCGTCGCGTACGCCGAGGCGACGAACGACGAGCACCCGGCCCACCGGGCCGGGGACATCGCGCCGCCAGTGTTCGCGATCCTTCCGGTGTTCACGGTGATCGCGCCGCAGATCGTCGGCGTGGTGCCGAACGAGATCGTCATGCGCGGCGTGCACGGCCAGCAGGACTTCCGCTACCACCGGCCGATCAAGCCGGGGCAGACGCTGACCTCGCGCGCGGTGGCGCAGGGGATCACGCAGCGGTCCACCGGCGCCGTGGTGCTCGGCAAGGCCGAGACGCGCGGCCAGGACGGCGAGCTCGTCGTCGAGCAGTGGATGACGTACTTCGTGCGCGGCGGGGTGTTCGGTGAGACCGTCGGGGAGCCCCTGCCGTCGCACGACTTCCCGGCCGCGCTGGCGGGGACCGAGCCGTTCGCCCAGGTCACCCACGGCTACGACGCGGACACGACCAAGCGGTACTCGGAGGCGTCGGGGGACCCGATGCCCATCCACCTCGACGACGGCATCGCCAAGGCCATGGGCCTGCCGGGGATCATCGTCCACGGGCTGTGCACGATGGCCTACACGTCGCGCGCGGTCATCGGCGAGTGCTGCCCCGAGGACCCGACGCGCCTCAAGCGCCTGGTCGTGCGGTTCTCGAAGATCGTGCAGCCCTCGGAGACGGTGACCACGGCGCTGTGGCGCGACGGGCAGGCCGAGTCCGGTTCTGAGCGCGTCGTCTTCGAGACCATGAGCTCGACCGGGTCGGTGGCGATCAAGGACGGCCTGGCAGAGATCGCGCCGGCCTGACGGTTGCGCGTCGGCGGGGCGGGGCGGGCCCCGACCGTCAGCCCAGCGTGACCTCCACGCCCTCCAGGGACTCGTCGAAGCACAGGTGCGCCTGGGCGCGCAGGACGTCGGCGAGCGGGAGCTCGTAGCTCCACGCCGCGTCGGTGACCCCGCCGACCGTCCAGTACGTCGCCTCGCCCTTGTACGGGCACACGGTCCGGTGGGCGCTCCCGGCCGCCACCGCGCCGGGTCGCACGTCGGCGGGCGGCACGTAGGCGCGGACGGGCAGGCCGGTCTCGAATACGAGCACGGGGCGCGCGGAGCGCGCGACCTCCTCACCGCCGACCCGGACGACGACCGGCCGCGTGCTCGGGTGCGCGTCGACGCGGTGGTAGGGGTCGCGCAGGTGGCCGACGACACGGTCCTCCTCCACGAACCACGCGTCCACGCGGCCGTCGTCGAGCGCCGCAAAGCCCTTCAGGAACGGCGCCCGCTCGGTCGGCTCCGCGTACCCCCACAGCCCGTCGACGAGCTCCTTGCCGTCGGCGCGCACCGTCCAGTAGTTCGCGTCGCCCTTGAACGGGCAGTGCGTGCTGGTGTCCGTGGGCGTGAGCGCGCCGGCACGGTAGTCCTCCAGCGGCGCGTAGATGCGCGGAAGGATCGCGGTCTCGTGCAGCAGGTGCGCGCGGACGGTGTCGAGGACCACGGTGTCGCCGACGACGGCGCGCAGGCGGCGCGCGTCCGGCTGGAAGGCGATGCGGTGCGGCGGCGCGTCGGCGAGCGAGAAGTTCAGCTGCGCGGTCGTCTTCGAGCCCGCCAGCGGCCCGGTTCCGAGGGTGAGGGTCATGCCCTGGGTCTAGCAGGTCGCGCGCCGCTCGTCGCCGGGCGGCCCGTTCACGTCGGCGGGCGCGTCGTCGCGCGGGGCGGGATCCTCGTCGGCAGGGACGCCCTGGTCGGTGGAGCGGTGTCGCTGGCGCTGCGCAGGAGCTCACCCATGGTGACCACGCGCAGGCCGCGGCGATGCAGACCCTCCAGCAGCGCCGGAAGGACGCGGACGGTGTCGCCGCGACCGCGTCCGCCGTCGTGGGCGAGGATGACCGACCCCTGCCCGATCGCGGCCGCGGCGAGCGTGGCGGCCTTCGTCGACGCGCGGCCGTGGAGGAAGCGGTCCAGCGGCAAGTCCCACCCGATCACGCGCTCACCGGCACGCGCGGCTGCGCCCGTCACCGCCGGGTCGAACGCGCCGTGCGAGGGACGGAAGAAGCGCGGGTCTCCGGCGCCGACGCGGCGCAGCGTGCGCCGGCCCCGGTCGATCTCGCGGCGGAGCGCATGCGGGCTCAGCGCCAAGAGTGGGACCGGGTGGCTCCAGGTGTGGTTCTCCACCTCGTTGCCCCAGCGCAGCGCCCGCCGGACGAGCTTCGGGTGCCGGGTCACTCGCTCGCCCACCGCGAAGAACGTGGCGTGCGCGCCGGCGCGACGGAGGATCCGCAGGATCTGCGGGGTCCACCGGATGTCCGGTCCGTCGTCGAAGGTCAGGGCGACGAGCGGCGCCGCCTCCGCACGGCGACCACGGGGTCGTTCGGGTCCTCACGCCCCCGCGCGGCCAGGTACACGTCGCCGGACGGGACCGGCGCGCGGTCCGGGACGGTCAGTGGCGGCATGGCGCGGAGCACGTCGCCGCCGGTCACGCCTTCGTGCGCGAGCACGCCGCCGAGGGCCACCACGGCGGCCACGACCACCGCGACCACCCCGGGAAGAAGCGCACCACGCCGAGCCATCGCCGCCGAACGCTAGTCCAACCAGGTTGTCAACCCGTGAACGGCGACGGTCGCCCCTCGCGCTGTCGAACGCCACCGGATACCGTCCGCGCTGTGGCCAGCGTCATGGATCGTCGGGAGCTGCTCGTGCGGGCCGGAGCCATGGGGGTCGGGGCCCTCGCGCTGGGCTCGGGGGCGCTGCGCCTGCCGCCGCTGGGCGCGTCCGCCGCGTCCGCGGCCGCACCCGACCTCCTGATCGGCGGCCTGACCCCGGAGGTCGTCACCGTCACCGAGCGCGCCTTCCAGGCGTGGTGGCAGACCGACCTGCCGCAGGACACGACGGTCGTGCTCACCGCGCCCGGCCAGAGCCCGCGGACGCTGGAGCTCGAGCGCGACCAGCGCGTCCACGTGGCGACCGTCACCGGCCTGGAGCCGGGGACGACCTACCGGTACGAGCTGCGCTCCGGCGGCCAGACGATCCCGGCCACGCCCTCGCACACCGGGACGGTCACCACGCTCACCCCGCCCCCAGGACGCCTGCTGGCGACCGTCGCGGTGATGAACGACCTGCACGTCGGGGAGCGCTGCTCGGGCACGATCCAGACGATCGGCGGTCAGTCCTTCCCGCCGTGCAACATGGGCGACAGCTACGCCATCCGGATGCTGTCGGCGAACGTGCGCCAGATCCGCGCGCTGCGTCCGAAGCCCGACTTCCTGCTCGCCAACGGGGACCTCACCGCCGAGGCCCAGCCCGACGAGATGCGCCGTGCCTTCGCGGTGCTGCGGCGGGCGCGGATCCCCTTCGACGTCACGCGCGGCAACCACGACCGCCGCCACAAAGCCACGTGCGACACGCCCGACAACGACTGCTTCCGCGTGTACGCGCGGCCGAAGAGCGCGGTCGGCGACCACGCCGTGCACTGGGCGCGCGACCTCGGCCCGAAGCTCACGGCGATCGGCCTGGACTCCTGCGACCCGTCCACCGGAAACGGGCGCCTGGACCTCGGCGGCCAGCTCGAGTTCCTCGAGGCCCAGCTGACGCGCACCGCGCGTCAGGGTCGGCGCGTGCTGCTGGGCTTCCACCATCCGGTGACCCTGTACGAGGAGCTGACGGTCATCCCGCCGGTCGTCTTCGGCGTGCGTCCCCAGCAGGGCGGACGCGACGCGCTGGCGGTCCTCGCGCGGCACGAGCACGTGTCGCTCGTCGTGCACGGTCACACGCACCGCAACTACGTCGGCTACGACGAGCGCTCGGGCTCGCGCACGCCGTTCCTGGAGAACGGGGCCTCGAAGGAGTTCCCCGGCGGCTTCGGCCTGCTGCGCTTCTACGAGGGCGGCGTCCTTCGGACCTTCCACCGGGTCTCGGAGCCGTGGTGCCGCGAGTGGATCGCGACGACCGCGACCCAACTGTTCGGTCGCCATCCCGACTACACGCGCGGCCCGCTGAGCTCGCGGGCGTTCGCCCGGCGCTACGACGACTCCGGGTTCTCGCCGCCGCCCTCGACGCTGCCCGGGCTGCCCGACCTGCCGTTCGCGGGGTCCTGACCCGCACGACGGTCTGCGGTCACGGCACGGTGACCTGCGCGCTCTCGCCGCTGTAGACGGCCGCCGTGCCGGGGTACGGCAGCGCGGCACGGTAGCTGTCACCGGCCGGCCCTGGACGGGACACGGCGAAGCGGCTGCCGTCCGTGCTGACCGCCGCGGTCGCGGCGGGGTCCGGCGTGGTGAACAGGTCCTGGCAGCCGGCCGGGGTGTCGACGGTTGACGGCGTGGGCCCCGCGGTGAACGACAGACCGCACTGCCGCTTGGTGCGCCGGTCGACCCGGGCCGTGCGCCCGGGCTGGGGTGGGTCGATGGTGCCGCGCAGCGTCACCATGCCGTCGCCGGATCGCGTTGCCGACGTCACGGCCATGTGCACCCAGATCGGCGGGTACGGAGCCGCCGAGGACGCGACGCCGATCGCGCCCGGTGTGCCGGCCGTGGCCAGGTAACCGGTCGCCGGCGGATGCGGGGCCGGCAGCACGATCGACCAGCGTCCCTGGCCGTCGGTGGCGGTGGCCGCGCCGGCGGGGGTGAACGGCGAGGGGCCACGGGGGCCGAGGCGGGCGGTCTGCAGCGTGACCGGTGTTCCGGCGACGGGGACCTCCGCGAGGACCGCCGTCCGCGACACGCGCCGGCGCGTCAGGGTGCCGCTCAGCGTCAGCGACCCGTCGGCGTAGACGATGTCCGGTGCCACCCGCAGGGTCAGAACCGGGACGAGCGTCCGGGCGGCAGTGGCGAACGGGTCCGTGCCGGAAACGACCAGGCACGCCGTCCCGGTGGCGCCCGGGCACTCGGTGTCCACGCCGCCCGTGGCGGTCTGAGTGTAGTACTGACGACCATGGTCGCGCGCGTAGCCGCCCACGAGCGTCGTGAACGCCTGCGCTTCGGTGCGCCGCCCCGTCCGCGGATCGATGCGCGTGAACACGTTGGGCTGGCGGAAACCGTCGCGGGCGGTGTACACAGCACCGCCATCAAGGGTGACCGCGTCGAGGTAGTTGGACTCCTCGCCCTGGCTCTCACGCTGCAGCGTCCGGGACCGCCCGCCGGTCACGCGGACGATCCGCGCTTCCGAGCCGCGGCCACCGGTGCTGTCGGTCGGCGCGGCGAGCAGCGCCAGGTAGGCGCCGTCCACGTCGAGCTGATCGATGCTCGCGCAGTGGCCGCGGTCGAGGCGGTGGGGGCGGTTGCGGCGCGCGGTGCCCGTCAGCAGCCGCGTGTAGGGGACGTCGCAGCGCACGCGCGAGCGGCCCGAGCCGCGGAAGGACGCGACCGTGTAAGCGATCCGCCGGCCGTGCTGGGCCACGGCGGGCGGTCCGCCGCCGGCGTACGGGATCCGGGTCAGGCGCCGGGAGTGGCCCGTGCTCGTCGACAGCGTGCGCGCGTCGCAGCGCCGGCGCTTCAGCGAGCAGCCCTGCGTCCAGACGACGACGATCGGCGTGCCGCCGCGCCCGCGGGCCACGTCGAACGGTGGCGCCTCGGCCAGACGAGGGCCGACCGTCCTGGGAGCCTCCCCGGCGCGAGCGACCGCGAAGCGGTAGCCGCCGCCCGGCTGCTTCTGCGGCCAGGCCACGACGCCGCCGTCGGCGGCCATGGTCAGCGACTGCTCAGTGGTGGCCATGGGCTCGTCGGCGCGAGCGCCCGCCGCCCCGGTCAGCACGACGGCCAGCGCGCAGGCCAGGACGGAACGCCAGCGTGGAGATCGACAGGTCATGCCCTCTGTAACGCAGCGCGCGCCGGAAGGTGACGGCGTCGCGCGACCGGGTCCGACCGCCGGTGCGCGTCGTCCGATCGAGCGGCGGGACGGTGTGGCCGCGAGGACCCGGCGCCCCGGCCCGTGCGGCAGGCGGACCATCCGCACGGGTCCGGACGGTCCGGCGTGGCCCGTGCGGTCAGCCGGTAGCGGCGAGGCGGCCCGCGCTCGTATCCAGACCCAGGGGCACGAGCGCGTAGGAGACGAGGCCGCGGCTCACGCGCAGCGTGGCGCCGGGGCGCAGCGACTGGCCGGAGAGCTCCGGCAGCGACTCGGGGCCGGGCGGCCCGAGGCCGAAGAAGCGGTGCGCGTTCTTCGTGGCGTAGGCGCGCAGGGCACGCTCGGCGCCGGACGGGGTGCCGCACCAGCCGCTGGCGTGGAGCGTCGCGCCGTGCCACAGCTCCCAGCGCCAGCGGCGGAACGGGAAGCGCCCCGGCGGGAGCTCGTGGAAGGCGTAGCTGAACTGCAGGCCGTGGACGGGGTGCACGTGCGTCAGCACGGTAGCGCGTGCCGGACCGCGGCCCGGAGGGTACGGTGGGCGGATGCTCCCGACCCGCGTGCTGCCCCACGTGGGCATGGTGGCCCATGCCGGCAACGAGCCGGAGGAGTTGACGGTGGTGGCCGTCGACGGCGCCCGGGTCGTCGTCCGTGGCACCTCAGGCGACGAGCGGGCCTTCGTCGTGCACCGCCTGACCGGGCACTGGGTTCGCGAGGGCGACCCGTACTGGGGCCTGCGCCTCATCCTCGCTCCCGACGCGCCTGCGTGAGGGCCCGTCGCCTGCCCGCGGGAATGTGAACGGAGTTTCACTGTCGTATGACATGCGCGAGGCTCCACGCACCGTCCTGAGCCTGGCTCGCGCGAGGTGGGTGGAGTCTCCCTGGCGTATGGCAGCAGCGACACTCCACCCAGGTGCTGGCACGGCGGTCTGCGCGTCCGGCCCTCTCGGAACGCTGCCGGCTCGCCGTCTGCCGCCGAGCCGCGTACCCTCCACCGCCGATGCCGCCCGCCAAGTCCCCGTACCGCCGTAAGCCCGCCAGGTCTCGCTCCCTGCCGGACGTCCCGCCCGAGCGTGCCGCCGGTGAGACGCTGATCTGGACCGACGGCGCCTGCCAGGGCAACCCCGGTCCCGGTGGTTGGGCCGCCCTCGTGACCGTCGACGACGCCGCGCCCCCGCTGGAGCTGTCCGGCGGCGCGCCCCACACGACGAACAACATCATGGAGATGACCGCCGCCCTGGAAGGCCTGCGCTCGCTCCCCGACGGCTCGCGCGTGTGCGTGGTCACCGACTCGCGCTACCTGCTGGACGGCATGACCTCGTGGTTGGCCGGGTGGAAGAAGCGCGGCTGGAAGACCGCCGGCGGCGCGCCCGTCAAGAACCGGGCGATCTGGGAGGCCCTGGACGCCGAGCTCGCCCGTCACGAGGCCGTGCGCTGGCACTGGGTGCGCGGGCACGTGGGCAACGCGCTGAACGAGCGCGCGGACGAGCTCGCGGTCGCGGCCGCCGCAGTGGCCTGACCCGGCCCAGCTGGACCGCGTCACCGGGCACCGACCGGGGCCGGCACCCCGGGTCGGCGTGCCCAACCGTCAGCCGACCGCGCCGATGGCAGCGCGCAACCGCTCCAGGCCCTCGCGGATCTCGGCGGGGCCGTGGGCGGTGAACGACAGGCGCAGCGTTGCGGGGTCCGGGGGGCCCGCGAAGAACGGGTAGCCGGGCACAAAGGCGACGTCGTGGGCCAGAGCGCGGCCGAGCAGGGCGGCCGCGTCCCAGCCGTCGGGCAGGCGGGCCCACACGAACATGCCGCCCTGCGGCCGGTTGTGGGTGGACCCCGGGGGCAGCGCGTCGGCCAGGCCGGCCAGCAGCGCGTCCCGGCGGGCCCCGTATTCGCTCCGCAGCGTGCTCAGGTGCGCGTCCAGATCGACCGTGGACAGCCACTGCGCCGCGGCCGCCTGGTCGACGGTCGACGAGTGCAGGTCCGCCGCCTGTTTGGCCACGGTCAGCGGGGCGCGCAGCGCGGCGGGGGCGCGCACCCAGCCGATCCGCAACCCGGGTGCGGCGACCTTCGAGAGCGTCGACAGCGCCAGGGTGCGGTCCTCGGCGCCGGGCAGGACGGCGAGCGGCGGGAGCGGGTCGCCGGCGTAGCGCAGCTCGCTGTAAGGGTCGTCCTCCACGATCCACAGGCCGGTGGCTCCCGCCAGGAGGGCCAGGGCGCGGCGCCGGTCCGGCGGGAGCGTCCGGCCCGTCGGGTTCTGAAAGGTGGGGATCGTGTACAGCAGCTTGGCGCCGTGCTCGCGGGCCAGGCGGGCGACGGCGTCCACGTCGAGGCCATCCTCGTCGCAGGGCACCGGGACCGCGCGGGCGCCCGCCAGGGCGAAGGCCTGCAGCGCGGCCAGGTAGGAGGGCTCCTCGACGAGGACGACGTCCCCGGGCTCGAGCAGGACGGTGGCCAGCAGGGTCAGCGCCTGCTGCGAGCCGCTGGTGATGAGCAGGTCGTCGGACTCGGTCGGCAGCCCGCGCGCGGTCAGGCGGGCGGCCACGGCGTCCCGCAGGGCCGGGTCGCCCTCGGTCGTCGAGTACTGCAGCGCCCGCCCGGCCGGGCCGCCGTCGGCGAGCACCGCGGCGAACGCGTCGCGCAGCCCCGGAGCATCGAACAGCTCCGGCGCGGGCAGACCGCCCGCGAACGAGATGATCCCCGGCCGTGCGGTCAGCGCGAGGATCTCGCGCACCGGCGAGCTGTGCACGTCGCGCAGGCGCGCGGCCAGCGGCGGGACGGCGGCGGGACGGGGGATGGCGGAGGGCTCCACGGACCTGGCAACGCTACCGCCGGACGGGGCGCGGAGCATCGGCGCCGTAGCCCGATTCGAGCGTGTGGGCGCTTGGCTGTCGTTGTGGTAGTTTTAGGACCAACCGTCCGTGCAGACCTTCTCGCGTCGCTCCAGACCCCGGTGACGTTGCACACCTTCCCTTGTGGGAGCACCGATGCGAGACACCGACACGCACCTGCCGCCAGACGCATCACCCCTCATCGTGACGGTGTTTGCGATGCACGCGCCCGTCGGTGCGGACACCGTCGGTTCGCTGCAGGACCAGGTGATCGGTGCGATGCGCGGTGGCCGCGAGGCGTTCGTGATCGATCTCGGTGCGGTCGACGGGATCACCACGAACGTCCTCAGCCTGTTGTGCGCCGAGATGAGACAGCTGCAACACCAGGGGGCGGTCCTGGCGATCGCCGACCCCGATCCGCTGCTGGTCAGCGTCCTGCGGCTGTGCCGTCTGCACGGGCTAGGGCTGCATCCCAGCGTGCGCCTGGCCGTTGCCGCGCTGCAGGGCAAGTATCCCGCCCGGTCGCCGGGCCCGCCGCTCGTGCACCGGATCACGGTGCCCCAGCCCGATATCGTCCCCAACTTGGCCGCCACCCTCGACGTCACCGACCCCGTGCGCGACGCGCACGCTGGTGTGGGTGACGTGGCGGCCGCCCGGCGCGGCACCGTTCCCTCTGTGCGCCGCGCCGGTACCCCCTTCGCATGACGCCCGAACACCCCCGCTGACCGGCGCCCGCGACCCCGCTCGGCATTCGGTCCGCTTGACGCCCTGTGCACCTCGGGCGGAACCTGACGCCGACCGCGGTCCTCACCCTCGCGAGCCGCGGCCGCTGACGTCGATCCGCACCCGTCGCAAGCATGGGGGGATGAGCGCGCGCCGACCACCACCCCTCGTGCGCCGGATGCTCCGCGCCCCGGCGCGGCTGTACGACGGGACCGCCGGCTGGCTCCTCGGCCGGCGGTTCCTGCGGCTGCCTCACGTCGGCCGCCGCGCCGGACAGCGCCATCGCACGATGCCTGAGGTGATCGGATGGCGACCGAGGAGCTGCTCGTGCTCGCCGGGTTGGGGCGCTCGGCGAAGTGCCCGTCGTCGGCTGGTGCACGAGCTGCCGGTGGTGGCGTTCCGGCCGACCGCCACCGAAGGGCCCGTTGACGTTTGATGGTCCCGTGACGGCCCGAGAGAACGGCGAGGCTGTACCTGTAAGGTACGCAGTACCGCTGTCCCTGCCGTGACCCTGGAGAGGCGATCCTGCGATGGACCTGACGTTCAACGAGATCGAGGCGGGCTTCCGCGACGAGCTGCGTACCTGGCTGCAGGACAACGGGCCGGGCCCCGAGCCCGCCGGTGAGGACGCGCAGTACGCGTGGCGGCGCGACTGGCAGCGGCAGCTGCACGAGGGCGGCTGGGCCGGCGTGCACTGGCCGGTGGAGTACGGCGGGCGCGGCGCGACGCTGGTGGAGTCGGCGATCTTCTACGAGGAGCTCGCGCGCTCCGGGCACCCGCTGCCCGCGAACATCCTCGGCCTGCTCCTCGGCGGTCCGACGCTCATGACGTGGGGGACCCCGGAGCAGAAGGACCGCTACCTGACGCCGATCCTCTCGGCGGAGGAGATCTGGTGCCAGGGGTTCTCCGAGCCGGAGGCCGGCAGCGACTTCGCGGCGGTCAAGACCCGCGCCGTGGCCCAGCCGGACGGGTCGTTCAAGGTCACCGGCCAGAAGGTGTGGACGTCCGGCGCGCAGTACTCCAAGTGGTGCATGCTCGTCGCCCGGACGGACGTCGAGGCGGCCAAGCACAAGGGCCTGACCTACTTCCTCATGGACATGGACCAGCCCGAGGTCCAGGTCCGCCCGCTCAAGCAGATCACCGGGGAGGACGAGTTCAACGAGCTGTTCCTCGAGGATGCGCACATCCCCGCCGAGAACGTCGTCGGCGGCGTGGGCAACGGCTGGAAGGTCGCGCTCACGACGCTCATGAACGAGCGCGCGGGCCTGGCCTTCGGGTTGCAGGTCCGCCTGCGGGTGATGATCGACGAGCTCACGCAGATCGCCGCGTCCAACGGGCAGCTGGAGGATCCGCGGATCGCCGACACCCTCGGCGAGCTGCACCTGCGCTGCGAGACCCTGCGCCTGACCGCCTACCGCGGCCTGACCGCGACGATGAAGTACGGGCAGCCCGGCCCCGAGGGCTCGCTGACCAAGTGGATGTGGTCGCAGACCAACCAGCTGCTGACCCAGTTCGCCGCCGACGTCGTCGGCCCCGAGGCCCTGACCGCGGGGACGCGCTGGAGCTACGAGCTGCTGCGCGCCCGCGGCAACACCATCGAAGGCGGCACCACCGAGGTCCTCAAGAACATCGTGGCCGAGCGCGTGCTCGGCCTCCCCAAGGCACGCTGAGCGAGGCGGACGGCATGAACTTCGACTTCACCGACGACCAGCAGCAGATCCGGTCGACCGCGCGCGAGCTGCTGGCCAGCCGCTCGGCCTTCGAGCGTGTGCGCGGCCACGCGGAGGCCGGGACCCAGGACGACGCCCTGACCGCCCAGCTCGGCGAGCTCGGCTGGCCGGGCATCGCCGTGTCCGAGGCCCACGGTGGGCAGGGCCTGGGGATGGTCGAGCTCGTCATCCTGCTCGAGGCGCTCGGCGAGGCGTGCGCCGCGGTGCCGATGCGCGGGACGGCACTGGCCGCGCTGATGATCGAGCACGGTGGCAGCGCCGACCAGCAGACGCGCTGGCTGCCGGGCCTGGCCGCCGGCGAGTTGTGCGGGGCACTGGGCACGATGACCGGCGGGGCGGCCGAACTGGTTCCCGACGCGGTCGGAGCCGACGTCGTCGTCCTCGTCGACCCGGACGGCGCGGCCACCCTCCACGCCGCTGCTGACCTGGATATCAAGGACGTCGCCGCCATCGACCCGACCCGCCGCTACGCCCGTGTCACGGGTGACGTCGACGGCGACCAGCTGCCCGGGGACGTCGACGGCGGGCTGCGCCGCGCGGAGGTCGCGGTCGCCGCCGGCCTTGTCGGCGTGTCCCAGCGCGCGCTGGACATGACCGTGGCCTTCGTCAAGGAGCGCAAGCAGTTCGGCGTCCCCGTCGGCTCCTTCCAGGCCGTCGGCCACACGTGCGCGCAGATGCTCTTCGACACCGAGGGCGCGCGCAGCGCCACCCTGTTCGGGGCGTGGGCGGCGGACGCCGACCCCGCCCAGCTGCCGCTCGGAGCGGCGATGGCCAAGGCCTCGGCCTCGGCGGGTGGGCGCGCGACGACCGCGTCGGCGATCCAGCTGCACGGCGGCATCGGCTTCACCTGGGAGGCCGACCTGCACTGGCTGTACAAGCGCGCGCAGCTGGACTCAGCCTTCCTCGGCGGCCCCGGCGCGCACCGCGCCCGGGTGAGCGCGCTGTCGGCGCAGCGGGTCGCCGCCGCGGCGCGCTGACGCACGACCGCCGGCCCGGACGATGGCCCCGATCCCCTACGACCGCGACGCCTCGCTGGTCAGCCACCACCCCGAGCTCGTCGGCGACGGGACCCCCGTCGACACGCAGGACGGTCAGCGCGCGCGGATCCTCGAGGCGATGGTCCAGACCGTCGCCGACAAGGGCTATCCGAGCACGACGGTCGCCGACGTGGTCCGGGCCGCGGGCGTGTCGCGGTCGACGTTCTACGCCCTGCTCAGCGGCAAGGAGGAGTGCTTCCTGGAGGCCCACCGCCTGGGCACCGCGGTGCTGGAGGAGCGCATCGACCTCGCTATGCTCGCCGCGAGCCAGGGGGGCTGGCGCGCCCGGCTCCAGGACGGCATCCGCGCGTACCTGCAGACCCTTGAGGACGACCGCGTGTTCGCCCGCACGTTCCTCGTCGAGATCCACCAGGGCTCGCCGGCCACCGCCGTCGCGCGTGACGAGGTGCTCGACCGCTTCGCGGGGCGCTTCGCCGCCTCTCACGTCGCCGCCGTCCGCGGCGGAGAGGGGGAGGGCGAGCCACCGCTGGCCGTCTTCACCGTCCTGGCCCATGGCATCGACGCGCTCGTCGCCCGCGCGCTGCGGACCGGCGAGCCGGACGCGCTGGGCGACCTGGAGCCGGTCGTCCTCGACGCCGCCCTGCGCATGCTCCGCGGCGCGTAGGCACCACCCGCGGACGAGTGCGGCCGGTGGCCAGGCGCGCGCCGGCGACGGTCGCGTCCCGATGGCGTTGGCCGGGCACGGTCGCTACGGTCACCGACATGCCCGTCACGACCCACCGGTACGGCGACCATCCCGACCAGTTCGCGCAGCTGACGCTCCCGGACGCCGACCCGCCGGCCGCCGGCTTCCCCGTCGCCGCCGTCGTGCACGGCGGGTTCTGGCTGGCCGAGAACACCATGGACCGCATGGAGGCGCTGTGCGCCGACCTCGCCAGCCGCGGCTGGGCGGCGTGGAACGTCGAGTACCGGCGCCTGGGCGCCGACTCCGGCGGCGGCTACCCGCAGACCCCGCAGGACGTGGCGGCGGCGATCGACCACCTGGCCACGCTCACCGACGCGCCGCTGGACCTCGCGCGCGTGGTCAGCATCGGCCACTCGGCCGGCGCGCAGCTGGTCCTGCTGGACGCCGCACGCACCGACGCGACCGTCCGCGTGGCCGGGCTCGTCGCGCAGGCGCCGCTGACCGACGTCGGCCTGGCCCACGACATGCGCCGCGGCATCGACATCCTGGAGGCCTTCATGGGCGGGGGTCCGGCCCAGCTGCCCGACGTCTACGCCGAGGCCTCCCCGGTGGCGCGCGTCCCGCTCGGGGTGCCCCAGCTCGTCGTGCAGGGGGAGCGCGACGAGATGGTCCCGCCGCCGATGGTCGCCGACTACGTCCGGGCCGCGCAGGAGGCCGGGGACGACGTCACCGCCGAGCTGCGCCCCGACGACGGGCACTTCGAGCACCTGGACCCGGCCACGGAGGCCTGGGCGGTCGTCCCGGCCTGGCTGGAGCGCTTTTCAGGCGCCGAACGCTGATCTTGACCACCCTGGGGTGCACACGATCAGCGTTCGACCGCCGGGCGCGTCGGCACGTCCAGGTCGTGCGCGTCCGGGTCCCCGCAGGCGGCCAGCGCGAGCGCCTGCACGACGGCCCGCGCCTTGAGCAGCAGCTCGTCGTGCTCGGCGGCCGGATCGGAGTCCAGGACGACTGCGCCGCCGCACCCGATCCGCACCTCGCCGTCCACGCACACCGCCGTCCGGATCGCCACCGCGAGATCGGCGGCGCCGTTGAGTGACAGGTAGCCGATGGCCCCGGCGAACGGGCCGCGCGGCCGGTCCTCCAGCCCGTCCAGCAGCGCCATCGTCCGCTCCTTCGGCGCCCCCGTCATCGAGCCAGGTGGGAAGGCGGCGCGGATCGCGTCGACGGCGTCATAGCCGCCGCGCAGCGTCCCCCGGACCGAGGAGA
Source organism: Solirubrobacterales bacterium (assembly GCA_038234375.1). GTDB lineage: Bacteria > Actinomycetota > Thermoleophilia > Solirubrobacterales > Solirubrobacteraceae > Paraconexibacter. Next base: position 2,852 of record JBBSUL010000021.1, on the reverse strand, counting down.
CGAGCTGGTGCACGGCGGCGTAGGACTCCACGACCATGAGCTCGGGGACCCGCACCGACCCGATCGCGCACACCGCGCCGAGGTCGTGGCGGACGAGGTCGACGATCATCAGGTGCTCGGCACGGTCCTTCGCCGACGCGGCGAGCGCGTCCCGGGCGGCGACGTCGGCCGCCGCGTCGATCCCCCGCGGCGCGGTGCCCTTGATCGGCCGGGACTCCACGCTGCCCGCCCGGTCCACCGCGAGGAAGCGCTCCGGGGACGAGCTGGCGATCGCCACGCCGCCGATGCGCACGTACGCCGCGTGCGGCGCTGGGCTGCGGACGCGCAGCAGGCGGTACAGCGTCAGCGGGTCCACCCCGGTCCGCACGCGCAACTCGTCCGTGAGACAGAGCTCGTAGCTCTCACCCCGGCGGATGAGCGCGTGGCAGGCGCGGACCTGCGCCTCGTATTCGGCGCGGGTGCGCGTGGCGTGCACGGCCAGCGGCCCGATCTCGCCGCCGGGACTCGGAGGGTCCGGACGGCCACGCGGCAGCCGTTTCAGGTGCGCAGCGGTGGCCTGCAGCCAGTCCCCGGCGGCCGTCGCCTGACCCGCCGAGGCCACGCACACGAGGTGCAGCTCGCCGGCGACATGGTCGAAGGCCAGCAGCCGGTCCGCGAGGATCAGCCCCGCGTCGGGCAGGTCGGAGCGGTGGATCGCGGGCCGCAGCGGCCCACCCGGCGCGGTGCCGGTCAGCTCGTAGCCGAGCCACCCGACGTAGCCGCCGACGAGCGCGAACGGGGAGGCGGGGGCGTCGCAGCGCAGGGCCGCCAACCGCGTGGCCAGGTGCTCGAGCAGATCTCCGTCGTGCTCGACCACCGTGCCGCCGGCGACCCGCTCGACGGTCCGCTGGGCCGCGGTGTCGTGGGTCAGCGCCCGCGCGAGCGGGCCGGAGGCGTCGCCCATGTAGGAGAAGCGCGCGCCCCCGGGCTCGGTCAGGCTGGAGTCAAGCCAGAACGCGTCGGGGGTGTCGGCGTACAGCGCCAGGAACGCCGTCTCCGCGTCGGGCGGGTGGGGGACACGCCGCACGTGGACCTCCAGTGACCCGTCCGGCGGTGAGGGCCGCCGCTCACGCGTCGGTGCGGGTGTCACGTAGCCCCGCGCGCGGCGGGGGGTACGGCCCGAGGCGTGCGCCCGGGTGATGTCCCGGAAGTTCTCCAGCAGCGCGTGGCCGTGCTCGCAGGCGATCGACTCGGGATGGAATTGGACACCGACGCGCGGGCGGGCCGGATCGGCCAGGCCCATGACCACGCCGTCCTGGGTCCACGCGGTCCGGCGCAGGCTCGGCGGCACCGTGCGCACGGCGAACGAGTGGTAGCGGACGGCCCGGAAGCCCTGGGGCAGGCCGGCGAAGAGGCCGCAGCCGTCGTGGAAGACCCGGCTGTGCCGTCCGTGGACGGGCTCGTCGGCCTCGGCGACGATGCCGCCCTCGGCGTCCGCGAGCCCTTGGTGGCCGAGGCAGACCCCGAGCACGGGCACGTCGGCGTGGGCCAGCGCCGCACGGCAGATGCCGAAGTCCCGCTCCCGGGCGGGATGCCCAGGGCCGGGGGACAGGACGACGTTGTCCACGCCCCAGCCCTCGACCTCCTCCCAGGTGCGCTCGTCGTTGCGCACGAGCAGGGGCTCGGCCCCGTTGACCTGCGCGAGCGCGTGGAAGAGGTTGAACGTGTAGGAGTCGTGGTTGTCGATGAGCAGCGTGAGCACGGGCGGCGCGCCGACGGTACCGCGACGAGCCCGCCCGGCGTGCCCGCGCGTCTTGAGGCTGGACTGTCAAGTCCAGTTGTCGGTACGATGGGACGACGATGGCCGTGCGGGAACCCACCACCGCCAAGGGCCGCGCCACCCGCGCGCGTATCGTCACCGCGGCCGCCGAGCTCGTCGCCGAGCAGGGTGCGGCGGGCGTCAGCCTCGACGACGTCGGTGCGCGCGCCCCGGCCAGCCGCAGTCAGCTCTACCACTACTTCGACGACCGCGACGACCTCATCCGGGCGGTGATCGACGCGACGACCGACACGGTGCTTGGCGTCCAGATCGAGTACCTGCAGCAGCTGGACACCTGGGCGGGCATCGACCGCTGGTTCGCGGCGCTCGTGGACCTGCAGAAGTCCGGTGGCGCACGGGGTGGCTGCCCGATCGGCTCGCTCGTCGGGCAGCTCGGCGAACGCGATCCGCTCGCCCGGGAGGCACTCGCCGCCGGCTTCGACCGCTGGGAGGCTCACCTCCAGGACGGGCTGGGCCGCATGCAGGCCCGCCGCCACCTCGCCGCGACCGCCGACCCTGCACAACTGGCCACCTCGACCATGGCCCTGCTCCAGGGCGGGCTGCTGCTCACGCAGGTCCGCCGTGACGCGGCGCAGCTGCGGATCGCCCTGGACGCGGCGCGGGTGCTGTTGCACGCGGCCGCGGCCTGAGCGGTCGGCCGGACGCCATCACGTGCGACGACTGACGTCCCCGGACGCGCGCTCTGGCGGTTAGGGTCATCAGCACCGCCGACCCGGGAGCACGTCCATGTTGCGCCGCACCGCTGCCGTCATCGTCGCCGCAACCGCCGCCAACCTGGGTGCCGCGGGTGGACTGCGCCGCCCGGCGGCCGCGGGCGCGGTTCACGGGCTGGGCCATCCGTGACGTCGCCGTCCGCGTGGCCGGCGTCGAGGGGTACGGCGCGACCACCGGGCCCCGTTCGCGCTGCGCCTGCGCGGACGCCCCCGAGCCCGGGTCACCGCGACGGTGCGCCTCACCGACGGGCGCCGGGCCGCACGCCGGTTCGCACGGCTGCCCCGGTGCGCCGGGCGTGGCTGAGGGCCCGGTGAGCGGG